>NZ_JANYGJ010000044.1 GCF_025362455.1 Deinococcus sp. | reverse complement strand
GGCAACGGCTGGACGCAGCGCTGGCTCAGCGACGCGAGCTGGCGTTTCGAGGGCGAGAAGGTGCCGCAGATAAGCAGCGGCAAATGGGTCACGGTGCAGCTCTGGACGCACACCGAGCCGACGCCGGACTATCTCCGCTCCGAACTTAAAAGCGCGGTGAGAAGAGCCGCCTGGCAACTCGAATTCGGATTGCCCCGAACTCTGAACCAAATGCTGGCGCAGGAAGGCGCGGCGCTGGGCGCGGGCGGCGGCCTGTTCGGCGGTGAGCCGCTGGTGCTGGACCCGGACGAACTGGACTACACCCGGAGCATTCTGGCACCGGTTCTGGACTCTGCACACTGGCCGAGTTGCTTCGCGGCCCTCTACGGCGACGAGGCGGCGCGGGAAGTCGGGTATCCGGCGCTGGGGCTGGGACGATTGGCGGGCTTCCGGCTGGCGCTGAGCAGGACAGTCAGGTAACGCTCAGCGCTTGCTCACTCTCAGGCTCTCCCAGCTCGCGTCAGAGGCCCAGCCGCCGTCCACGCTGAGGGTGACGCCGTTGACAAAGGGGCTGGCGGCCTCGTCGGTGAGGTACAGCACGGCGCGGGCGATGTCAT
Source organism: Deinococcus sp. (assembly GCF_025362455.1). Classification (GTDB taxonomy): domain Bacteria; phylum Deinococcota; class Deinococci; order Deinococcales; family Deinococcaceae; genus Deinococcus. The sequence goes on along the minus strand of NZ_JANYGJ010000044.1, from coordinate 43,153 downwards.
CCGGGGTGGCGAAGCGGCCCATCGGCACGCGGCCCTCGATGTCGGCGTCGGTGTAGGCGCCCGAACCCATGTCCGCCGCGTCCATCTCGGTCTTGACCCAGCCGGGGCAGACGGCGTTGACGCGGACGCCGCGTGCGCCCCACTCGGCGGCCAGGGTGCGGGTCAGGCCGATCAGGCCGTGCTTGCTGGCGTTGTAGGCGGCCCGGTCCGAGACGGCCAGCAACCCGGCCACGCTGGAGATATTGACGACCGCGCCCCGGCGCTGAGTGAGCATCACCTGGCCCAGCTCGCGGCACAGCAGGAACGGCGCGGTCAGATTCACGTCCAGCACGCGCCGGAACGCGGCGGCGGTGGTCAGTTCGGCGGGCGTAATAAAACTGATCCCGGCGTTGTTGACCAGCGCGTCCACCCGGCCCCAGCGCTCCAGAATGGCCGCCTTGTGCGCCAGGACCACCCCCTCGTCGCTGAGGTCGCCGGTCAACATCAGGGCGTCGGCCCCGTTTGGAATGGGCGAGGATCGCAGATCGAGCAGCGCCAGGGCGTCGCCGCGCAGGGCGCACAGCTCGGCGGTGCGGCGCCCGATGCCCTGGGCCGAGCCGGTGATGACGGTCACGCGGGGAGTGGAGGTGGTCACGGCTTCAGGATAGGCGGTGAGAAGGGGGCCAGGGCGAAACAGAAGCTGGGCACGCTCACGAGGTCGCCACCGGCTGGGGCGCGTCCTCATCGTCGGTAGGGACGTTCTCGCCCAGGTCCATGGCCCGGAGTTCGGGGGCCAGCACGGCGGTGGCGGCCACCACCAGCAGGGTCACGATGCCGCCGAGCCAGACGCTGCGGGCGGTGCCGAGGGCGCTGGCCGCCAGCCCGCTCTCGAAGGCGCCGAGTTCGTTGCTGGCGCCGATGAACATGCCGCTCACCGCGTTCACCCGCCCGCGCATGTGGTCCGGGGCGCGGAGCTGGAGGGTGGCGTTGCGGATGACCATGCTCACGCCGTCGAACAGGCCAGCGGCGATCAGCGCGGCCACGCTCAAGTACAGGTTGCGCGACAGTCCGAAGACGATCATCGAGACGCCGAATCCGGCCACCACGCTCAGGAGTATCCGGCCCGCGTGTCTGCCGGGCGGGTGCCGGGCGGCGTAGAGCGTCACCGCCAGCGAGCCGATGCTGGGGGCGGCGACCATCAGGCCCAGACCGCGCGGGCCGACGTTCAGGATGTCCGGCGAGGCGAAGACCGGCAGCAGCGCCACCGCGCCGCCGAACAGCACGCTGAACAGGTCCAGCGCCATGCTGCCGACCAGGACCTGGCGCTGCATCACGAAGGCGACGCCCAGTTTGATGCTCTTTCCCAGCCGCTCGCCGGGCGTGAAGGCCGGAATGGGCTTGGCCTTGACGTACAGCACGCAGCCGAGCGAGACGACCAGCAGCACGCAGGCGAAGGCGTAAGCCCCAGTGGCCCCGACCAGGGCGTACAGCACACCGCCCAGCGCCGGACCGGCAATCGCGGCGGCCTGAGCGGCAGACGAGCGCCAGGCCGAGGCCCGCAGCAGCAGCTCGCGCGGCACGACCTGGGCCTGAAAGGCGGGCAGCGCCGGGTCGGAAAAACCGCGAGCCATGCCCAGCACGAAGATCAGCCCCAGCAGCGGCCACAACCCGCCCTGGGCGGCGTGCGGCGCGTAGAGGGTGAACAGCGCGGCGCAGACCACCTCCGCCGTGATGGTCATGAGCAGGATGCGGCGGCGGTCGTTGCGGTCGGCCACCACCCCACCGAGCAGCGCCAGGCTCAGCGCCGGAATGGCCTCGACCAGCCCCAGCAGGCCCAGCGTCAGCGGGTTGTGGGTGAGCTGGTAAAGCTGATACGCCACCGTCAGGCCCACGGCGCGGCCCGCCAGGGTGCTGGTGACGGCGGCCAGCAGCATGGCGCGGAATTCGGGCAATCGCAGCACGGCCCGGCTGGACGCGGCCGTAGACGTGGCTGTGGACGCGGAAGGATCGGCGGTCATGGCGCGAGTGTAAAGCGCTGCCCAGACTGGAAATGGCGCCTGGTCCGCCTGGGAGAGCGCTCAGGCGCTTGAGGAACGCTTGATCCGGGTGTGGGGCTGGGGCGACCTTCCGTTCATTCCAACTGATCTTCGGATGACAGGAAGGCTCGCAGCAGCTTCTCGACCTCGCCACGGTCACGAATCTCGGCGCCCAGTTGGGTTCTGGCCCAGGTGAGCTGACGGCGGGCGTACTGGCGGGTGGCGCGGAAAATCTGCTCCTGCGCGTCCCCGAAACTCACCTCGCCGCGCCAGAGGGCCAGCGCCTGCGGGTAGCCCAGCGCCTGCCAGACCGTCGGGCGCGGCTGGGCGCCGGGCGGCACCTGAGCAGCCAGCCACTCGGCCTCCTGCGGCCAGCCGGTGCGCAGCATGGTCTTTACCCGCCGGGCAATGCGGGCGTCCTGGTCAGGCGAGTTGAAGGCAAATACCCGGTAGCGCTGCGCCGGAGCGCTGTAGCCGAACGACCCCGGAAACCGCCCGCTGATGCGGTAGATTTCCAGAGCCCGCACGACCCGGCGCGGATTGCGCTCCATGCGCCGCGCCTCGGCGGGGTCGAGGGCGGCGATATCGGCCAGCAAGGCGTCCAGACCGCGTTCATGCAGCTCGGTTTCGGTCTGTGAGCGCACAGCCGGGTCGCCGGGCGGGGTCAGCGGCAGGCCGCGCACCAGGGCCGAGAGGTAAAAGCCGGTGCCGCCCACGATCAGCGGCAGGCGGCCACGCTCCACAACCCCGGCGATGGCGGCCTCGGCCAGCCGGAGCCAGCGGGCCACCGTAAAGTTCTCGCGCACGTCGGCCACGTCGAGCAGGTGATGGGGAGTGTGCTGGCGTTCGGCGGGCGTGGGTTTGGCGGTGCCGATGTCCAGGCCCCGGTAGACCGTGAAGGCGTCGGCGCAGACGATCTCCAGCGGGAAGGCCCCGGCCAGTTCCAGCGCCAGGGCGGTCTTGCCAGCAGCGGTGGGCGCGGTGAGGATCGGCAGGGGGCGGGGCATGGGAGCGCAGTGTAGAGGATGCAGTGCCGGGGATGATGGAGGGCTTAGAGCAGTACTCCGAATTACGCCACGGGGAAAACAGCCTCCCCGCGCCTCCATTCTGCGCCTTGCTCAGTCAACACTACTCGCTCCGCTCGGTCATAAAAAGGGTCTTTTTATGACATCTGCTCTAGGCACGCACAGGGAGCTGGAAGATGACGAGGATGCCGTTTTGTGCTGTAGCCAGGGCCGCGAGAATGAGGGAGTACAAGCCGCGCCAGGACGACGTTTTCTTCAATGTTGCCAGGGGAAGATAAATCGACGTGAGTTGGCCCTGCAAAACGTGAAAACGTGAGCCCCGGAGCCGCACCGCGCCGCCCATCTGCTAGATTAACCCGTTACGTGAACCACGCGCCAAGCGTTTTTTCCTCCGCTGAGTTTTCCCCCTCCTGATTTTCCTTCTGAGTTCACATCCATCTGAATCCACACCGCCGCATTCATACCGCCGCATTCATACCGCCGCCGCACGCCTCGCCCTGGCCTGTGTCTGTGGTGGCCCACTGGAGCAAGCATGGCTGAGCAGTCCCCCCGTACCCGCAAGAAAGTTCAACCCCCCGTTCCAGGCGCCCCTGCCGAAAAAGCGCCCCGGCCTGCGCGGGCCAGCGCCGTAGCCGCCAGCACGGCGAAACCCACGGCGGTCAAACCTGCTACGGTCAAACCTGCTGCGGCCAAGGCACCTGCGGCCAAAGCTCCGGGGGCCAAAACGCCGACGGCCAAGGCCAAGGCGGCGCCCAGCCCCGAAGCGAGTACAGGTCAGCCGGGAGCCAGCAAGCCAGGAGTCAGCAAAACCGTCAAGGCCGCGCCGCCCAAACCCCGCGCCGCCAAAGGCGCCAAGGCCGCCAGGGTCGCCGGAAGCGAAACCACCTCGGCGGCAACCGGAGCGGCGGCAGCTAAGGGAGTGACAGTCAAGGAAGTGACAGTCAAGGGAGCAGCCGTCACGGCCCCCCAGGCTGCGGCCCCCAAAGCGGCGGCCCCCCAGGCTGCGGCCCCCAAAGCGGCGACTAAAGCCAAAGCTGGCCCCAGGGGAGCGGGCGCCGCCAAGCCTGCCGGGGTGAGTGGGGCTGATAGGGGCGGCGCTGCAACCGGTGCTGGCGAGGTCGGCACCGCAAAAACCGGCACCGGCAAGGCTCCTCCTGAGAAAGTCGCCGCACCCAAAGCGGAAAAGGTCAGCAAGTCCAAAACCAGCAAGTTGAGCGCCCTGGTGATGCCGGAGAAGCCCTACTACCTGCATTCGAGCATTCAGGAGCTGCTCAAGGCTGGTAAAGCCGCCGGGACGCTGGGCAGCGAGGACATCGCCGCCGCCCTGGCCACCGCCCTGGAAGCCGCCGGAATGGACCCCGAAACAGAAGGGGCCTTCGAGGATTTGCAGCTCTACATCCAGGGCCAGCAAATCGAGATTCAGGATCTGGACGAGGAAGAGGAAGACGAGGCCGAGGCCGAGGAGAAGGAAGCCGAGGAAGCCGAGGAGGAAGAGAAGTACTTCGACGACATGCCCCGCGCCGTTAGCAACGACCCGGTGCGCCAGTACCTCCACGAGATCGGGCGGGTGCCGCTGCTGACGCTGGAAGAGGAGATCGCGCTGGCCCGCCGCATCGAGGAGGGCGAGGAAGCCCGCAAAGGCTACGACGAGGAGCCGGACCTGGAGGAACGCGCCCAGCGCCGCCTCAAGCGCCAGATGGAAGACGGCGCCGCCGCCCGCCAGGGGCTCATCGAGGCCAACTTGCGCCTGGTGGTCAGCATCGCCAAGAAGTACACCGGGCGCGGCCTGGGCTTTCTCGATCTGATTCAGGAAGGCAACCAGGGCCTGATCCGGGCCGTCGAGAAGTTCGAGTACCGCCGCCGCTACAAGTTTTCCACCTACGCGACCTGGTGGATTCGCCAGGCCATCAATAGGGCCATCGCCGACCAGGCCCGCACCATCCGCATTCCGGTCCACATGGTCGAGACCATCAACAAGCTGACCCGCACGGCCCGGCAGCTTCAGCAGGAACTGTCGCGCGAACCCACCTACGAGGAGATCGCCGAGGCGATGGGGCCGGGCTGGGACGCCGCTAAGGTCGAGGAGGTCCAGAAGGTCAGCCAGGAGCCGGTGTCGCTGGAAACGCCTATCGGTGACGAGAAGGACAGCTTCTACGGCGACTTCATTCCCGACGAGAATCTGGATTCGCCCGTCGAGAACGCCGCCAAGACCCTGCTGTCCGAGGAGCTGGAAAAGGCCCTGGGCAAGCTGACCGAGCGTGAGGCGATGGTCCTCAAGTTCCGCAAAGGCTTAGTGGACGGGCGCGAGCACACGCTCGAAGAGGTCGGCCAGCGCTTCAACGTGACCCGCGAGCGCATCCGCCAGATCGAGAACAAGGCGCTGCGCAAGCTCAAGTACCACGAGAGCCGGACGCGGAAGCTGCGCGACTTCCTGGATTGAGTAGAGCTGGACCGAAGTCAGCCAGGACGGAGGGGAGGGCCAAATGCGGCTCTCCCTTCTTGTGTTGTGGGACACTGGGCGCATGTCCTCGCCGATGACCGTACAGGAGTTTTACCACCCTGGCCTCGACCCCCGCATCCGCTGCTTCCGGGCGGGCGAGGAGGTCGATACCTTCGTGGTCGTGACCGAGCGAATGCTCATCTACCTCGACAGCATGTCCACGCCGGAGCTGATGCGGCAGGTAATCGAGCTGACGAGCGTGGACGCAGGAGCGCGGCAGGTCGTCGTCATCAACACCCACGCCGACTGGGACCATGTGTACGGGAATCAGGTGTTTGAACGTGGCGACCTGCGCGGTTTGATCGTCGCCAGCGAGGCCACTGCCGCCCGGCTGCACTCGGAGGAGGCCCGCGCCGTGCTGGCTTCACAACAGGCGCAGGACACCCGCTTCGAGGCGGTAAAGCTGACACCGCCGCACCTGACCTTCCCCGATACGCTCACGCTGGACGGAGGCGACCTGAGCCTGCACCTCTTCCCCACGCCGGGGCACCGGCAGGGTCACGTCTCGGTGTGGATACCCGAAGTACGGACGCTGCTGGCCGGTGACGCGGCGGAGTACCCCTGGCCGTGCATCGGCACGTATTCGGATCTGGACGCGCTGCGGGCCTCACTGGAGCGGATGACGGCGCTGGACCCGGCCTTCGTGCTGCCGTGTCACGGCGGAACATCGTCGCCGGATCTGATGGCGCGGAATCTGGCGTATCTGGACCGGCTGGCGGAACTGGTCAGTGCTGGCCTTGCCGACGCGCCGGAACTGAGCTACGAGGCGGCGTTGACCTGGCTGGGCACTACACCGGACGCCGTGCCAGGTTTCTACCGCGACTTCCATCAAGGCGCGGTTAAGGCGACGCGAGAGTGGCTGGGAGAGCAGGCTTGACTACTTCCCAAGCGTGAACCGCGACGTCGCGTAGCGGTGGCGCAGCACGATCCGGGCCGAGGGCTTGTCGATCAGCTTCTCGTCCGGCGCCAGGTCGTGCGGCGTGCCGTGTGGATAAACTGTGACGATCAGTTCGTCAGCGGGGGCGCCCGACCAGCGTTCACCGTCCTGGGCGGGCGCGGCGCCCGCGTGACCCGCAGCCGAAGACGCGCCGCGCATCAACACCATCCCCAGCGCGAGCAGTCCAGCACCGACGAGGATCGGGCCATCCTTTCGCAGCGAGATCAGCACGTGCTCCTCGGATTCGCCGCCCAGGTGCAGCGGGAAGACCAGTTTGCCCTCCGGCGCGAGCTGTTCGGCCCAGGCGGGCGGCACATCCCAGGCGCCGACGGTGGCGACGATCCGGTCGTAAGGCGCACCGGGCGCCCAGCCGTCGGCGCCGTCACCGTGAATGACCTGCACGTTGGCATAGTGCGCCAGCCGGGGCCGGGCCGCCTCCACGATGGACGCCTCCAGATCGACGGTCACGACGCTGCCAGTTGGCCCGACCAGCTCGGCCATCAGCGCCGCGTTGTAGCCGCTTCCGGCGCCGATTTCCAGCACGCGCAGACCGGGGTGGAGGTCAAACGCCTCCAGCATGGCCGCCACCGCCGTCGGCTGGGAGATGGTCGCGGGCGCCTGCGCGGTGGCCTCCGGCAGCAGGAACGAGTCATCGAAATAAGCGTCTTCGAGCGAGAGCCAGGGCGCGAAATGGTGGCGCGGCACGGCCCGCATGGCCGCTTCCACCGCAGGCGAGCGGATGACCTGGCGGCTGACCAGACCGTCGATCAGGGCGTTCCGGAGGGCTGTTACACGCTCAGTCATGCAAAGAGTCTATGCCCGGCTCAGCGTCCGGTGATCGGTTTCTTCGGCAGGCACGGCAGGCGTCAACGTCGGCATCAACACGACGGACGTGAGCGACAGCAGGCGCAAAATGGTCACGGCGGCAGTCTGGACGCAACAGCCTAGAGCAGATGTCATAAAAAGGGTCTTTTTATGACCGAGCGGAGCGAGTAGTTTTAACTGAGCAGGACGCAGAATGGAGGCGCGGGGAGGCTGTTTTCCCCGTGGCGTAATTCGGAGTACTGCTCTGGGCGCAACGCGAGCGAAAATAGTGAAGCGGTGACGAGGCTGCCACGACAGCGACCACTCCGGCCCTACGGCTGTATCCCCACGGCTGTATATATTATAAATTCCAGACACGAGGGGGCCAGCCCACATCAGCAGCGGCTGGCCCCCTCTGCGCTCGCCTGGTCTACTGGCGGTTGCGCTCCAGCATCGCCACCTCGACGAGCGTGATGGCGGCCAGGTCTTCGCTGACGCCTTCGGGTGAGTCGCCGAGGCGTTCGAGCAGAAAGTGCCGGGCCACGAAGGAGCGCTTTTTCAGGATGCGGAACACGTCGGCGCCCCCAGGCGTGCGGACGGTGTAATACGGGTTGATGAACATGGCGATCAGCGGCCCGATGAGCGGAATCTCGTCGAGCAGGCCGTCGAGCACCTTGACCCAGGGATTGCCCTCCTGAATGTGCAGCAGCGTGTTACCGGAAGCGTCGGTGATGTCGTAGCTGGCCCGCCAGATGCTGCGTAGCCCGGCAGCCCGCAGGCCACCGACCACGGTTTCGTCCTTGATGCGGGTGATGGTATGCACCGCCCGGAAGCCGATGATCTGATTGGCCTTCATGCGGTAGAGCGGCTGCGTCTTGGCCTCGTCACCGTAGATGGTGGTGTCTTCCCGCAGCGTCAGCAGTTTTTGCTTGACCTGCATCAGCAGCCGTTCGTCGGCGTCTTTGACCTGCACTTCCGGCGAGAGGGTGATGAACCGGAAGGTGGCCTTGAGCGGATACTTATGTGTCATGTATCATAAATTATAGCGGATGCACCCAGCCTGTGCTTCAGAAGCGCTCGGTCACCGCCTTCATCTGCATGAAGTTGCCCAGGTACTCCGGGCCGCCCGCCTTGGAGTCGGTGCCGGACATGTTGTAGCCGCCGAAGGGCTGCACGCCGACGATGGCGCCGGTGATCTTACGGTTGAAATACAGGTTGCCGACCTCGAACTCGTTTCTAGCCTGCTCCAGCCGGGCGCGGTCACGGCTGCACACGCCGCCGGTCAGGCCGTACTCGGTGGAGTTGGCGATGTCGAGCGCGTCCTGCCAGTCGCGGGCACGCAGCACGGTGATGACCGGCCCGAAAATCTCCTCCTGGGCGATGCGGGCGTGCCGGTCCACGTCGCCGAAGATGGTGGGCTGGACGTAGTGGCCGGTCTTGCCGCCGTGCTTGCCAGGCGCCTGGCCGCCGAGCAGCAGCTTGCCTTCGCCCTTGCCGATCTCCTGATACGCCCTGATCTTGTCGAAGGATTCGGCGTTGACGACGGCGGTGACGTTGGCGTTGGCCTCGCCCGTGCCGACGGTGAGCGCCGCCGCCCGCTCGACGAAGGCGTCCACCACACTGTCGTACACGCTGTTCACCACCACCAGGCGGCTCATGGCGCTGCACTTCTGGCCGTTGAAGCCGAAGGCGCCCTGGAGCGCAGCGGTCACGGCGCCCTGAATGTCGGCGGTTTCGTCCACGATCAGGGCGTCCTTGCCGCCGAGTTCTAAGATGACGCGCTTGAGCCACTTCTGACCCTTGTGAACCTTGGCCGCCGCCTCGTTGATGTGCAGGCCCACGCTGCGCGAGCCGGTAAAGGTGATGAAGCGCGTCCGGGCGCTCTGGACCAGGTACTCGCCGACCTCCTCGCCGACGCCGGGCAGAAACTGGAGCACGCCAGCAGGCAGTCCGGCCTCGATCAGAATGTCCACCACAAAGGCGGCGGTCATGCCGGAGTCCTCGGCGGGCTTGGCGATGACGCAGTTTCCGGCCACGATGGGCGCCGCCAGCATTCCGGCGAAGATGGCGCAGGGAAAGTTCCAGGGCGAAATGCTGACGCCGACGCCTAAGGAGAGGTACATCAGGCCGTTTTCCTCGCCCTCGTACCAGGTGGTGTCCGCCGCGCCGAAGCCGCCGTACTTCATGGCCTCACGGGCGTAGTATTCGAGAAAATCGATGCCTTCGGCCACCTCCACGTCTGCCTCGGCGTAGTTCTTGCCGACTTCCAGGGTCATCAGGGCGCAGGCTTCCAGGCGCCGACGCTTGAGAATGGCGGCGGCCCCCAGCAGAATCCGGGCGCGGGCGTCCACGTCCCAGGCCTTCCAGGTGGCCCAGGCGGTCCAGGCGCCGTCGAGGGCGCGTTGGGCGTGCTCGGTGGTGGCTCTGGCCGTGCTGCCGACGATCTCGGAGGTGTCGCAGGGGTTGGTGCTGAGCAGTTTTTCAGCGGTGTCGATGCGTTCGCCGTCGATGATCAGCGGATAATGTTTGCCCAGCAACTCGGCGCGGACCCTGGCGAGTGCGGCCTGGTAAGCGTCCACGTTGGCCTGGAGGCTGAAATCGATGAAGGGTTGAGGGCGGTAGGGTTCGACTTTGATCATGGGTGAGATTCCTTGGTGATTGCTTTTGAACTGCTATGGTCGAGGGTCAAATATTTTTGTGAACGCTGTCCAATCCCTGTTGCCACCTGAGTTGACCAAAACGCAGAAATCCTCATTGGCGTCCTCCTTCGTATTACCAAGAACAAGACCTCGAAGCTTTACACCATCGCCCCGAATACTTTTAGAGCAGTTGACGTACCGACCTCTATATGGGCCGTCCGAGATCACGACAACTCGCCATTCGCCACGCTCCCAAACACAATTCATCTCAACTTCCAGCATTGGCCCATACATTCGCTGCACTCCTTTTTTTGCCGACAAAGTTTGAATCTAGTCAGGATGCTGTGCAAGGGAAATCTCAACCTCACCTACGCTAGGTCGAACAGCGAATCTGTCTCCCTGTCGCGGCGGTGCATCTGGGCGTCCACCTCGGGTAAGCCCTGCGGGTACAGGTTGGCGGCCAAATCACTCAGGAAGGCGCGGGGATGGTCAGGCAGCGCGGGCAGGTGGCCGAGCAGAAACCAGCTCAGGTCGCGGTCGTCGAACTCGGAGACGGCATACGCCCAGGTGCGGGCCAGGGCGGCGTCCTGGGCCTCGCTCAGCGAGTCGAGCCAGGGGGTCAGCAGCCGGGCCAGGTGGGCCATGTCGGCGCTCTGGTACGGGTCGAAGCCTTCGAGCGGGTGCAGGATGGTGGCGTAGTCGGCGTGGCGACCCGACCAGCCGAGCAGCCCGAAGAACTGGCCGAGGTAAAAGCCGTTGACGTGGCCGGGATCGGGGTAGGCGCTCACCCTCTGGCCCTCACCCTCTCAGCAGGCCGCGCAGCACGAACAGCGCGTTGCTGGGCCGCTCGGCGATGCGGCGCGAGAAATAGGCGTACCAGTCGCGACCATACGGAATGTAGGCCCGCACCGGCTGGCCCCCTTGCGCCAGGGCACGTTGCAGGTCGCGCCGGACGCCGTAGAGCATCTGGAATTCGTACTGGCTGCGCGGGATGCCGTGCGCGGCCACAAAAGTCTTCACATCTTCGATCATGTGTTCGTCGTGGGTGGCGATGTTGGTGTGGTTGCCCGCTCTCAGGCTGGCGTAGATCAGGCGGCGGTAACTGGCGTCCACGTCGGCCTTGTCGGGCATGGCGACGCTGGCACTCTCCAGGTAGGCGCCCTTGACGATGCGCAGGTTGGGCCTGAGTTCCGACAGCGCCTTCAGATCGGCCTCGGTGCGGTAGAGGTAGCTCTGGAGCACCGTGCCCACCGCCCCGGCACCGTACTCGGCCAGCAGGACGCGAAACTGCTCTAAGGTGATGTCGACGCGGGCGTGGTCCTCCATGTCGAGGACCATGAAGCCGCCGCACTCGCGCATCCGGTCCAGAATGCGCCGGGCGTTGCTCAGACCGAGGTCCGATCCGTCCACCGTCAATCCCTGGCCCACGCTGGAGAGCTTGACCGAGAGGTAGGGCGTGACGCCTGCCTTCGTGGCCTCGTCGATCAGGCCCAGAATCTGAGCGGCAAACACGTTGGCGCTCTCCGGGCTGTCCACGAATTCGCCGAGCAGATCGAGGATGGCGCCGACGCCGTCGGCTTCGAGTTCCTGGGCGGCGCGGATCACGTCGGCGGCGGCCTCACCGGCCACGAAACGCTGGGCCAGGCTCCAGCCGCGCGCCCGCATGGCGGCTTCGACGGCCTTCTGTCCGGAGATGGTCAGCACGGCTTTGCGGTAGATCTGGTCGATCACGGTTGTTCTCCCTGTGCGAGTCGAGGATGGTCGGGCTGCATCTGGCGAATGACCAGCGCGGCGAAGGTGCGGACGTGTTGCCGGGCGGCGGCGCGGGCCGCGTCGGGGTCGCGCCTCAGCACGGCCTCCAGAATCGCCCGGTGCTGCTCGGCGGTCTGCGGAGAGGTGTTGGACGAGGGGCTCAGGTGCTTGATGAGCGCCACCCGCACCTCCAGATCGCCGCAGAGTGAGAGCAGCACGGCGTTGTGCGAGGCGGCGGCGACGCAGCGGTGAAACGCCAGATCGAGCGGCGTCTGCCGGGCACCGCCCTGCGGCGTGCGTTCGAGCGTCTCCAAAGCAGCCTTCAGCAGCGCGGCGTCGGCGTCGGTGTGGGCATCGGCGGCCAGGGCGGCGGCCAGACCGTCGAGTTCCTCGCGGACCACGTAGGTTTCGCGCACCTCGCGCAACTCCAGGCGCCGCACCCGCACGCCCTTGTTGGCCTCGGCGTCGATCAGGCCGTCCTGGGTCAGCCGCATCAGGGCCTCGCGGATGGGGGTGCGGCTCACGCCCAGCCGCACCCCCAGCAGGGCCTCGCTGAGCCGCTCGCCGGGCAGATACTCACCGCCGAGGATGGCGGCCCGCAGGTGCAGGTAGACCTCCTCGCGCACCAGGGCGGGCCGGGCGAAGGACGCAGCCGGACTGGCAATGTGGGCCTGGGGGGCGGTCATATGGATATTGTATACAATATAGATCGTAGAGGACAAGTGGCGCGGCCCACCGTCCGGCTCAGCGCTCGTCGGCGGTGATCGGCTCGATGGGAAAAATGCGCCCGGCCAGCGTGGTCAGGCCGGTGGTCCCGGCGCGTTGAACGCAGGCTTCGGTGCCCAGGCACAGCGTCACGTAACGGGTCCGGCGGGCGGCCACATACACCCGGTAGAACGCCGCCTCGGTGCGCGAGCGGGTGTAATGGCAAAGATCGCAGTGCAGCGCCGCCTTGAATTTGGGGTCCAGCGGCGTGAACTCGGCGAGCTGGTCACCGCTGACCAGGGCGAGTCTCCCATCCGCCACCGGATACAGTCCCAGCGCCGGGCGGGGCGCACTGGAAGGCCCGTCGCCGAACAGTTCCCGCGCCGTGTCGGGAAACAGTTCGCGCAGCAGGTCGCGTTCGGAGTGGTCGCTCATGGGCAACAGTATAAAAAAGTGCGGTTTGGGGAAATGGGGGTGAGGCTCAGTTGTGGAAGCGGGCGGCTGGACGGGCGGGTTGGCGGTTGAGTTGCTTTTTGGGCTTCAGCTTTTAGCCAATGCGTCGGCTCCCCCAGCGGGCAGCGGCCAGGCGGACTTGCAAAGCTCCGCAGGAGAGGAGTGGCACCCTCATGGGGACGAGTGGCGTCCTCATGGGCGTCCGTTCACGAGGACAGTCCGTTCACGAGGACAGTCCGTTCTGGCCAAGCGGTCAGGCCCCATACGGGTACCGTTCTGAACAAGAAGACGCCCCCGCCCCGGTGGAGCGAGGGGGGGGGGATTTCGCTCCGCTATGGAGAGAACTTCCCATCCGTCCCACACGCTCAACCTTTCGCCGCGTTCTCCGCATCGTGTAGCTCAGGTAGGGCGCCCGTGCTCCGCGATTGCCCATAACTGACTGCCCTGGAAGGTAGTGGTCTACTCTAGTGGAAAACAGCGACTGGGCGCTTGTGTTTGACCCCTCTGCCCATGTGGGGCGCTACGCAGTAGCGGGGTGAGGGGAATAAGCGAAGCGCATGCCCTGCCCCACTCCCCACTCCCCTTAAAAAAACCGCGCCACATCCCGCACCAGCACGAACATGGTCAGCAGCATCACCAGGCCGAAGCCCGCCACCGTGACGGCCTGTTCCTGCTGGAAGGTGAGCGGGCGGCGACGGACGACGCCCACCAGCACGAGCAGAATGCGCCCGCCGTCGAGGCCGGGGATCGGCAGGAGGTTGAAAAAACCCAGGCTGAGGTTGATGGCCGCCGCGATGCCCAGCAGCGACCAGCCGCCCGACTGCGCCGCCTGCGAGACGACCTGCACGGTGCCCACCGGCCCGACCACGCCCTGATCGGACTTCAGGTTGAGGGTAAAAAAACGCACGAACAGGTTTTTGAACGAGTTCAGCACCTGCGGCACGGCGCCGAGCATGGTGCGCCCGGCCTCACGAAGCGCCTGGGGCACGCTCAGCGGGGTGACGCGCAGCGCCGGGCCGTAACCGACGCCGAGTTTCTGCTGCACGCCGCCGACCTGGGCGGTCCAGGTAAACGGCACCTGGACCGTCTGCCCCGCCCTTATGATGGTCAGGGTGTGCGGCCCGCTGACCGCCAGCACAGCCGCCAGGCGCTGCCAGCCGGGTTTGTCCTGCCCGCCCTCGCGGAACGTTTCGGGAAGCTTCTGAGCGTCGATGGCCGTAATGGTGTCGCCCACCTCAATGCCCAGCGCCTGAGCCTTGGAGCCGTTCAGTACCTGAGAAATGCTGATCTGCGTATTGACCGGCTCGCGCAGCCCGTTGGCGCTGAGTGTGGCGGTGATGATGAAAAACGCCACCACCAGGTTCATGACCGGCCCGGCCAGCAGCACGGCGATCTTGCCGGGGGCGCCCAGGCCCGCGAAGCCCCTGGTGGCCGCCTTCGGGGTGCCGCCTTCCATGTCGGGGGCCATGCCGTCGATCTCGACGTAACCGCCGATGGGCAGCAGGCTCAGGCGCCATTCGGTGCCGCGCCACTTGCGCCTGAGCAGCACCGGCCCCATGCCGATGGAAAACGAACTGACGCTGACACCCTGCCACCTCGCCAGCGCGTAGTGCGCCAGCTCATGCAGGAAGGTCGCCACGGTGATGATGAGCAGCGTCCACAGCAGGCCGGTGGGCGTCAGGGCGGCGGCGATGCCCTGGAAGAAGCTGGGGGCAGCCGACTGTGCCGTGGGGTTCATGCCTTCACCGGACCTTTGATCAGTTCGCTCGCCCGGCGCCGCGCCCAGGCGTCGGTATGGGCCAGGCTGTCCCAGCTCAGGGTGCCTGCGGGCGCCTCGTCCAGCACGGTTTCGAGGAGTTTGGGAATGCCCAGATAACTGAGTCGCCCGGTCAGAAACGCCTCCACCGCGATCTCGTCGGCGGCGTTCAGCGCCGTGGGGAGGAGCCCGCCCGCCTCGCCCGCCCGGTAGGCCAGGCCCAGACAGGGAAAACGCTGCACATCGGGGTCGCGGAATTCCAGGGTGCCGCTGAGGTGGAAGGCCAGGTGTCCGGCGCCGCTGACATCCTTGACCTCGCCGCGCCGCCTCGCTCCGTGAACGTCGCCGGGGCCGCACATGCCGCTGGGCGCCGCGTCGATGGCGTAGGCGATGGACAGCCGCATATCGGTGGGACCGAGCCCGGCCTTGAGGTTGCCGTCACGGAAGCGGGCCAGCGCGTGGACGATCTGCTGCGGATGAATCAGCACGCCTACCCTGGACAGGGGCAGGCCGTACAGGCTGGCGCACTCCAGCACCTCCAGGCCCTTGTTGAGCAGCGTGGACGAATCGACGGTGACTTTGGGTCCCATCGCGTAGTTGGGGTGCCGCAGCGCCTGGGCCGCCGTCACCGTGCTCAGATCAAAGGGGCCGTCGCGGAAGGGGCCGCCCGACGCCGTGAGGATCAGCTCGGCCACGTCGCCCATGTGTTCGCCGGTCAGGGTCTGGAACACGGCGGTGTGCTCGGAGTCCACCGGCACGAGGCGGCCACCGCCCGCTCTGGCCGCCTCCCAGATCAGCAGGCCGCTGGTGACCATCGCCTCCTTGGTCGCCAGCGCCACGGCCCGCCCGGCTTCCAGCGCGGCGCGGGTGGGGGCCAGCCCCTTGAGACCGCTCATGGCGTTGACGCAGACATCAGTCTGCATGACGGCGACCTCACAGGGGTCGGCGATCACGCGGGTCAGGCTGCCGAAACGGTCACGGGCCTCATCCAGCACGTCATCTTCGACACTGACGAGCACGGGGCGAAACTCGCGGACCTGGGCTTCGAGCAGGTCCAGATTGCGGCCCGCCGCCAGCGCCAGGAGGGTGTCGCTGCGGTCGCGGGCCACCTCCAGCGTCTGGGTGCCGATGGAGCCGGTGGAGCCGAGCAGGGTGAGTTGCATTGGAACTATTTTGCCGCATCGCGGTGAACGGGATGGGCGGATGGGTGACGAAGGCGGCGGCGGCGGAGCAGTGCCGACCTTCACCCGATCCGCCCCCGACTCAACCATCAGCTTCGTCGTGTACGGCGCAGTGCATCAAAGACATCTGGCCGACTGTGGCCGACTTCTGGTGGCGCTGGGTTCCGTCACCTTCGCCAGCCTGCGCTGGTATCGCCGTCGCCACCGGAGCTGAGGCCCGCCGCGCCGTCGTACCCTGAGCAGCATGACCTCTTCCCTAGCTAGACCCCTGCTGCTCGGCCACCGGGGAACGCCTCGGCTGCACCCGGAGAATTCGCTCGCCGGATTTCAGGCCGCACTCGATGCCGGTCTGCACGGCGCCGAGCTGGATGTCCGCCGCCTGGCCGACGGAGCGCTGGTCGTCTGCCACGACGCCAAACTGCCGGATAGCCGCGAGCTGAGCAGGCTGAGCCGCGCCGAGTTGCCCACCCACGTGCCGCTGCTGCCGCAGGTGCTGGCCTGGGCCGCCGACACCGGGGCGTACCTCAACATCGAGATCAAGCCCGAAGCCAGTCGGGGCGACGGGCGCACCGAGGAAACGCTCGATCTGGTGCGGAGTTACGGCCTGGCCGCGCAGGTGATCCTCAGTTCGTTCAGCCCGCTGCAACTGAGGGCCGCCCAGCAGCACGCGCCCGCTATCGAGCGAGGCTTCCTGTATCACCGCGCCTACGCGCTGCCCGGCTGCGACCTGGTGCCTGCCGTGGCCCGCAAGCTCGGCGTGGCGGCGCTGCACCCGCATTTCAGCCTGATTACGCCGCAGAGCATGGAGTTGGCCCGGCGTGAAGGCTGGCGCGTCAACGCCTGGACCGTCAACGACGAGCCGGAAGTGCGGCGACTGGTCGGCCTGGGCGTGGACGGAATGATCGGCGACGTGCCCGACGTGCTGCTGACGGCCTGAGCCCCCGTGACCCTCTGGCGCGGCGAAGCTTTTTACTTTACCCTCAAAGTGTCAGACAACCGTGATTGACAGAGCACTGACCAAACGTTTCTAACCTCTGTGGCGTTCGCCGCGCACGCCAGAGGTCAACAAGCATCTGGCGCGGCACTCGGCAAGGGAGACACATGAAGCGATTAATGTTGATGCTCGTTCTCGGTGGCAGCGCGTTGCAGATGGCCTCGGCCCAGACCACCATTGAATTCTGGCACTCCTTCGGCGACGCCAAGCGCACCGGCTGGATTCAGGCCCGCGCCGACGAGTACAACAAGGCGCACTCCGATACCAAAGTCGTGCCCGTCTACAAGGGCAGCTACAACGATTCGCTCCAGGCCACCATCCTGGCCGCCCGTCAGAACAAGGCGCCCGCGCTGGTCCAGATTTTTGAAGTGGGCAGCCAACTGGCGCTCGATTCGGGCATCTTCCAGCCGGTCAGCAGCGTCAAAAACGTGGATTTCAGCGATTACCTCAAACCCGTCATCAACTACTACACCATCGGCGGAAAGGTCAACAGCCTGCCGTTCAACAGCTCCAGCCCGGTGCTGTACTACAACAAAGACCTGATGAAAAAGGCCGGAATCGCCGCGCCGCCTACGACTTACGGCGGCCTGCTGGACGACTGCAAAAAGATCCAGGCCGCCAAGCTCGACACGACCTGCTTCGGCATGAGCCTCAACGGTTGGTTCGTCGAGCAGTGGATGGCCCAGCAGGGCTCAGTGCTGCTCAACAACGGCAACGGTAGGTCGGGCCGGGCCACCGCCAGCAACCTGGACAGCGCAGCGGCCAGGAACATCTTCACGTTTTTCAAGACCCTCCAGGACAACAAATACTTCACCTACACCGGCAAGCTCGAAGACTGGGACGGCTCCGACGCGATTTTCACCAACCAGAAGTCGGTCTTCCACATCACCTCCACCGCCGACATCGGCAACATCAACGAGGCGGCCAAGAAGTCGGGTTTCAGCATGGGCGTCGGCGTGCTGCCGATCCCCAGCGGCACCAAGCGCAACGGCGTGGTCATCGGCGGCGCCTCGCTGTGGATTCCCAAAAGCATCGCCAAACCCCAGGCCGAGGCCGCGCTGGACTTTGCGCTGTACATGACCAACACGGCCAATATGGCCGCCTGGCACAAGCTGACCGGCTATTACCCGGTTCGCACCAGTTCGATCAAGTCGCTGCGCGGCTCCGGCTGGTTCAGTGAATCACCGCTGCAAATCGTGGCCTTCAACCAGCTCACCAACACGGTGCCCAGCCCCGCCACCGCCGGAGCGCTCAACGGCACGGCCATCGAAACCCGCAAAATCATCGAGGAAGGGTTGCAGAAGGTGCTGGGCGGCACGTCGGTGGACGCGGCCCTCAGCGAAACCAAAACCCGCGTGGACGCCGCGCTGACCGAGTACGGCAAGAACTTCAAGTAAGCCGCGTGGCGTGACTGGCCCGCTCCTGATCGTGGGGGTGGGCGGTTGCGTTTCGGGGGTGAGCTTTATTCTGGATGGGCAGTGGGCGGTGATGTGGCGTTGTTGGGCTTTCGCGTTGATGGCTTTGATTTTGCGTCCGAGTGGCTGGTCAATCTATTGGCGATTGCGTTGCGTTGTTAAGGCTTGAGCACTGGGCAAATGCGAATGCACCCCCACCCCCCAGCCCCCGCCCCGGTGGGGCGAGGGGGTTGGCGCTCCGCTGTGGATGGTACTTCCGACTCGTCCCACACGCACTTTCTTTCACCGCGTTCTCCACATCGTGGCCGCTAACGTAGGGCGCCCGTGCGCCGCAGTTGGTCATAACTGACTTCGCTGGAATATGTTGATCTACTTCAGTCGAACAGCACACGGGGCGCGTGCTGTTGACCCCTCTACCTCAGGGAGAGGGGCGCTGCGCAGCAGCGGGGTGAGGGGTAGTGAGCGCAGCTCATGCCCTCCATCCCTTCCCGCGCACCGCGCACCGCGCACCGCTCCCCAACTGTTCCCACTTCCCACTTCCCACCCTCCCACTTCCCCACCCCCCAGGAGGCCCACCGATGATCCGACCCCGCGCCGCCCGCGCAACTCCAGATGACCGGGCCACTTTCAAAAGCAGGTCGCTGCCCTGGCTGTTTCTGGCGCCGACGATGCTCATTCTGGCGGTGTTCAGCTATCTGCCCGCCGTTCAGACGCTGCGGCTGGCGGCGTTCCGGGCGAATATCATTCTCGGCACCGAGCAGTTCACCGGGCTGGGCAACTTCGCCGATCTGCTGAGCAGCCCCGCTTACCGGCAGGTCGCGCTGCAAACGCTGATCTTCGCGGTGCTGACCGTCAGTATCGGCCTGACCCTGGCGCTGATTCTGGCCTGGATGGCGAGCCGGGTGCGGCGCGGCCAGCGCTACTACCATCTGCTGCTGATCTATCCGTATGCGCTGAGTCCGGCCATCGCGGGCACACTCTGGCTATTTTTGTTCAATCCTGAAATCGGCGTGGTCAACCAACTGCTGCGCTCCTCGTTCGGCATTGCTCCGCGCTGGCTCGACAACCCGCTGCTGGCCTTCGGGCTGGTCACGGTGGCGGCCATCTGGAAGGGACTGGGCTACAACATCGTGTTTTATCTGGCGGCCCTACAAAACGTGCCCGGCGACGTGCTGGAGGCCGCCGAGATCGACGGGGCCAGCGGCGCCCAGAAGTTCTGGAAGGTGGTCTTTCCGCTGCTGACCCCCATGACCTTTTTTCTGGTGTTCACCAGCGTGGTCAGCGCTCTATTCGACTCGTTCGCGCTGACCGACGTGCTCACCAGGGGCGGGCCGTTCTACAATCACGCGGGCATCACCACCTTCCTGACCTACCAGCTCTACCAGGACGGCTTCGTCAACTTCAAAACCGGCGCGGCGGCGGCCCAGGCGGCACTTTTGCTGCTGCTGATCGCGGCCATTACCTTTTTGCAATTCCGGGTCGGCGAAAAGCAGGTTCACTATGGCGCCTGAGGATGTGGCGCGTAACGACGTGCGGCTCCTAGGCGCTCCGGCGCCCTCGCGGCCCGTTTCCGGCACCCGGCACCAGAGCCAGTGGGCGCTGCATGTCACGCTGTGCATCGCCGCCTTCCTGATTATGGCGCCGCTGCTGTTCGCGCTGATTAAATCTACCCAGGTCTCCAGCGACGTGCTCAGCGCTCGCCTGGTGCCGGGCGGGGCCTTCTTTGCCAACCTCAGCTCGGTCTGGAACGAGGCGCACCTGGGCCGCTACATGCTCAACAGCTTTTTCGTGACCATCCTGGTGACGGTGGGCAAAACCGTGCTGTCGCTGTTCTCGGCGCTGGCCTTCGTGTACTTCCGCTTTCCGCTGCGCGGCCTGGCCTTCGTGCTGGTGCTGCTCTCGCTGATGCTGCCCACCGAAGTATTAATTATTGCCCTGTTCGATCTGGTCAGCCGCGACCTGAACTGGGCCGACAGTTACGCCGCCATCACGGTGCCGTTTCTGGCCTCCGCCACCGGCACCTTCCTGTTTCGCCAGCACTTCCTGAGCATTCCCGCCTCGCTGGCCGACGCCGCCCGCATCGACGGCTGCGGCCCGCTGCGCTTTCTGACCAGCATCCTGATTCCGATGAGCTGGAATACCATCGGCGCCCTGGCCGTCATCCAATTCGTGTTCGTCTGGGACCAGTACCTGTGGCCGCTGGTGATTATGCAAAATGATCAGAAACAGGTCGTGCAGGTGGGTTTGCGTAAGCTGATCGACGTCGGCGGGCAGACCAACTGGGGCGCCGTCATGGCCGGGGCGCTGCTGACCATCGTGCCGCCGCTGCTGGTGTTTACGCTGCTCCAGCGCCAGTTCACCAAGGGTTTTGCGCTGACGCAGGACAAGTAACGCGCTGGACGTTGGAGGGCGCTTCTGCCAGTGCGGGAGCGCCTTTCTTGTTGGGCGGGGACGCGGCACTCTTGGGCCGGATGAGGCTGGGGCGGGTCTGTGGCGTTGCTGGGCTGGACTTGCTGTTGGCGGGTACGTTGCTTTTTTGGGCTTCGGCTTTTGGCATATGCGTCGGCTCCCCCACCCCCCAGCGGTCAGGCCCGATAGGTGCCGTTCTGAACAAGACGCCCCCGCCCCGGTGGGGCGCAACTGGCCACAGGTTCGGGGGCGGCGTCTTAGGCAGAACGGACTGTCGTCGTGAACGGACGCGCCTGGGCACGCCACTCCTCCCCATGAGGACGCCTGCCCGCCCCTCACCTCTCTTGATTAGCTGACGTGTCAACAGAACCTTGGAGGGAGTTGGCGCTGCGCTAGGCATGGTACTTCCCGTTCGTCCCAGACGCACAATTCTTCACGGCGTTCTCCACATCGTGTAGGTCACGTAGGGCGCCCGTGCTCCGCATCCGCCCATAACTGACTTCGCTGGAAGGTAGTGGTCTACTCCAGCGAAAAGCCTGACCGGGCGCTGGTTTCTAACCCCTCTGCCTCTGGGAGAGTCGCAGACCTGCTTGCAGAGGGGCGCTGCGCAGCAGCAGGGTGAGGGTGAGTGAGCGCAGCTCATGCCCTCCCCACCCTTTACTTCCTACGCACGCCTACATCGCCTCCCCGCCCACCCGCAGCAGCGCGGGCACGGCAAACGCCGCTTCGGGTACGTCAGCTTCCATGACGATCACCTGCGGGGGGCAGGACTTCTCGCAGGCGCGGCAGCCGGTGCAGGAGGTCAAATCTAAGGTCAGGGTGACGGCGCCACCTGGGTGGACCTCGCGGGCAATCGCCTCCGTGGGGCAGACGTTGGTGCAGACCGGGCAGTCGATACAGCCGTCCAGGATGCGGGGCGCCGACCAGGCCACCAGGGTTTCGGGGGTGGGCGTGGGCCTCAGCGCCCGGCGGCGCCACAGCCACTCGGCGGGGCGCCTCTCCTCAGGCACGCTCCAGTCGATGAACGGTAGCGGGCTTTCGGGAATGGTCTGGGCGACCACCGTGCGGGCACTGCGGGCCAGGGCGCCGAACATCCCCCGGCGCGAGACCTGCGGGCTAAGAAGCTGCTCACCGCTGGCCTTGCGGATGCTGACGCGGGCGGGTCGGCCCGTCGCCCGGCGTAGGAGCTGGGCCGCTTCCACCACCGCTTGCAACCGCTGTGGCACGTCGGCGCGGCCCACCGAGCAAGTGGGGCAATCGCCGTGGAGCAGGGTCAGTTCGGTGTCCCAGCCGCCCGCCGCCACCACGGCGCTCTGGGTCACGCGGCCCAGACAGGGCAACGCTTGACCGCCCGCGCCGCTCTGGGAGCAGGTCAACGTGGCACCTTCATCTCCATGCGCTTTGATGGCACCCAGAGTCGCGCTCACGTCGTATTCGAGTGCCCCCGTCGGACACGCCTGGACGCACAGCCCGCACCCCGTACACTTCGCCGGATCGATACTCACGCCGCGCTCGATGGTCACGGCCTCGTGCGGGCAAGCCTGAGCGCAGAGGTCGCATCCGCCCACCGCCATGCGCTCCACCAGGCAGCGCTGGCCGGTATAGCGGGGCACCGGATTGCCGTACTCGCCAAGCAGCTTGAATACACCTTCTAACATGGCGCGATTATGCACCGCGCCGGGCGCAGCAAAGGGGTGTGCAGCCTTCAGCTCATTCGCCCAGCAGATCCGGGTTGTCACGTTGGAGAGCTGCCAGGGCGCGGCTGGTGGCGGGCGTCGGCCTGAACTTCGCGCCGTCGTAGGTGTAGTCGAGCGTGTAGGCGCGGCTGGGCGTGGTCGTGAGGGTTCCGCCGCAGGGGTCGGCCTGCGTCTGCCCGGCGCGGGTGTAGGCCGCCGACATGAGCGTGATTTGCAACCCTGGATAGCGCCCACCCGGCAGTGAGCGCCAGCTCAGCAGGCTCTGGCGACCCCCACTCGGCAGGCAGTTGTTTGCAGAGTCGAACACCCGCAGCAGCAACTGGGTCTGGACTTTCGGCTGTTTGAGGTCAAACAGGGCCAGGCTGTGAACCAAGGTGTACCTGACGACGTAATCACCCTGGCACAGCAGCAACTCGCGTCCACCCTGAGCCGGGTACTTCAGGCAGTGGCTGCTGCGAAAGCCCTGGAAATAGTTCACCAACTCCCAGGCCGTCCGGCCCTGCCATCTCAGGCGCAGGCTGACGCCGTAGTTATTTTCATACGGTTCGCAGCCGCTCATATCCACCAGGGCGTCGGTGTGCTTGGGATCGGTGAATTTGCCGTAAATCACCGATGTAGGCCGGAGCCCAGCACCCAGGCCGTTCGTCGCGTCAGTGGTGAAGTCCGGGCAGGGTGTACAGGTGCCACTTTCGCCACCCGTATCACAGACGCCAGAGAGCAGTTCGCGGGCCGCAGCGGCACTGATCGGCTGATTGGAGGGTGAGGCGGCCAGAACTGGGCCGAACATGCTCAGGGCCAGCAATATCCCGACCCGCGCCCTCACTTGTAATCCGGCCAGTCAGTCGCCTTGAAGGTCACGTCGTTCCACTTGGGATGCATGCCCTCGTCTTCCTGCAAGCTGGTCAGCTTGGAGCGGGCGCAGGCGGCGTATTTCAGGAGCTGCTTTTTCTTGTCGGGCGTTTTGAAGTTGCGCGTCACCAGCAGGCTCTGCACGCTGTAGGTCTCGACTCCGGCGCCGAACTGCGGGTAGATCACCTTGGCTTTCTGGTAAAAGCCCTGCAACTTGGCCGCGTCGATGTCCAGCGGCAGCAGGTTGTAGGTCTGCGGATCGAGGGTCTTGATCCACTCGGCAGGCTGACCGACCACCGCCAGCACGGCGTCCACCTGACCGCTGCCGAGTGCCGCCAGGGCCGCGCCCCGGTCAGGAAAAGCGTCCACCTCCAGATTCACGCCGGATTTGCCGCGCAGCACGTTGGCCGTGACCACGCTGCCGCCCCAGGCGCCCACCTTCTTGCCGCCCAGCTCGCTGAATTTGGTGACACCCTGGACCTTGCCGAAGAAATTCCTGGTCGGTTTCTTGGCCAGCAGGTGAATCTCTTCCTGGTGCAGCGGCAGCAGGGCGCGAATCTCCTTGGCACGCGGGTCGCCGTCGATCTGGTCGCGGGCCTTGAGTACATCGAGCTGCACGAAGGCCAGCGAGACCGCGTTGCTCAGCAGCAGGTCCACGCTCTCGACGCTGCCGGTGGTCTGGCGCTCGCGCAGGAAGGACGCGCCGACGCACATGTCGCCCAGATTCTTGTACATGGTGGCGTAGGTGCCGCCCTTGCTGCCGGTGGCGACGTTCAGGAAACTGGTCTGGGCAGCGGCGCCCGGCACGAGCAGAGCCACCAACAGGGCGGCGCCTTTCAGTTCAACCCGCCTCAGTTCAGCCCACCTCATTTCAGCCCACCATACGGATCGGTGGTGTTGGAGCCGTTCGAGCTGGAGCGGGTCTGGCCGGAGCCCCCAAACGCCCCGCCCTGATCGAGCGCGACCAGCCCAGCGCACAGCAGCAAGATGACCACCAGCACGCCGATCAGCAGTCCGGGGCGCCTCATTTGGCGTCCCTCTTCACGCTGACGCGCTCACCGAGTTCCTGCGACAGATCCGGCAGCGGGGCGCCCGACGCGGTTCGGCGCGGCTGGTTACTCTGGGTCACATTTTGTTGAGTCACGAGCGCGGCGTCGAGCAGCTCGGCGGTGCGCCCGGCCCGGCGGGTGATTTCAGATAAGGCCGCCTCGGTGGTGTGCTGCTCGCCAGGGCTCAGGCGGGCGACCTGGAGGGCCTGGGCCACGTTGCCCCGCGCCTCGGCCAGCCGCATGTCGATGCGGGCCTTCTTGATGACCAGATCGAACTCGCGCAGATCGCCCTGGAGGGTCTGGTAGTAGGTCTGGGCCTGGGCGAAGGCAGCGTTGCTGGCCTCCAATTCCTGCTCCCAGGTCGTGATGTCCGGTGCGGGGAGCTGGCCCCGGCTCTCGTCGATCACGCGCTTGAAGTCGCTCAGATAGCCGCGTGCGTTGGCGAGCTGCTGGCCCTTGTTGTTGATGAGCGTCTCCATATCGCCCCGCTTGGCGATCAACGTTTCGATGGGCAGGGCGCGGGCGACCACCTCCTCCACCTTGGTCCGTCCAGCCCGCAACCCCAGCATGATGGCGGGCCACAACACGATGAAGGCAAGGATGGCGATGACGAAGGCCGCCAGCGTCACGATGGTCGTCGCGACATGGAACACCGCCACGGCGGCGCCTGCGATGGCGGCCAGCACCAACACGCCGAGAACGGTGGTCACGATGACCGAGCGGCCTGAGCCTGATCTGACGGTCTGAACGGTCTGGGTGCCGGGTTTTTCGATCATGGGGTGCCTCCGTTGAACTGCGGGCGTATCTGCTTTCAGAATACGCGCCCAGGGTCAGGTCCGTTGCCGTTCGGGGCCAAAAAACGCCCCCGACCGATGACTGGTGGGGGGCAAGCTGACACTGGGCTGAACATGAACACTGGGCTGAACCTGGGAGTGGCAATCAGGAGGCCAGATACTGCGAGTAGCTTTTGCGGAACTTGACCACCTTGGGCGTAATCACGGCCAGGCAGTACGGCTGCGTCGGGTGGGTGGCGAAGTAGTTCTGGTGATACGCCTCGGCCACGTAAAAGTGGCTGGCCGCCTCCAGCGTGGTCACGATCTCGCGCTCATAGAGGCCCTGGGTCCGCAGACCGTCGATGAACGCCTGCACCTGCGCCTTCTCGGCCTCCGACTGGTAAAACACCGCCGAGCGGTACTGGGTGCCGATGTCGTGGCCCTGGCGGTTGAGCTGAGTGGGGTCGTGGGTGGCGAAGAAGATGCCCAGCACGTCGGCGTAGGGAATCACGCTGGGATCGAAGGTGACGCGCACACCCTCGGCGTGGCCGGTCTTTCCGGTGCAGACCTGCTCGTAGGTGGGACTGGGAACCTGGCCGCCAATGTAGCCGCTCTGGACACTGTGAACGCCGCGCGCATTCTGAAAGACCGCCTCGGTACACCAGAAGCAACCGCTGGCGAGAATGGCGGTCTGTAAGGGAGGTTGTAGCGCCGTATCTGTCATGCGCCCATTGTGCGCCCCTTTGTTCAGCGTCATCCGGCGAAATCCCACGATTGCAGCTTGGGCTTATATTGAGGCTGGGTATAACAACATCACATCCAGGGTGAGCCGGTTTGCGTTGGGGCCTCAGCGGGTGGTCAGCAGCCGGGCCGCCACCAGCACCACGATCAGCGCGTAGATCACCTTGATAAAGCCGCTGCCGCGCAGCATCGCCATCCGGGCGCCCACATACGCCCCGGCGGCGTTGGCCAGGCCCATCGGCAGCCCGATCCAGAAGACCATCTGGCCGCTGAACAGGAAAAACACGAACGCCCCGGCATTGGTGGCGAAATTGACGGCCTTGGCGTTGCCCGACGCCCGCACCAGATTAAAGCCCGCCAGGGTGAACAGGAACATCAGAAACGTGCCGGTGCCGGGGCCGATGAAGCCGTCGTAGACGCCGATGAGCAGGGTGCCGGGCAGCGTCAGGGCCAGCACGCGGGGCAACAGGCCGGGGTAGCGGTCCTCGGTGCCGGAGCGCTTGTTGGCGATCACCAGCACACCCACACAGAGAATCACCACCGCCACCAGCGTCTTGAACACGTCAGGGTCCACGAACTGCACCAAAGCGGCGCCCAGGCCGCTACCGAGCAGGGCCAGCGGAATCAGGCGCACCAGCAATGTCCATTCGATATGTCCGGCCCTGGCGTACTGGAGTGTGGCGCTGCCGGAGCCGAAGATGGCCAGCAGCTTGTTGGTCGCCACCGCCTGCGCCGGATTCAGGCCCATGAAAAACAGCGTCGGCAATGTGATGGTGCCGCCGCCGCCCGCCACTGCGTCGATGAATCCGGCCAGGAAAGCGAGGGGCAAGCCGTAGAGCAGCACGGTCGGGTCAGGCATCCGGGGAAGTATAGGCGGCGAGCTAGACTGGGAGCCGTGACTGCCTCAGGGACGCGAGTTGGCCCACTGATCGTGCTGCGCGGCAACTCCGGTTCGGGCAAGAGTTCGGTGGCGCGGGCACTGCGGGAACGTTACGGACGCAAGCTGGCCTGGGTCGAGCAGGATTACCTGCGCCGGGTGGTGCTCAAAGAGCTGGACGCACCGGGCGGCGTCAACATCGGCTTGATCGAACAGACGGTCCGGTACGCGCTGGCACACGGCTACATCGTCGTGCTGGAGGGCATTCTGGACGCCGGGCGCTACGGCGAGATGCTGGAGCGACTATCCGGCGTGTGTCAGACTCACTTCTTTCACTTCCAACTGTCCTTCGAGGAAACCGTGCGCCGCCACGCCACCCGGCCCCAGGCGAGCGAATTCACCCCGGAGGCCATGCGCGAGTGGTACAGGCCCGCCGATTTGCTGCCGTTCGTGCAGGAGCGGATATTCGATGAGACGCTGAGTCTGGATGATGTGGTGGAGGTGATCGTGGAGGTCAGTGGGCTGGGAGACATTGCGCCGGACGAATCGTCGTGAAGCCAGATTCCATGGTGAAACGGAGGGCAGACCGTCCATCCCTGAGCGGTCTGCCCTCCATTTCACCACAGTGACCGCTGCATAACATCTGGAGCAGATTGATGGACTTGCACCATCGTCCTCCCGTTGGCAACGGGAAATCCTGGCTACTGGACGAAATCTGCGTGTGGCGGCCCCAGCCGGAACTCTACCGGCCTCGCCAGGGTGAAGCGTTGTGGATAACGGCCCGGCGAATGGATAAATCTTGATCAGAAGTAGCTCACAGTCTTCGGCCCAACCGAGTTGAGGCGTTCGCCCTGACCTGCAACGAAGTGTACCGTCGCAGCGACACAAACCACATTCGCCGCATGGCTCAGGCCCAAGCCAGGCCAAAAAGCGCAGCGCTTCTCTGCAACTCAAACGAGGGCGAGCCGCAGCGGCAACCCACCCCCTTCTTCCCTTCCCGCAAGCCTTCCCCTACCGCCCAGCCATCTTCACCTGGCGCTCCAGTTGATCGGTAAACAGCGTCATCACGGTGGTCAGGGCCAGGTACACGGCGGCGGCGACGGCCAGCGCCGGAATCGGCTCAAAGGTGCTGGAGCGCACCTGATCGGCGATGCGGGTCAGCTCGGTCACGGCGATGGTGGCGGCCAGCGAGGAATCTTTGAGCAGCGCCACCAGGTTGTTGACCAATGCGGGCAGGCTCAGACGCAGCGCCTGGGGCAACACCACCTGGGTCATGGTCTGCGGCCCGCTCAGGCCCAGCGAGCGCGCCGCCTCGGCCTGGCCACGCGGCACGCCCAGCACGCCGCCGCGCACGACCTCGGCGTTGTAGGCGGCCACGTTCATGGACAGCGCAAACACCGCCGCCACGAACACCGAGCCGACCTCGAAGGCAGGCCAGGTATCGGCCCAGGCCAGCAGCGAGCCGAACGGCGGCACCAGCGTGGGCAGCGCGTAGTTGGCGAACAGAAGCTGCACGTACAGCGGCGTACCCCGCACGATCCAGACCACGAAGCTGCACGGCAGCGCAATAAATTTGAGCGCCGAGAGCTTGCCCAGGCCCAGCAGCACGCCCACGAGCATGCCCAGCACGCCGCTCACCAGCGTCAGGTACAGCGTGGTCCGCGCCCCGGAGACGAACAGATCCGCATTCTTGCCGATGGCTTCGGGCCACAGCGGCAGGTGTAGCGCCAGCGTAATCAGCCAGAACAGCAGCAAAAAGGCGGCGATGGCCCCCGCGCTCCACAGCAGCAGATTGCCACCCCCGAAGAGGCCAGCCGGGCGCTGCGCTCCGGTCACGCCTTGATGCCGAACGGTACTGCTTCCAGGTGACGCACGACATAAATCGGTGTCACTTGCAGCGGATATCCTGCCCGAAGGTCTTCTTGCTCAGCGCCGCGTAGCTGCCGTCCGCGAGGGCTTTGGCCAGTGCGCCGTTGAGCTGCGTGACCAGGCTGGTGTTGCCCTTTTTGACCGCCATGGCGACTTTCTCGGAAAACAGCAGCTCACCCTGCACCAGCTTGCCTTTCTGGGCCTTGACCAGATCGATGCCGGTAAACTTGTCGCCCACCCAGGCGGCGGCGCGGCCCGTCGTCAGGGCGATCTGGGCGTCGGTGTCTTTGGGGTAGACCAGGCTTTTGACCCCAGGCAGCTTCTGGACGTTCTCCAGGTAGGTGGTGCCGACCTGCACGGCCACGATCTTGCCCTTGAGGTCCGCCGCCGTTTTGGGACCACCCACCTTGCTGACGATGGCGCCGCCGGTGCAGTAGTGCGGGCTACTGAAGTCCACGGCCTTGAGGCGCTCCGGCGTGATGCCGTGCGAGGCGATCACGAAATCGTAGCGGTCTTGCTGCAAGCCGATCAGCAGCCCGTCGAAGGGCGCCGTGACCCACTCGTACTTGACGCCCAGCTTGCTGGCCAGTTCCTGCGCCAGGTCGACCTCGAAGCCGCTGAGCACCTTGCCGGTCAGCACGTTGAACGGCGGGAAGGCGCCCTCGGTGGCGATTTTGATGCTGCCCGCCGCCTTGATCTGCTCCCAGGTCCGGGCCTGGGCAACCGAAACGAGGAGGCTCAGAGCGCTGAGGGTCAGCAGGGCACGTTTTATATTCGTCGTGGTTCCATTCGCCGTGGTTACATTCGCCGTGGTTGCATTCTTCATGGGGCCTCCAGGATGGGGTCGAGCGGGTTCAAACTTGAGCGTAATGTAGCGCAGCCGAGCTGACGTTGTGCTGAAGTCAGCCGGTCAAGCGTTGCGGCGACCTGGCAAATGTAAAGTCAGGGTCGCCAGACGGGTCGCCACAGCAAAAAGGCAGCTCCCCCGATCTGGGAAAGCTGCCTGCTGAATGGTCGGCACGGTCTCGTCTCAGTCCAGACTGGTATCGGTTCCCAGACTGGTATCGGTTCAGTCGTCTGCCGAAACGGCGCTCTTGCTAAAGCGGCTGGTGCTCTCGCTCCCATCGGCCTGACCACGGGTGCCCTGCGGCTGGCCCCGGTCAATCACGTCTTCGGTGCCGGTGTCGAAGGCGTGCAGGCGGGTGGTGTCGACCAGGATGTCCACCACGTCGCCGGGCTTGATGTGGGCGTGGCCCTCGACCTTGGCGACCATGGTCTGGCCGTTGATCTCCAGCATGAAGTCGGTCTGGGCACCCAGCGGCTCGACGACCAGCACCTTGCCCTGAAGGAAGTTGTCGCCTTCGGGGATGTTGCTCACGCCGCGCACGCCGATGTGCTCCGGACGGATGCCCATGAAGACGTCCTTGCCCTCGTAGGCCTTGAGGCTGTTCGCCAGCACACCGCGCGGCATGATGCGCGAGTTGCCCACCTGGAGCATGCCGCCGCTCACGCGGGCGGTCAGGAAGTTCATGCTGGGGCTGCCGATAAAGCCCGCCACGAACTTGTTCTTGGGGTAGTCATATAAGTTCAGCGGCGTGTCGACCTGCATCATCACGCCGTCTTTCATGACCACGATACGGTTGCCCAGCGTCATGGCCTCGACCTGATCGTGGGTCACGTAGATGATGGTGGTGCCGAGCCGCTGGTGAATCTGCGAGATCTGAGAGCGCACTTCCACGCGCAACTTGGCGTCGAGGTTGGAGAGCGGCTCGTCCATCAAAAAGACTTTCGGCTCGCGGACGATGGCGCGTCCCATCGCCACGCGCTGACGCTGACCACCGGAGAGTTCCTTGGGCTTGCGGCCCAGCAGGTGCTCGATCTGGAGGATCTTGGCGGCGTCGCGCACGCGCTTCTCGATCTCGTCTTTGGGGGTCTTGCGCAGCTTGAGGCCGAAGGCCATGTTCTCGTAGACATTCATGTGCGGGTAGAGCGCGTAGTTCTGGAACACCATGGCGATGTCGCGGTCCTTGGGCGGCACGTCGTTGACCACCCGGTCGCCGATCTTCAGCACGCCGTCGGAGATGTCTTCCAGGCCCGCGATCATGCGCAGGGTGGTGGACTTGCCGCAGCCCGACGGCCCGACGAAGACCATGAACTCACCGTCGGCGACGTTCAGGTTGAAGTCGGAAACCGCCACGTTCTTGTTGCTGTAGCGCTTGTAGATATGTTCCAGAATAACGTCTGCCATGTTGCGCCTACCTTTATAGCCCCTGCTCTTCCCTGTGAGCGTCCTCAGAGAATCGGGGTGCATGAATGACTGCGGTGGTGTCCGTTGTGGCCGAGCTGACAAGGTAGTGTAAGCGCTGGAATGGGCCTGTGACAAGCGTGTCAGATTTCATTTATGGGGAGTGGGGAGGCTTGTGGCGTGTGGCTTATGGCGTGTGGGAAAAGATGGGGCGCGGAAGGCGGTGCGCGGTGAAAGAGGAAGGGCATGAGCTGGCGCTCACTACCCCTCACCCCGCTGCTGCGCAGCGCCCCTCTCCCAGGGGTAGAGGGGTCAACGACGCGCACTCAGACGCTGTTTTTCGCTAGAGTAGACCACTACCTTCCAGCGGAGTCAGTTATGGGCTTATGTGGAGCACGGGCGCCCTACGTGACCTACACGATGTGGAGAACGCAGTGAGACAAAGTGCGTCTGAAACGGACGGGATGTACCATGCACAGCGCAGCGACCAACTCCCTCGCCCCATCGGGGCGGGGGCGTCTTGGGCAGAGCGGCACCCGTATGGGGCCTGCCCGCTGGGGGGTGGGGGAGCCGACGCATTGGCAAAAAGCTGAAGCCTATGCAACGCCGCATCACCATCCAGCCACGCACGCCAACCAGATGCTGCATCACCGTCCAGGCAAAACAAAACCGCCCACCTGCAACATGGGCGGTCCGCAGCGCAGCCCTCAGCCGCCGAGTTGCATCCGGAACACGAACTTGCTCACGTCGGCCTTGAGCGTGTCCACCATCTCGTTGAACATGTTGGTGGCCTCGAACTTGTACTCTGTGAACGGGTCGCGCTGGCCGTAGCCGCGCAGGCCGATACCCTGGCGCAGCACGTCCATGCCGTGCAGGTGCTCCTTCCAGTGCTGGTCCACGACTTGCAGCAGCACGTAGCGAGAGAGCTGATTGAGCGTCTCGTCGCCCATCTCGGCCTTGCGGGCGTCGAAGGCGTCGGCGGTGGCTTCGAGCATAGCCCGGTGGGCTTCTTCCGGCG
Organism: Deinococcus sp.; assembly: GCF_025362455.1. Classification (GTDB taxonomy): domain Bacteria; phylum Deinococcota; class Deinococci; order Deinococcales; family Deinococcaceae; genus Deinococcus. The sequence goes on along the minus strand of NZ_JANYGJ010000044.1, from coordinate 11,450 downwards.
GGCGGGTTTTCAGCGACTCGAAGTCGAAACCCTCCAGTTGCGGAATGGCGTCGAGCATGGCAGCCTGGAGCCCCTCGGTGTCCCAGTTCTCGTGATCGGCGTCGAGCGGGGCGAACTCGGCGAGCTGCATCTCCACGAAGTCGGCGATCATGCCTTCGACGCTTTCTTCCACGTCGGTATCCGGCCCCAGCAGCACCTCGCGGCGCTGGCTGTAGACGGTTTCGCGCTGCTTGCTCATCACGTTGTCGAACTCCAGCAGTTGCTTGCGGGTGCTGAAGTTGCGGTCTTCCACGCGGGCCTGGGCGCGTTCGATGGCGCCGGTGACCATCCGGGCCTCGATGGGTTGGGTGTCGTCCATGCCGAGCTTGTCCATCATGCCGACCACCCGGTCGTTGGCGAACAGGCGCATCAGCTCGTCTTCGAATGACACGAAAAAGCGGCTGGAACCGGGGTCGCCCTGACGCCCGGCGCGGCCCCGGAGCTGGTTGTCGATGCGGCGCGACTCGTGGCGTTCGGTGCCGATGATGTGCAGTCCGCCCACCGCCTTGACCTTCTCATGATCGGCCTCGGTGGCCTCCTGCATGGCCTGGGCCTGCGCCACGAAGGCGTCGGTCATGCCCACCACCTCGCGGCCCAGCTCCAGCGCCGCCGGGTCCTTGCGGCCCACCGCGTTGATAAACGCCTCGGCCTCCGGCGCGAAGCGGCTGACCCCGAAATTCTGCTCGATGGCCTCGCCCAGCAGGAACTCGGCGTTGCCGCCCAGTTTGATATCGGTGCCGCGCCCGGCCATGTTGGTGGCGATGGTGACCTGGTGGCTGCGCCCGGCCTGCGCCACGATGCTGGCCTCCTGCGCCTCGTATTTGGCGTTCAGGACGTTGTGCGGGATGTTGGCCTCATGCAGCATGGTCGAGAGCAGTTCGGACGTGTCGATGCTGACCGTGCCGATCAGAATGGGTCGCCCGGTCTGGTAGAGCGACACCACCTCGCTGACCACATTCACGAACTTGCCGTGGCGGGTGCGGTAGATCAGGTCCTCGGCGTCGCTGCGGATAACGGGCCGGTTGGTCGGCACCACCAGCACATCGGAGCCGTAGATGTCCAGAAACTCCTTTTCCTCGGTCTTGGCGGTGCCGGTCATGCCCGCGAACTTGTCGTAGAGCCGGAAAAAGTTCTGGTAGGTGATGGTGGCCAGCGTCTGATTCTCGTTCTCGATCTTGACATTTTCCTTGGCCTCAATCGCCTGGTGCAGCCCCTCGCCGTAACGGCGCCCGGTCATGCTGCGCCCGGTGAACTCGTCGATGATGACCACCTCGCCCTCGGCGTTGACGATGTAGTCGGTGTCCTTGTGGTACAGATCCTTGGCGCGCAGGGCCTGGGTAATCATGTGGGCCTTGTCCATCTGCTCCGGGCTGTAGAGGTCGTCGATGCTCAGCAGGCGCTCTAACTTGGCGATGCCGCCTTCGGTCAGGTGGACGGCCTTGCTCTTCTCGTCGATGGTGTAGTCGCCGGTCGGCTCGGTGCGCTTGACCGGATCGGCGACCTCGCCTCTGGTCAGGCGCTTGACCAGTTTGGACATCACGTAGTACTGATCGGTGGCCTTCTCGGCGGCGCCGGAGATAATCAGCGGGGTGCGGGCCTCGTCCACTAGAATGCTGTCCACCTCGTCCACGATGGCGTAGTGCAGCGGGTAATCGGCGCGCAGCACCAGTTGCTCGCGGGCCTGGGACATGTTGTCGCGCAGGTAATCGAAGCCCAGTTCCGAGTTGGTGATGTAGGTGATGTCGCAGCCATACGCGGCCTGGCGCTGCTGGGGCGTCATGTCGCGCTGGATCACCCCGACGCTCAGGCCCAGGGTGCGGTAGAGCAGGCTCATCTCCTCGGCGCCGACGCGCACCAGGTAATCGTTGACGGTCACCAGGTGGGCGCCTTTGCCGTCCAGGGCGTTGAAGGCCAGCGCCAGGGTCGCCACCAATGTTTTACCCTCGCCGGTTCGCATCTCGGCGATGCGGCCCGCGTGCAGCGCCGCGCCGCCGATAAGCTGCACGTCGTAGTGGCGCTTGCCGATGCTGCGGCGACTGGCCTCGCGGATCAGGGCGAAGGCGGGCACCATCACGTCGCCTAAGCTCTCGCCGCCCTCGGTCACCCGCATTCTCAGGGCCATGAAGGCGGCGGCGAGGTCTTCGGTCTGCTGGGTGGCTTCTTCCAGCGCGTTGACGGGCTGCACGACGGTTTTGATGAGGCGTTGCACGTCGCGCTGGTTGTTGTCGAACATCTTGTTGAGGACACGAAACATAGTTTGGGCAGTATAGCCCGCCCAGGCTGAGCAAGGGAATTGAGTGGCCTCGACTCAGATTCAGTGAGGGGCGAGGGGTGAACACCGACCGGGGTAAACTGAGCGGCATGACTCCAGAGAGCGAGCTGGTACCGGTCGAATCCAGCATGATTCAGGCGGTGGGCTACGACGCCGCCGCGCAGGTGATGACCGTGCAGTTCGGCAGCGGCAAGCTGTACGAGTACCGCGAGGTGCCGCCGGACGTTCACCAGGGGTTGATGGATTCCGGGTCGAAAGGCCAGTACATGAACGGGAACGTGATCGACTGCTACCCGGCGTCGCAGGTGAGGCGGGGGGGGCGGTGAGAAAAAATTGAAACGCTCTCGCTGGACAGCAGGAACACTTGCTCTGGCTGCGTTGGCTGGGGCTGGAGCATTTGCCTTTCACAAGGTGATGGTGAGCTTAAATGCTGCTCGCGCTTTAGCCGAAAGTCCAGAGAACAAAACCACCGCTGGCGTGGACAAGGATCAGAATGGCATCCGAGATGAGGTTGATGCTCTGATTGCTAAAGAGTATCAAGCGACGCCCGCTCAAACAAAGGCTGCTCAAAACTTGGCGAGAATTTTGCAAATCACTGCTCAATCAGGCGAAATGACGAGACCAGAGGCGTTGGTACTGGCAAATAAAGCGTCAGACGCAATTGGATGTTTCATGAGTGCTACATCCGAAGAAAAAATGAGTTCGCAGACCATGAAGCTAATTGACTTTACTTTCAACACGGCTGAGAGGCAAAAGAATGACCGCCGTTACAGCACTCTGTTGTCTGGTCAAGCTTTCACTATAAAAGACTGCAAGTAGTCAGCTCTCTCCTCACCGTTCACTCACTCCACGTTCGCCAGCGGCGCATACGCCACCGCACCGTCCCCCAGCCCATGCGCCGCCCGCCCACTTCTGATGGCCGCCGCTCCGGCCAGGGCGATCATGGCGCCGTTGTCGGTGTTCAGGCCCTGGCCGGGAAACACGGCTCGCAACTCCGACTTCCCGAACGCTTCCCGCAGCGCCGTGTTCGCCGCCACGCCGCCGGAGACGACCACCGTTTCGCGGCCCAGGTGCTCCGCCGCTTTGCGGGTCACGCGCAGCAGATGCTTGATGGCCACCGCCTGAAAACTGGCCGCCAGGTCTGCCCCGCTCGCCCCGGCCCGGTGCGCCAGCAGCGCCGCCGTTTTCAGGCCGCTGAACGAGAAATCGTAGCCACTTTGCCCCAGCATCGGCTCCCTGAAGGCCACACCTGTGGGGTCGCCGCGCTTGGCCGCCTCGCTGATCGCAGGGCCGCCCGGATAACCCAGACCGGCCAGCCTCGCCACCTTGTCGAAGGCCTCGCCCGCCGCGTCGTCACGGGTGGCGCCCACCAGGCGGTATTCGCCCTCCGAGAGCACGTCGAACAGGTGGGTATGCCCGCCGGAGACGACCAGGGCCAGGTACGGCGCTCTCAACTCGGCCTCGCTAGCGGCGGCGTAGATGTGGCCTTCGAGATGATGCGCGGCGTAGAACGGCACACCCAGCCCCTGAGCCAGTCCCTTGCCGTACATCAGACCCACCAGCAGGGCACCCACCAGGCCGGGGCCGGAGGTGGCCGCCACCGCGCCGATGTCGGCCACGCTGACTCCAGCCTCCAATAGTGCGTCGTCCATCACGGCGTCGATGCGCTCCACATGCTCGCGGCTGGCGAGTTCGGGCATCACGCCGCCGTAGCTGGCGTGGACCGTCTGGCTCCAGATGCGGTTGGCGCGGACCTCCATTCGCCCACCAGAGTGCAGCGCCACCAGGCCCACACCGGTATCGTCGCAGGAGGTGTCGATACCCAGAATCAGGATTGGCTCGGCGGTGGTCACTGGCCGGTCCAACCGTAGGGGCGCGTGATGACTTCCAGGCCGTGCCCTGCCGGATCTCTGAAGTACACGCCGCGCCCGCCGTGGTTGGTGTTGATCTGACCTGACAAGGTGCCTTGCGGGTCGGCCCAGTGCTCGATTTCACCGCTCAGCAGCCGGGCATATATTTCGTCGAAGCAGCCATCATCCACCAGAAAGGCGTAATGCTGCATCTGGATCTCGGCCACGCCCGGTTCGGCGAACTGAAGGTGAACGTCGTCGCCCAGACTCACCGAGGTAAACGGCCCCCAGGACGTTGGTGCAGGTCGCCCGAACAGCTCAGCATAAAACGACGCGGACCCCTGCCGATCCCGCGCAGCGATGATGGCGTGATTGAACTTGATGGTCATAAACAACCCTCTCAGCGTGCGGGCACCGCTGTCTCAAGCAGCCGGATAGCAGGCACGACACGCGTGAACGCAGTCTAGCCAAAATCGGCTGGGACACCAAGTACGCCGCCTCATGGCTCAGTCACGCAGCAGCCACAGCGACTGATGCACCTCAGCAAGTGCGACCTGAGCATCGAGCAACACGCTGGTCAATTCTTCGGCCAGTTCGGGACAGCGCTCAGTAAAATTCTCCAGCCCGGTCAGCAGCAGCGCCCGCCGCGAGTGTCCAACTTCCGGGTCGGCCAGCACGTCGTAGAGCGCGTCCCAGTTATGGCCGAAGTCTTCACCGAGTTCGAGACTACTGGCGAAGGCGTTCATCAGGCCGTGTTTGTTGTGCAGACTGGTCAGTTCGATTTCGTGCAACTCGACTCCGGCGTGCCCGGCCCGCTCACGCACCCCGGCGGGCGCGATCTGAATGCCGTCCGGTGCACGCTCGAACAGGTTCACGGCGCCACCTTCCGGAAGCTGGCGTAGTGGTCGCCCGTGTAAAAACAGTTGGCACTCGAATTCAGAGGCGGCCCACACACGATTCGCCGCGCCCCCCGGTCAGACGACCCCGGCGTGCGGACGGTGTACTCGCGGTACTCGCCCCTGGGCCGCTTGGGCAGCACGCCCTCGCGGTTGCCGAAGCTCACGCCGTCGCGGGCGTAGGGGAACGGGCCGCCGCGCTCGATCAGGCTCAATATTTTTTGGCCTTCGGGCGGCAGGGCGGCGCGGGCGACGAAGGCCAGGCCACTGTCCGGGTCACGGGCACCGGCTGGTAGGCTACGGCGCGTGCTGGACATGGTGGCGGGCGCCGTCCGAGTCTGGCTGGACTGTGATTGACTGGCCTGGGTCTGACTGGCCTGGCTCTGGCTGGACCTGGCGGGCGACGAACAGGCCACCAGTGCGCCGCACAGCAGCAGAGCGCCCCGGACAGGGAGTTTGAATCTTGAGAAGCGCATGGTCCCAGCATAAGGCGCGGGCGGAGATTGAAACTCACATGGTCATTTCCTGTTCAGCGCAGCAAAAGACCCCGCCACCCGGACGGGGTTCAGCTCCTATCCAGCTCAGGCGCGGTTGAAGTTCTGAATCACGCCGGTTGAGATCAGCACCAGAATTACGATACCGATAATGACGCGGTAGATGGCGAAGCCCTTGAAATCGTGCGTGCTGACGAAGCGAAGCAGCCAGCCGATCACGAAGTACGCCACGATGAAACTGGTGACAAAACCGATGCCCACGTTGGTGATCCCCGCCGTGCCCAGTTCGCTGCGGTGTTTGACGAAATCGAGCAGGGTGGCGCCGCCGAGCACCGGAATGCCCAGGTAAAAGCTGAACCTGGTGGCGGTGGGCCGGTCCAGGCCGGTCAGCATCCCGCCCAGAATCGAGCTGGCCGAGCGCGAAAAGCCGGGCCACAGCAGGGCGATGCACTGCACCACGCCGACGGTGATGGCCTGGGGCAAGCTGATCTCTTCGAGCGTGCGGGTGCTCACGGCCCTGGGGCGCAGCTCGATGAGGTACATCAGCACGCCGCCGACGATCAGCGCCCAGGCGACCACGCTGGGGTTAAACAGCGCCGCCTTGATCTTGCTGCCGAACAGGGCGCCCAGAATCACCGCCGGAATGCAGGCTACCAGAATGCCCAGCCACATCCGCTGGGTGCCCTTGTCGAAGCTGATGTCCTGAGCCTGGCGCACCAGATCACGCCAGTAGTACACCACGACGGCCAGGATGGCGCCGCCCTGGATGACCACCTCGAAGGTGCTGAGGGTACTCTTGGGCCAGGGCACCTTCAGCAGATCGCCCGCGACGATCAGGTGGCCGGTGGAAGAGACGGGAAGGAATTCGGTGAGCCCTTCCACGATGCCGAGAATGATGCTGTATAGCCAGTCCATGTCGGGGGCAGCTTAGTGCATCCGTGGGCGATGTCACGTCAGCGGAAGGTATAGGCCGGGGGTGGAGGCCAGCCGCTGCGGCGCTAAGCTGAGCGCCATGCCGCCTCGCCTGCTCGCCAAGCGCGTTCCCGCTGCCTTTAAGCGCCGCGCCGCCGATATTCTGGCTGAACTCACCGCACTCTACCCGGACGCCCGCACCGAACTGGAGTACGCCAGCCCCTTCGAGCTGCTGGTCGCCACCGTGCTCTCGGCGCAGGCCACCGACAAGAGCGTCAACGCCGCCACGCCCGCGCTGTTCGCCGCCTACCCCGACGCCGCCGCGCTCGCCGCCGCCCCGCTGGAGCACGTCGAGGCGCTCATCAAACGCATCGGGCTGTTTCGCAGCAAGGCGAGGAACCTGGTCTCTCTCGCCGGACTGCTCCAAGAACGCCACGGCGGGAAGGTGCCCAACGACTTCGCGGCGGTGGTGGCGCTGCCGGGCGCCGGGCGCAAGACCGCCAACGTGGTGCTCAGCAACGCCTACGGTATGCCCGCCATCGCGGTGGATACCCACGTGGGCCGTTTGAGTCGCCGCCTGGGCCTGAGCACTGAAACCAACCCCGATAAGGTCGAAATGGACCTGCAACGCCTCTTCCCGCAGGGGCGCTGGATCTTCTTGCACCACGCCCTGATCTTGCACGGGCGGCGCGTCTGCGAGGCCAGAAAACCGCTGTGCCCGGCCTGCTCCCTGGCGGCCCTCTGTCCAAAGCTCGGCACCGATTACAGCGCCTGAACCGACCCTGAAACAGCACCGAGAACTGGCCACAAAACCGGCGCCAAAACCAGCCCAGATGAGGCAGAACCAAGAAGCCTTAAGTTTGTGTGCGCCCTTACCGCCGCCGCGCCGGGGTAGAGTAGAGGTGATGAGTGCCAAGACGAATGCCGAAACACATGAGAGTGGACCACTAGAACGGCTGTATCGCGTGCAGGGACTGGACCAGGAACTGGACCGCCTGCACGGCGAGGAAGGCCATATTTCCGATGAGCTTCGCGCCGCACGCACCGAGCAGGGCCAGATCAACAACCGGCTGGAAGACACCGAGATCGAGCTTGAAAAAGTGGACCGCCAGATTCGTCGACTCGAACTCGATCTGAGCAGCAGCAACGAGCAGGTGGCCCGCAACCGCGCCGAGCAGGAGCGCAACGCCACCAACGCCAAATTGCAGTCGCAGTTCGAGAGCGTCATCTTGCAGCTTTCCGAGCGCGTCTCGGACTACGAGGAGTCTCTGGCACCGCTGTACGTGCAGCAGACCGCCCTGCGCGAGCGGGCCAGCGGGCTGCGCGGCGAGCACAAGGCCCTGCGGCCCGCCCTGAGCAGCCTGGAGGGCGCCGACGAGGCCCGCGTGCTGGAGTTGCGCGCCCAGGGTGAGGGTGCCCGCCAGGAACGCGCCGGACTGATCGGCAACCTGGAGCCCCGACTGGTCAAGGAATACGAGATGATCCGGAGGGGCAAAAAAGGCATCGGCATCGTGTCGTACACGGCGGGCCGTTGCCAGGGCTGCGGCGTGATGTTGCCGGTCAACATCCAGCAGCGGGCCGCCAGCGGGAGTTTGCCGCCGGTCAAGTGCCCCTCGTGCGGGCGCATCCTGATCAAACTGGCGATCTAGAGCAGATGTCATAAAAAGGGTCTTTTTATGACCGAGCGGAGCGAGTAGTTTTGACTGAGCAAGGCGCAGAATGGAGGCGCGGGGAGGCTGTTTTCCCCGTGGCGTACTTCGGAGTACTGCTCTAGACTCGGCACAACTCAAGCACGACACCGTAAAACCCCCGACCACTTCTCCGGTCAGGGGCGGATGTTGACTTTGATACCGGGCTGGCTTATTTGGCGTCGTACCAGTTCGGCCCGCGCCCGACTTCCACGTTCAGCGGCACGCTCAGCTTGGCCGCGCCCATCATGGTGCGGCGCATCAGCGCCTCCACCTCGTCGGCCTTGCCTACCGGCGCTTCGACGAGCAGTTCGTCGTGGACTTGCAGCAGCATCCGGGCGCCCAGCGCCATCAGCGGGCCGTCGAGCCGGATCATGGCGATCTTGATGATGTCGGCGGCGGTGCCCTGAATCGGCATGTTGTAGGCCAATCTCTCACCGGCCTCGCGGACATTGCGGTTGGTGCTGGTCAGCTCCGGCACGTAGCGGCGGCGCCCGTAGAGGGTTTCCACGTAGCCTTTCTCGCGCCCGTCGGCGAGCGTCTTGTCGATGTAGCCGCGAATGCCGGGATAGGTCTCGAAGTAGCGCTCGATAAAGCCGCTGGCCTCGGCATACGGGATGCCCAGATCGCGGCTCAGGCGGTGGGCGCTCATGCCGTAGAGCACGCCGAAGTTGACGGTTTTGGCGGCCCGGCGCTGGTCGGCACTGACCCCGCCCTCCTCGACGCCCAGCACCTGCGAGGCGGTGCGGCGGTGGATGTCGGCCCCGGTCTGAAAGGCCTCCTGCATCAACAGGTCGCCGGAAATATCGGCCAGCAGCCGCAACTCGATCTGTGAATAGTCGGCGGAAATCAGGGTGTAACCGTCCTCGGCCACAAAGCCCTTGCGAATCTCGCGGCCCGTCTCGGAGCGAATGGGGATGTTCTGGAGATTCGGATTCAGGCTGCTCAGGCGCCCGGTGGCGGCCACCGTCTGGGCGAAGGTGGTGTGCAGCCGCCCGGTGCGCGGGTCGATCAGCTCCGGCATCGGGTCGAGGTAGGTGCCGCGCAGCTTGCTCAGCTCGCGGTATTCCAGCAGCGCGGGGATGATCGGGTGCTCGTCACGCAACGGTTCGAGCGTCGCCACCGCCGTGGAGCGTTTGCCGGTCAGCTTAGTTTTGCGCCCCGATTCGAGCCGGAGTTCGTCGTAGAGCACGGCTTCGAGCTGGTCGCGGCTGCTGACGGCGAAGGGTCGCCCGGCGTGGGCGTGAATCTCGGCCTCCAGCACCTGCAAGCGGGCCCCCATCGCGCCCGACAGGCCGCGCAGGTAGGCCGCGTCGATTTTGACGCCGCGCACTTCCATCCGCGCCAGCACCTTCGAGAGCGGCTTTTCGATGTCCTCGTAGAGCTTCAGGCGCCCCTCACCCAGCTCCGGGCGCAGCAGTTCCATCAGTTGACCGCTGAGCGCCGCCCGCCCCGCCGCGTCGTCCGGCCACAGCGCCTGCAAGTAGCGCTGAGACACGCCGGGCATGGCCATATTCGCCGGATCGAGCAGGTAGGCGATCAGCAGCGGGTCGTCGCCGGGCTCGACCTGGGTGCCGCGCACCTGGAGATGCGTCGCCAGCGCCTTGGCCCCGGCGGCATTGACCTCGCGCTGGCCTATGAATTCGGCCTCGCTGACCAGGCCGGGATGCACCGGCACGGGCTTGGTCGCCCTGACTTTTTTCGGTTTGCCCGACACGGATTGCGCTTCGCCGAACAGGTTTTCTTCGGGCGGCGGCGCTGGCGGCTCTGCGGCTTCCGGCGGCTCTGCGGCTTCCGGCAGCTCTACCGGCGCCGTGCGGGTCAGCTCACCGTCATAGGTGGCGGCCTGGCGCAGCTCGGCTTGCAGGTCGTCCTCCCGCGAGAGCACGTAGCCCCACATCACGCCCGCACCGGGGGTCTGCCAGGGCGCCCTGGCCACCTCGCGCACCTGGCTGTGTGGTTGGGGTTCCGGGGCTGCCCGCCCAGGGACGTTGACTGCCTGGCCGCCCAGGTGGCCGCCGCGCAGCGCCTCGATGTCGCGCCGCACGCTGCCCAGGTCGAGTTCAGCCAGCAGCGCTTCGAGTGCCAGCGGATCGCCCGCGCCGCAGTGGGTCGCCAGCTCGATGTCCAGCGGCAGATCGGTGACCATCACCGACAGCTCACGGCTCTTGTTGACGTCACTTAAGCTGGCCACGATCTTCTCGCGGGCGCTTTTCGGCTCCAGGCTGCCGTCCTGGGCACGCCGCAAAATCTCGTCGAGGCTGCCGTAGTCTTGCAGCAGCTTCGAGGCGGTCTTGGGGCCGATGCCGCGCGCGCCGGGAATATTGTCGGAGGCGTCGCCGGTCAGCGAGCGGTAATCGACCCACTGCGAGACGCTCACGCCGTACTTTTCCAGCACGTCCGCCGGGCCGAGCAGCCGGAAATCGCTGGTCAGCACCTTGACCCGCTCGGTCAGCAGTTGGTAGCTGTCGCGGTCCGAGGTCACGATCACCGCGCTCATGCCGTGCGCCTCGGCCTTTTTGGCCAGCGTACCGATCACGTCGTCGGCCTCGTAGCCGGGCACTTCCAGGCGCGGCAGGCCCATGGCGTCCACCACGGCCCGAATCCGGTCGATCTGGGCAGGCAGATCGGCGGGCGTCTGGGCGCGACCCGCCTTGTAATCGTCGTACTGCTCCTTACGAAAGGTCCGGACCGGCGGGTCGAACACCACGATCACCTGGTTGCTGCGCTGCTTCATCAGCCGCGTGATCTGGCGCAGAAACCCCAGAATGGCGTGCGTCGGCTCACCGGACTTGCTGCTCAGCGGCGGCAGCGCAAAGTACGAGCGAAACGCCAGCGCGTGCCCATCGATCAGCACGGCGGTGTCTGGAGCTTTGACAGCAGGCGCAACGGGAGCTACCGGCTGGGTACCTGGAAGCTGTGCCTCTGTACTCTGGGAATCTGGGGCGGAAGCAGACGTCATAGGCTCACTCTACCGCGAATGCGCTCGTGTATTTGCGTATCCGGGTCAAATGATTCGTCTTTGAGCGAGCTGCCTCTAGAGCAGATGTCATAAAAAGGGTCTTTTTATGACCGAGCGGAGCGAGTAGTTTTGACTGAGCAGGACGCAGAATGGAGGCGCGGGGAGGCTGTTTTCCCCGTGGCGTAATTCGGAGTACTGCTCTAGGTGCCAAATCATCGCTTCAGAAACGTGCATCGGCAACTTGAATTCGTCGAAAGCGGAAAGGCATGAGCTGGCGCTCACTTGCCCTCACCCTTCCGCCGCTACGCGGCTCCCTCCCTCTCCCAGAGGTAGAGGG
>NZ_JANYGJ010000013.1 GCF_025362455.1 Deinococcus sp. | reverse complement strand
TGCGGCGCGAGGTGATGCAGCGCAACGGCTGGAGCCTGCGCGAGCTGTACCGCACGCTCGACACGCCGGGCAAGAATCCGCTGCGCTCCGCCCAGGACGTGCTCGATACGGCTGTGCGGGCAGCGTATGGCATGGGCAGCGGCGATGAGGTGTTGTCCTTCCTGCTGGCGCTGAATTTGCAACTGTCAGCGCGTGAGGGGCGTGGCGAAGCCATCGTCGGTCCTGGTCTGCCTGCGAACATTCCGGACCCGGACTCGTTTTTGAGCGCTGACGCCGTGCAGCCCCTGAAATTCGGCTGAACATTCAGTTGTGTGACGTGTTTGCAGGCGTTTCCGTGAAACAGCCTCAGTCTGAACCCCAGACCATAGCAAAGGGGCCAAAGCATCTGCGCTTCGGCCCCTTTCCTTATTCTGCTCACTCGGTCTGCCTGACCTCCTGCCCGCGCGACTTCCACAGCGAGACCACCACGCCGCCCGCCAGCAGGCCCAGCGTCACGCTCAGCGAAATAGCGGGGTCCATCTTGCCGAAGAGCTGGCTGTAGAAAATCTTGAAGCCGATGAAGACCAGCACCAGCGCCATCGCGGGCTTGAGGTACGAAAAGCGGTGGACCATCGCCGCCAGCGCGAAGTACAGCGCCCTGAGTCCCAGGATGGCGAAGATGTTGGACGTATAGACGATAAACGGGTCCTGGGTGATGGCGAAAATCGCCGGGATGCTGTCGACCGCGAACACCACGTCGGCGGCCTCGACGAGTACCAGCGCCAGAAACAGCGGCGTGGCGTAGCGGACCAGCTTGCCGCTGGCGTCGGGTTTACGTACAAAGAACTGCTCGCCTTCCAGCTTGTCGGTGATCCGCAGGCGGCGCTTGAGGAATCTCAGCAGGCCGTTCTCGGTAAACTCGGCCTCGCCGTCCTTGGTGAGCAGCATCTTGACGCCGGTAAACAACAAAAACGCGCCGAAGATCCACAGCACCCATTCGAAATTGCTCACCAGCGCGGTGCCCAATCCGATCATGATGGCCCGCAGGACAATCACGCCCAGAATGCCCCACAGCAGCACCCGCCGCTGCATGGCCACCGGAACGGCGAAGTAGCCGAAGATCAGCGAGATGACGAAGATGTTATCGAGGGCCAGCGTTTTTTCCAGCGCGAAGCCGGTGTAGAAGGCCAGGCCCGAAGCGCTGCCCAGCGTCAGCCAGACCCAGGCGCCGTAGATCAGCGCGATGCTGATGTAGCCTGCCGAGAGCCACAGACTCTGTTTGACGTCCATCTGCACGGCCTTCTTGCCCAGAATGCCCAGGTCGAGGACCAGCAGCACCAGCACCACGCCGAGAAACGAGAGCCACATCCAGGCCGGTTTGCCCAGCCAATCGAGCATAAACCAGTCGAGCATTAAAAAGTCCATCGTTGTCCGTCCTTCACCGCGTAAACGGTAATAACTGGACAATCCATGACTGGCGTTGGAACAGAAAAAAGCCAGACTTGTCGGCGATCATGGATTGCTCATGATGGCCGGGTCTGGCTGCTTGATGGTACGCACCGGGCTGCTGATCTGCTCAGCGCCGTATTGACGATGCACACCCCCGGAACGGTTCCGGATAGCTACTCCCCCGTGTGTGCCCTCAGTGTACCGGGACTGAATTTAACCGCCATGATGAAGTTAAAGGCGGCGTTTATCTTCAGTTGCCGCTCGCCCGCGCCGCCGCGTAGCAACCGGGCGTCTGCTCGGCTTCGATCAGGCCACGCGCCGCCAGTTCGTGCAGCACTAGAGCAGATGTCATAAAAAGACCCTTTTTATGACCGAGCGGAGCGAGTAGTTTTGACTGAGTAGGACGCAGAATGGAGGCGCGGGGAGGCTGTTTTCCCCGTGGCGTAATTCGGAGTACTGCACTAGGGCGCAGTAGGCCCGCAGCGTCGCCGGGTCCGCCGTCTCCAGACTCGTCGGCGAGAGCTTCAGTGCCCGCGCCTGGGCGGCGAAATAGCGTTCGAGTTCGGTGCGTTCGGCTTTGTTCAGCACTGGGTAGAGGAGAGCGGCCTGGAGAGCGGGCGTCCAGACCAGTGAACCAGACCAACAAAAAGGGCCGGACAGGTTTCCCATGTCCGGCCCCCGATTGAACAGTAAATCAGTCGTTCGTGTTCAGTCGTCTGCGGCGGCAGCGGCCAGCATCTCGCGCTGATCGGTCTCGCGGAACTTGCGGATGCCGCGCACGATGCCGATGACGGCAAAGTAGGTCAGGGCGGGCAACACCACCGCCGAAATCCACAGGATCGTGTTGGCGTTGCTCTCCTTGAGGATGTTCGACTGGACCAGCTCAGGTCGGTAGCCCGCCACGCTGAACACCGCGATCATCATGAAGAAGGCGATACCGATGGCCAGCCGCACCGGGTAATCGGTGGGGTTCTCGGCGTAGTACTGGTTCTCGCTGCTGCGGTCGATCAGCGGCACCGCGAACAGCAGGCCGATGACCACGCCGGGCGTCACGATGGCGCCAAAGAACTCGGCATTGAACACGCCGCCCAGGAAGTTGAACTCCAGGCTGCCGGGCAAGATCGCCAAAATACCAAACACCCACAGCAGGTAGAAGTCCGGCTTGACGATGGGCGAGGAATTGCCGGGAGGGCCGAAGACCTCGGACGGATGCACCGGAATGAAGGCCGCGAACAAAATCACCAGGCCGGTGAACAGCAGCGCCAGCATCAGCATGATGGGGGTCTGCTGGGTAATCAGCGGCACGCCGACGATCTTCTTGTAGGCCAGCTCCTTGGCGTAGCGCGGCTGGGTGTGCTTCTGCTTAATCATCAGCAGCATGTGGGCGCCGGTCAGGGCCAGCAGGATGCCCGGCAGCAGCATGATGTGGTAGCCGTAGACGCGGGGAATCAGGCCGGAGCTGGGGAACTTGCCCGCGAAAGCCGCCTGGCCGATCCACTCACCGACCCAGGGAATGCTTGAGGCGATACCCACGACCACTTTCAGGGTGGTGGACGCGAAGTTGTCAAACGGCAGGCTGTAGCCGGTGACGGCGGTCAGGGCCGTGAAGACGATCAGCAGCAGGCCGATCCACCAGTTGATCTCGCGGGGCTTTTTGTAGGCGCCCGTGAAGTAGATGCGCATCATGTGCATCAGGCCCGCGCCCATCATCAGGTTGGCCATCCAGTGGTGGATGCGCCGCAGCATGTCGCCGAAGGGCATGGCGTTGATGTTCATGATGCTGGCGTAGGCGGCGGGCACCAGGGAGCCCATCGGGTCCATCGGGTTTTTCACCAGCACACCGCTGGGCTCGTATGACAGGGCCAGGAGCACGCCGGTCAGAATCAGCACGATCAGCGAGAACAGCGTGATTTCACCCAGGAAGAAGCTGTGGTGAACCGGGAAGGCTTTGCGCAGGAACTTGTCGTTCAGGCGCGAGATGTGCAGACGTTCGTCGAGCCACTGGTTCATATGGTCTTCGCCTCCTCAAGCAGCGACGCCCAGTCGCTCTCGGTTGATCCGTAGTATGGTGCGTTCAGCGGCCCAGTTGCGGCCAGTCCGGTGCCGTCGATCTTGATGGGTAGTTGTGAAAGTGGCTTGGGAGGCGGGCCACCGATGACCTTGCAGCCTGCACGCGGGTCGTAGGCGCCGGAGTGGCAGGGACACAGCAGCGTTCCGGGTTTGGAGGCGTTGTTGCCCACCTGGCAGCCCAGGTGCATACAGATGCCACTGTACGCTACCACGCCTTTGTCGGTGGCTTTGAGGTCGGTTGGCGCGACCAGTTCGGCTTCGGCGAACTTGAAGACCATCAGCAGGTTGTTGGGCTCGTCCTTGCGGACGACGGGGGCACCGGTCTTGTCCTTGCCCTGCGGCCAGGCGTGGGTGAGCTTATCGTTGAGTTTAGAGATGTCGATCGGCTTCCCGGCGTCCGGACCTTCGGCGTAGACCAGGATGTCGCCCGCGATGGCCGGAACCTTGCTGGCCGTAATCCGGATCGGCGGGCGCACTCCGGCCAGCGCCGTCACCAGGCCCAGGCCGCCCACGGCTCCGGCGGTGCCCAGCGCCACGTTGATGAACTTGCGTCTGCTGATTTCAGGGTCAGCGCGTCTGTACTTGGTCATTGCACGGCCTCCTTACTGTTTAGACTCACCACGGCCAAACTCACCACGGCCAGGCTCACCACAGCCAAACTCACCACGGGAACTCACCGCTGGAATCCTCGATCACGACTTCGCTGTCCATGAAGTACTTCTTGTACAGGCCCGCCGCCACGCCCAGCAAGATGACGACCATCGCGGCGTAGAAGCCTTCGGCGGTCACGTCGGGCTTCACGATGGGGTCGGCGCTCCAGCCTGCCAGGTCGACCAGGATCTGCCGGGCGAACAGGACGCCGAAGAACATCACCCCGATCAGGGTAGAGACCATCGCCAGCATGGCTACCGGCGTGCTGCGGGTCTTGTGGATGCCGGGGTGCAGTTGCTCGCCCTCGGCCCAGACGCTGTAGAGACCGATCAGGCCGTAAGTCAGGCACAGCAGGATAAAGGTAACCAGCGTGATTTCCGGCAGCTTGATCTCTTCGGGCACCAGGCGCGAGCGGTTCTTCAAGACTTCGGGGCTGATGGTGCTGGCCGCCGCCGCGATGACCGCCGGGGTAATCAGCGGTGGCGTGGCCTTGTTGCCCCAGGCGTTGATGACGTAGTTGCTCACGGCGTAGATCTCGTTGTCCTTGAGCTTGCCCTCGTAGGCGGGCATGGCGCCCTTGCCCTTGACCACGCGGGTGTGGGCCAGCACGGCGTTTTGCAGCAGGTTCTGGTCGCCCGCCAGCTTGGGACCGACGCCGCCCTGACCGCCCAGGCCGTGGCAACCGGCGCAGGCACTGGCACCCACGGCAGCCACACCGTTCTCGAAAATCGACTTGCCCAGCACCGGCCACTCTTTAGCCGCCGCCGCCGTGATAGCCGGGTCGATGGTCACCGGCTCCGGGGCCGTTTCACTGTTAAAGAGAAACAGCAGGATGATGAACATCACCGCTGAGAGCACAATTGCCACTGTGGGCATGACCGCATCGTTCCGTTCCACGTTCTCTCCCTCACGACTGATGATGTTCTGTGCCACTTCAGTGCTCTGAGCATATCACCCACACAGCGGGCTTTTGTGGCGCTGGCCGCGCATCTAGCTGAACTTTTTCGGAAATCTGTAGCCTGATACGGCAAGCCCGCACAACCGTAAAGACTTGGAAAAGAGGGCCGAGAAAAAAGACAGATCGTGCCTATTGACCGCTTCGTCCACTCACTGTACTCAAATACGTCGGTCTGAATGTCCCCCGGCCAGTGACGCCTCAGAGTCCGCCGAGTTCGGCCAGGAGCGGATAGAGCGCACTCGCCAATCTCAGCACGTCGCGGTTTTCGGGATGCTCGCCGGGGTCGCCGCCGCCCTCGCTGAGCAGGGCCACGCACAGCGGCCTGGGCAGCAGCAGCAGCCTGGCGTCGTGGTGAACGCCGACGAGTTCGCCACTTTTGGTGTAAGTCTGGTGCAGCCGCTCACCGCCGGGGCCATGCGGCAGCTTGCGGGCCAGGATGTCGCGGTACTGCTGGCGCCCCAGGATGCTCAGGGCGAGTTGGCGGTGTGCTCTGTCCAGCCGTCGGCCCTGCCACAACTTCAGAAACAGTCGGGTCTGCTCGGCGGCGCTGGTCGTGTTGCGCTCGCCGCGCCGCTGGGCCTCGTTCCCCAGTTCGGGCGGCAGTTGCAGCTTGCCCACCAGCCGGGTCCGGACATGGCCCTGGTCGGTCAGCCAGGCGTTCACTGCCTCTACTCCCAGCTCTACTCCCAGCAGCTCGATCACCAGGTTGGTGGCGGTGTTGTCGCTCACCACGATCATCAGCGTCAGCAGGTCGCGCACGTTCAGGCTCAGGCCAGCGTCCAGCTCATGCAGCACGCCCGCGCCGGAGACCTGATCGGCGGCCTGCATGACGCGGCGCTCATCCAGATCGAGTTCGCCCTGTTGCGCCCGTTCCAGCGCGTGTAGCAGCAGCGGCACTTTGATCAGGCTGGCGGCGGGGAAGACCCGATCAGCGTTCAGCGTGGCGAGTTCCGTGCCCTCCAGGTCGGTGACGTACAGCCCGATCTCGCCGCCGTAGCCCGCGCCGCGCAGTGAATGCAAGAAGTCCAGGCCGCGTTGTTCGGGGGAAGGGAGAGGGGTCATTTGCAAACGAGTCTGGAGACCTGGGGGCAACAGCTCCCTCACTCCACCACAAGCCCGGCCAGCGCCGCGAACGGGTGCGCTGCCGACGCTGGCCTGAGCGTGCAGAAACTCGGCCCACCGTCCGGCATGACTCGGTGCGGGCACTCCGGGCATTCGGGAAAGCTGAGTTCGGTGTAGGCCAGGTCGGACTCGCTGCTCGTCATGGTCCAGGTGCGCTGGCAGCCCGCCACGTATATCTGGGACTGGGGTATCTGGGACTGGGGCATCTGGGACCGGGGCACCTGCGGCCCAGCCTGTGCCCGGCGCTTAATCAAGGTTGGCAATGCCCTCGCGGATGGCGTACAGCGCGGCCTGGGTGCGGTTGTTGAGCTGGAGCTTGGTGAAAATCTCGGACAGGCGGTTGCGCACCGTCTTCTCGGAGATGTCGAGGCGCAGGGCGATTTCCTGGTTCGAGAAGCCCTGAGCCAGCAGCTTCAGAATCATAGTTTCGCGGTCGTTGAGGTCGGCGTGCTTGCCGCTGGGCAGCACCTCGCGCTTGTCACGGAAGTCATCGAGCACGCTCTGGGCCATATCGGGTTCGAGCAGCGCCTCGCCGCCCGCCACCCGCACGATGGCGTCGATCAGGGTGGTGGCGTCGGCGTCCTTGAGGATGTAGCCGCGCGCGCCCGCCTTGACCGCCTCGAACACGTAGCGGTCCTGGCGGTACATGGTGATGATGATGACCTTGGCATTGCGGTCGATCTCCAGAATGTTCTGGGTGGCCTTCACGCCGTCGAGTTCCGGCATCTGAATGTCCATCAAAATGACGTCGGGGTGCGTCTCGGCGGCGTAGCGGATGGCCTCGCGCCCGTTGGACGCCTCACCGATGACGCGCATGCCCTCGCTCTCCAGCAGGCTTTTGAGGCCCTGCCGGAACAGGGCGTGGTCGTCGGCGAGCAGGACGCGGATCACGGGGCCAGTCATGCCAGTACCAGTCATGGCCGTAGTGTACGGCCCGCCCGTTTCCAGTTGTGGACGAAGGCTCACAGGCAGGCCCAGCACTCCCTTACAGAGCGCTAACCTTGTGACCCGCATGCAAGAACGCTTGCCCTACACTGCGCTCTGTGATTACCTGGTTTGACGCCGTGCTCATCACCCTGCTGGCCGCGACTACGGCGCTGGGCGCCCGCCGGGGCCTCGCCGGACTGGTCTGGGGTGTGGGCTGCGTGGTCGTCTGCTTTCTGAGCAACGTCCTCTTCGCGGGCTGGCCTGCCCTGCCGCTGGCCGCCCTGTTGGGCTTTGCGGTGGCCTGGTTTGCCCGGCGCCTGGTTATTCAGGCCGAGCCGTGGCATCTGGTCGCCGGGGCCGTCGGCGGCCTGCTGCTGGGCGCGGTGCTGGTGGGCACCCTGGCGCTGAGCCTGCCGATCGATCCGGTCACCAACCAGTACCCCTCCGACGGCCTGCCGCTGGCGGTCCACAACGCCGTGAGCAGTTCGTATATCAAGTCCAATCTGTTCGGGGTGTTTAGCGGCAACAACACGGTCAAGACCCTGCTGATCCCAGATTTCAGCCGCCGCTGAGCGGTCCAGACCTTCTGCGCCGCCGGAGGGGGGTTGCGCTGCCGAAATTCAGCTCCTGATCTCCAGCAGCGCCGAGAGCACGGCGCCGTTCTCGGCTGGCGTACCGATGCTGACGCGCAGGCAGCCGCTCAGGCCCGGCAATTTGTCCTGGCGCCGCACCAGAATGCCGCGTGAGAGCAGATACGCGTAAGCGGCGTCGGCGTCCGGCGTGCGCAGCAAAAAGAAGTTCGCCTTCGACGCCACCGCCGTGTAGACCGGATGGTTCGCCAGCGCCGCCAGCACCCGTTCCCGCTCCTGCACGGTCTGGGCGGCGCGTTCAACCATGTACTGCGGGTGCTCCAGGGCAACACCAGCGACCGCCGTGACCAGCGCACTCACG
The DNA here is from genome assembly GCF_025362455.1 of Deinococcus sp. Classification (GTDB taxonomy): domain Bacteria; phylum Deinococcota; class Deinococci; order Deinococcales; family Deinococcaceae; genus Deinococcus. The sequence continues at coordinate 6,525 of NZ_JANYGJ010000013.1, read as the reverse complement.
TTGAAGGGGCTGACCAGCTTTTGCAGGTTCTGGGCCAGCTCCGGTGCAGCCAGCGCGTAGCCCAGCCGCAGCCCCGCCAGCCCCCAGGCTTTGGAAAAGGTCCGCAGCGAGACCCGGTTGGGGCGTGCCCGCACGGCTTTGCGCCCATCGCGCCCGGCAAACTGGTGGTACGCCTCGTCGAGCACGGCGATCCAGCCGTCACCGGCAGCGTCGAGCACGGTGCGTACATCGGCCTCGGCGTCGAGGTGGCCGGTGGGGGCGTGCGGCTGGGTCACGAACAGCAGACCCGGCCCGCCCGCGCCGAGTTCGCGCACCAATCCTGCGACTGGCAGCGAGAAATCTGGATTCAGCGGCACTTCGGTGAGCCCCGCGCCCAGCAAACTGGCTTCCAGTCCGTACAGCGAGAAATTGGGCCGCACACTCAGCACCCGCTGGTCCAGGCCCGCCATCTCGGTCAGCACCTTAATCAGCACGTTGCTGCCGGGCGTGACCACCACGCCCTCCGGATCCCAGCCCTCGAAGGCGGCAATCTGCGCACGCAGGGTGTCGGCGTGCAGATCGGGATAGCGGTTGAGCGGCTGCCTCGCCAGGCGGGCAAGCGCCAGGGCACGCAGTTCCTCCGGAAAATCCAGCGGCGATTCGTTCTGGTCGAGCTTGATGGGCGCGTCTACGGGCGTGAACGGGTACGTGGGAGTCCGCTGCACCGCGCCGCGCACGCCGCTGAGACTGGTGACGGAAGGGCTGGACGAAACGGGCGGAGTCATCTTCAGGTTATAGAGCATCCGCCGGGCGGCAACAGGCCCCGCTTCCCGCGCTACCCTGGGGGCATGGCCCTGCCTCCCACCGACACCGTGAAAATTCGGGACGTGTTGCGCCGCGCCCAGCAGCGCTCCCGTGAAACAGGTCGCACCCAGCAGGTTCAGATCGGCGAGGACCTGTACTGCCGCATCGCGCCGGGCGGCTCCAGGTTTTTGCTGTTCAGTCTTGACTCCGAACCCGACCACGCCACCGCCGAGGCGATGGCCCAGGGCCTGGGTTTCGCCACGCCCGAATACGGCTGGCACCAGGGCGAGACGCTGAGATCGCTGACCGTCATCGACGCTTCAGCGCCAGGTCTGGACGCGGCGCCCACCGATTCTTCAGAAACCAGCGGCAGTCTTTAGCTGAATTCTTTAGGAAACGGCGTGGGCGCCGCGAGCTGTTTTTAAACTGTGTTTATGACCCCAAAAACCAGGAATACAGAGCGTCCCGCCCGCCAGGCGCAGCCTCACGCCGCCTACCTCCGCGAAGCCCTGGCCCTGGCCAGAGAGGCGCAGCAGGCGGGCAGCTCCCCGGTGGGCGCCGTACTGGTGGACGCCCAGGGCACCGTCATCTTCCGGGGCCGCAACCGGGTGGGCGAGCCCCAGACCAGTCGGCACGTCGGCGGCGCCAGCGTCTCGCACGCCGAGATGGACGTGTTTTTTCAGGCGGGCAAGCTCAAAAATCCTCAGTCGCTGACGCTCTACACCAGCCTGGAGCCCTGCCTGATGTGCGGCGGCGCCTCGGCCCTGTTGCAAATCGGGCGCATCGTCTGGGCCACCGCCGACGCCTGGGGCGGCTCCGGGCGCCTGATCGCCTGGGACGGGCATCCCGCCATGCAGACCACCGAAGTCGTCGCCTGCCCTGATTCCGAGTTGGAGCGCGAGGGCGCCGCGCTGTTCGCCCCCGAAGCCAAGAAAGCCTTCCCCGACGAGGGCTGGGCGCTGTGGCGTGAGCGCTACCCGAACGAGACGGCTGACGTAGAGTGAACGTGTGAGCGTCAGAATCGTCGGCAGCGTCAATACGGACATCCTGGTGCGGGTCGTGCGCCCACCGGCCCCCGGTGAGACGGTCCTCGGCGGCGACGCCCAGGTGCTGCCCGGCGGCAAGGGCGCCAACCAGGCGGTGGCCGCCGCCCGCGCCGGAGCCAGCGTGCAGTTCTGCGGCGCCCTGGGCCGCGACTCTTTCGCTTCAGTCGCCCGCACAGCGCTAACCGGGGCGGGCGTGGACCTGACGCATCTGCGCGAGCTGGACAGCCCCAGCGGCGTCGCCCTCATCACCGTCTCGGAGGGCGGAGAAAACAGCATCACGGTGGCCAGCGGTGCCAACCGCCACTACTCGCCCGCCGATCTGAGCGCCGACTGGACCGGCGTGACCCATCTGCTGACGCAGCAGGAGATCAGCCCCGAAGTCGTGCTGGCCGCCGCGCAACGGGCCAAACAGGTCGGCGCCCAGGTCATTCTCAACGCCGCCCCTGGCCGCGAGCTGGCAGCCGACCTCTGGCCGCTGATCGACGTGCTGATCGTCAACGAGCACGAGCTGGCGCAACTCAGCGGGTCAGGTGATGAGGAAGAGAATGCCCGGAGCCTGCTTCAGCGCGGCTTGAGCACCGTGATCGTCACGCTGGGTTCACGCGGCTCGCTGGCTGTCACCTCGACTGGAACGCTTCGTCAACCCGCCCACCCGGTTCAGGTCGTGGACACCACCGGAGCGGGCGACACTTTCTGCGGCGTGCTGGTTGCCTGGCTCGCGGGCGGCGCTGAACTGCCGGAAGCCTTGCGAGCGGCGGGCATGGCCGGAGCCCTGGCCTGCACCAAACTGGGCGCCCAGGCCGCCATGCCGACGCGCTCAGAGATCGAGGGGGCGCTCAGGAGCCCAGGGGCGTGAGCGTCCGGTCCTGAGCGAACCGCGCTCCGCACCCCTGACACTGCCAGACCGTCCACTCTGGGGGCACACGCCTGCCCCGCACCTGCTCATCCTCATCCCGCTCCGGGCCGACGTACACCCGCTCCAGCGTGCCGCGACGCCCACATTGCGGACAGCCTTGCCACCGTTCCTGAATCGCCATGACGGTCAGCACGAATGGGGCCGCCACCAGCAGCAGCGGCAGCATCAGCACCACCGAGCAGCCGGTGGGGAACTCGACTTTCCGATCAACGGTGCGGCGACGCTTAATGTCCCATTCTGAGCACAAAAAACTCCCCCGCCAACAAAGCAGGGGAGAAATCGTTTATTCAGCTCAGCGTTAGCTCGACGCTCCCGGCTGGGCGGGCTTACCCAGGGTGGGGGGCGGCGCGGCCTGCTCCGGGGCGGGCAGCAGCAGCCGGGCCAGCACCTCACCGACGTTGGCGGCGGTGTGGATGGTCATCTCGGCGCGGATGCTTTCGGGCAGGTCTTGCAGGTTCGGCTCGTTGTCTTTAGGGACAATAACCTCGCGGATGCCGCCCTGGTGGGCTGCCAGCAGCTTCTCCTTGACGCCGCCGATGGGCAGCACCCGTCCACGCAGGCTGATCTCACCGGTCATGGCGATGTCCATGCGGGCGGGCCGGTTGGTGATGGCGGAAATCACGGCGGTGGCGATGGTGATGCCCGCCGAGGGGCCGTCCTTGGGCGTGGCGCCGTCGGGGAAGTGGACGTGCAGGTCGGTGGTCTTGTAAAAATCTGGATCGGCGCCGTACTCGGTGGCGTGCTTGCGCAGGTAAGCCACGGCGGCCTGCACCGACTCCTTCATCACGTCGCCCAGGCTACCGGTCATGTTGATGCGTCCGGTGCCGGGGGTCGCCAGCGCCTCGACGACCAGCATGGTGCCGCCCACCGAGGTCCAGGCCAGGCCCTGCGCCACGCCGACCTGGGCTTCTTTCTCCATCCGGTCGGGCTTGAACATGGGAATGCCCAGGTAATCCGGCACTTGCTCGGCATCGACCAGTTTGACGCCCTCCCAGGGGGTTTCGAGGAGATGACGGGCGGCCTTGCGGGCCAGCTTGCTGAGCATCCGGTCGACGTTGCGGACACCGGCTTCCTGGGTGTACTCCTCGATAATCCGTTGCAGCGCGGCGTCGGTGACCTCCAGGCGGCCTTCCAGCCCGTGACCGCGCAACTGGCGGGGCAGGCGGTAGCGCTTGGCGATCTGGAGCTTTTCGGGCATGGTGTAACCGGGAATCTGGATGACTTCCATGCGGTCAAGTAAGGGCCGGGGGATGGTCTGGAGGCTGTTGGCCGTGGTGATGAACATCACCTGCGACAGGTCGTAGGGCACTTCGAGGTAGTGGTCCTGAAAGGTGTGGTTCTGCTCAGGGTCGAGGACTTCCAGCATGGCGCTGGAGGGGTCGCCGCGCCAGTCGGAGGCCATCTTGTCGATCTCGTCGAGCAGCATGATCGGGTTGACCACGCTGGCCGTTTTCATGCCCTGGATGATCCGGCCCGGCATCGAGCCGATGTAGGTGCGGCGGTGGCCGCGAATCTCGGCCTCGTCGCGCACGCCGCCCAGCGACATCCGGATGAACTTGCGGTTCAGCGAGCGGGCAATACTTTTACCCAGCGAGGTCTTGCCCACACCGGGAGGGCCGACCAGACACAGGATCGGGGCACGCAGCTCGGAATCCTCAATGCGCTCCTCGGCACTGCGCTGCTTTTTCTCGCCTTTTTCGTCCAGCTCGTCGGGCTTATGAGTCAGTTGGCGCACGGCCAGGAATTCCAGAATGCGCTCTTTCACGTCGTCCAGACCGTAGTGGTCGTCGTCCAGAATGGTGCGGGTGCGGACGATATCCAGAATTTCCTCGTCGCGCTTGCTCCAGGGCACGTCGGTCAGCCAGTCGATGTAGTTGCGAACCACGGTGCCTTCGGGGCTGCCGCCGGGTGTGCGCTCCAGCCGGGCCAGCTCCTTGAGGGCCTTTTCCTTGACTTCGCTGGGCATGCCAGCCGCTTCGATCTTCTCGCGCAGCGACTCGACCTCGGCGGGGCCTTCCTCACCGCCGCCCAGTTCCTTGCCGATGGCCTTCATCTGCTCGCGCAGGTAGTATTCGCGCTGGTTGGCGTCCATCTGCTCCTTGACGCGCCCGGCCACCTTCTTGTCCATATTGAAGCGCTCAAGGTCGCGGGTCAGGTACTGGAGTACGGCGGTCAGGCGCGGCTGCTCGGCGGCCTGGCTCAGCACCGCCTGCTTCTCGTCGAGCGTCCAGGTGGCGTGGTGGGCGACCATATCGGCCAGCGCTCCGGCGTCGCTCAGGCCCTTGATGGCCTCGATCTGGTAATTGTCGAGCCGCAGGCTCTTGTTCTGGCGCTGGTACTCCTCGAAAGCCGTCTTGGTTTCGCTGATCAGCACGCGCAACTCGTCGGCGTTGCCAGCCACGTTGTCCAGCGTCTCGACGCGCACCCGCAGGTAGCTGCCTGGCACCTGATCGAGCACCTTGACGCGCTCCTGCGACTCGACCAGCACCTGATAGGTGTTGTCGGGCAGCCGCACGACCTGCTTGATGACGGCCAGCGTACCGACCTCGTGCAGCTCGCCGGGCATCGGGTCGTCGGTGGTGGCCTCTTTCTGGGTCACCACCAGCACGCGGCGGTCGGCGGCCTGGGCCTCGTCCACGGCGCGCTTGCTCTTGGGGCGGCCCACGTCGATGTTCATGGTGACGCCGGGCATAATCACCATATTTCTCAGGGCCACAACGGGAAGTTCCCAGATCATGTTTGCTCCTTGAAGTTCCGCGCCGGTAATACAACATCATGCGGCGCGTAGAGGGGTTGATAAGGAGCGTAAACCGCCTGTGCGCCGCGCTGGGTAGGGTGACCAACACTCATTGTGTCACCCGAATTCAGCGGGGCCGTGCAGGAAAAAAAGAATACGCCGTCCAACATGCCGAAATCTTACCGGCTGTGCTGGAGCGGCGCTGTAATCTAAACTGCTTTATTTCACGCAGACTTCTTGAGTCCCTTAGACTCAAGCAGCTTGAGCGGCTGATCGATGGCCCCGGCGTCGAAGACCAGTTTTTTCAGGCTCTCCAGCGGCAGCTCGAACAGCAGATCGGTCATGGCCTTTTCCAGCACGGCCCTGAGTCCGCGTGCCCCGGTTTTGCGTTCCTGGGCGCGGTGGGCGACTTCCTTGAGGGCCTCCTCGGTGAAGCTCAGGTCGACGTTCTGGAAGCCGAACAGCGCCTGGTACTGCTTGATGATGGCGCCCTGCGGCTCGGTCAGAATCCGCATCAGGGCGTGCTCGTCGAGGTCCTGAAGCTGCACGACCAGCGGCAACCTTCCCACGAACTCCGGAATCAGCCCGAATTTCACCAGGTCTTCCGGCAGAAATCTCAGCTCGGCCTTCTCGGTGCCTTTATATTCGGCCCCGAAGCCCAGCGCCCGCACGTTGGTCCGGTTGCGCCCGATGTCGGCGATGCCGTCGAAGGCCCCGCCCACGATGAACAGGATGTTCTTGGTGTTGACCTGGACCAGTTCCTGCTGCGGGTGCTTGCGTCCACCCTGCGGCGGCACCTGCGCCACGGTGCCCTCGATGATCTTCAGGAGTGCTTGCTGCACGCCCTCGCCCGATACGTCGCGGGTGATGCTGGTGCCCTCGGATTTGCGGGCGATTTTATCGATCTCGTCGATGTAGATGATGCCGCGCTCGGCGGAGGCCACGTCGTACTCGGCGGCCTGGAGAAGCCGCACGATGACGTTTTCCACGTCGTCACCGACGTAACCGGCCTCGGTCAGCGTGGTCGCGTCGGCGATGGCGAA
>NZ_JANYGJ010000262.1 GCF_025362455.1 Deinococcus sp. | reverse complement strand
TTATGTCTACCAATATACCCCGCTATGCCCTCCAAGTCAAATTTATGCATCCGGTGCTACCCTGAGCGCACCGACATGACCACACTCAAGACGAGAAGGAAGGGGCGCAGGCGGCTGCTCCGGGGCCTGGGCGCCGTGCTGGTGGTGCTGCTGCTGGCCGTGCTGGGCGCCATACTGTACCTGGGCGCCGCCACCGCCGCCAAGGTGACGGGCAATCTGGTGTTGCCGGGCCTGAAGGGACCAGTCACCGTGACCCGCGACGCCTGGGGCGTGCCGCATATCGTGGCAGTGGCCTCCGACGAGGACGCCATAGAAGCGCTGGGCTTCGTTCACGCGCAGGACCGGCTGTGGCAGATGGAGTTTCAGCGCCGCGTCGTCCAGGGCCGCCTGAGCGAAGTGCTGGGGGCGCCCGCGCTGGAGCAGGACAAGTTCCTGCGAACCTGGGGCTTTCAGCGGGCCGCCCAGAGCATCCTGCCCTCCCTCTCGCCGCGCAGCCGGGCACTGGTCAGCGCCTATACGCGGGGCGTGAACGCCGGGATCGCCCAGAACAAACTGCCGCTGGAATTTCGCATCCTCGGCTTTGCCCCCGAACCCTGGACGGACACCGACAGCGTGTCGTGGAGCAAGCTGCTGGCCTTCGACCTCGGCGGCAACTGGGAAGAGGAGTTGCTGGGCTCACAGGTGGTTGGCAAGCTCGGCCAGGACGCGCTCGGCGAGATCATGCCGCCTTACCCGGCGGGCGCCCCGACCATCCTCAGTGCGGACGAATTGAAGAGTTCGGCGGCGGCGGTGAAGTCCGGACCGAATGCTGGCGCCGTTCTGCCTGTGTCCAGTCTGCCCCAATCCAGTCTGCCCCAATCCAGTCTGCCCCCATCCAGCCTGAACAGTTTGCGTGCCCAGCTCGCCGCCGCCCGCTCGCTGGGCTTCGGGCTCTCTCCGGGCAAGGGCAGCAACGACTGGGTGATCGCCGGAACGCGCACCGAGAGCGGCAAACCCCTGCTGGCCGACGACCCGCACCTGGCGCTCAGCGCGCCGATGCTGTGGTATCTGGCCGATGTGAGGGGCCCCACGCTGCACTCCATCGGCGCCAGCCTGCCGGGGCTGCCCGCCGTCGTGATCGGGCGCAACGACAACGTGGCCTGGGGCGTCACCAACGTCAACCCCGACGTGCAGGATCTGTATATCGAGCCCACCGGGACGCCGCTCAAGAGCCGCACCGAGGTCATCAAAGTCAAAGGCCAGCCGGACGTGAATCTGGTGGTGCAGGAGAGCCGTCACGGCCCGGTCATTTCTGGCGTCAATGGCGACGCCGAAGCGCTCGGCCCGCTCGTCGCCCTGCGCTGGACCGCGCTCGATCCCGGCGACACCACCCTGGACGCCTTTCTGGGCCTGAACTACGCCCGCAACTGGACGGACTTCACGGCGGCCCTGTCGCGCTACGTGGCGCCCAGCCAGAACTTCGTCTACGCCGATACCCAGGGCAACACCGGCTATTACGCGCCGGGCCGGGTGCCGATCCGTAGCAGCACTGGGTCTGGTTGGGACGGCAGCCTGCCGGTGCCGGGCGACGGCAGCCGCGAGTGGGGCGGGTTTATTCCCTTCGCCAAGTTGCCGCACACCTACAACCCCGCCGATGGGCTGATCGTCAGCGCCAACAACAAAGTCGTGCCCGGCAGCTACCCCTATGCGCTGGGCAACGAGCGCAACTGGGCCGAGCCGTACCGCGCCGAGCGCTTAGTCGCGCTGCTGACCCGCCCGGTCAAACTGACCATCGACGACGTGAAGGCCGTGCAGCTCGACACCACCAGCCTGGTCTGGCGCGACCTGAAACCGCTGCTGCTGGCGACCAAGCCGGAGGGTGCGTTGAGCACGAGGGCGCTGGACATTCTCAAGACCTGGGACGGCAATGAGCGGGCCGAGGCCGCCGCGCCGCTGATCTTCGAGGCGTGGCTGATGAAGCTGGAGGGGCTGGCACAGGACGAGCTGGGCAACACTGGCCAGCTCACCGGCCTGGCGGTCTACAACGCCCTGAAGTCCGGCAGTCCGCTGTGCGCTGTAAAAGGTCAGGGTGACTGCGCGGCGTGGCGAACGGACACACTCAAAGCTGCCGTGACCGACCTCGGCGCCCGTCTGGACAGCAACCCCGACGCCTGGGTCTACGGCAAACTGCACACCGTCGCCAGCAACCACCGGGCCTTCGGCAACGTGAAAGCGCTGGCCTGGCTGTTCAACCGCAGCGCTCCGACGTCCGGCGGCACCAACACCGTCAACGTGGCGCGGCCCGAGGTCGGCACCTTCCGGCAGACACATGGCCCCAGCTACCGTCAGATCGTGGACCTGGCCGACCCGAACAGAAGCGTGTATATCGGCACGCTGGGCCAGGGCGGCAACCCGATTGGGCCGCACTACGCCGACCAGTTGCCGCTGTGGCAGCGCGGCGAGTACATTCCCATGAGCAGTAACCCCGCCGACTGGGGCAACACGCAGGTGCTGGAGCTGAGGGGCGAGTAGCGAGCGGTACCGGGTTGAATTTGAAATAGGTCAAAACTGAAACAGGTCGAATCTGACTGCTTCTCAGCCCAGGCTGTCTATACTCGCAGCAATGAGTCCCCAGAATGCCGCCGAACCCCGTTACGCCGAGCTGATTCAGCAGGCCGCCGAGACGCTGATGTCTCACCCCGGCCCCATTGTGGTGCTGGCCCACGTCGATCCCGACGGCGACGCGCTGGGCAGTTGCCTGGGCCTGCAACGGGCGCTGCGCTCCATCGGCAAGGCCGCCCAGACCTATATGGACGTGCCGCGCTACCTCAACTTCCTGCCCGAACCCGGCGAGGTGCTGCCCGCGCTGGAAGAGTGGCCTGCCGGTGCCCTGGCCGCCGTGCTGGACGTGGACAACACTGAGGCCGCCCGCGTCGCCGGGGCTGACCTGAGCACTTTTACCGGGCCGGTGGTCAACATCGATCACCACGGCACCAACCGCCGCCAGGCCACCGTCAGCGTGGTGGACCCCTCGCAGGCGGCCACCGCCATGATGGTCAAGGACGTGGTGGACGCCCTGGGTGCCGTTTGGAGCAGCGGGGTCGCCACGCCGCTGCTGCTGGGCACCAACACCGACACCGGCTCGTTCAGGTTTTCCAACACCACGCCCCAGGTGCTGCGGGCCGCCGCCGACCTGGTCGAGCACGGCGCCGAGCTGGCCTGGATCAACGACCAGCTCGCCCGCAATCCCCAGCGCTACTACTCGCTGCTGCGCGAGGTGCTCGACCAGATGCAGTTCTCCGCCGACGGGCTGATCGTCCGCTCGCGCATCGACGAGGCCGCCCTTACGCGCACCAACGCGGGCTGGGAAGATGTCGAGTCGTATGTCAACACCATCCGCAACGCCGACGGCGCCGAGCTGGCCGTGATGTTCAAGGATTACGGTCAGCGGGTCAAGCTCTCGCTGCGCTCACGCGGCACGGTCAGCGCCCAGAACATCGCGGTGGCCCTGGGCGGGGGAGGCCACGTCGCCGCCGCCGGAGCCTCGGTCACGGCGCCGTATGCCGAAGCGCTGGAGCTGTTCGAAGCCGCCGCCGACGAGGAGTTGAAGCGGGTGGGGCTGCGGT
>NZ_JANYGJ010000255.1 GCF_025362455.1 Deinococcus sp. | reverse complement strand
GGTGCCTGTCCCTGAGCCGCCGCCGTGCCGCGTCACAGCCACCTGGAAAGCCGCACGGGGGTTCGACGACGGCCTGATCGGTGCCCCGCTGCGGCTGATCAGCGTCACCACCGGGCGGGGCTGCTCGCCTGCCCGCATCGTCATCACCAACGTCGGAAGCTGGCGGGGCCGCAGTAGTGCGCCGGTCAGCCTCCCACCCGGCACGGTCACGACCTTCGGCCCCTACGCCCTGTACCGGGGCGTGGCCTGGCTCTCCGCCTCCGGCATCCCCTACCCCGTCCCCCTGCCACGAGGTGCCCCGTGAGGAGGCCAGATGCCCAGACGATCCCTACCGGTGCGTGCCCTACGCCGACTCCGACAACTCCCGCGCCTACCCGCTTACGACGTGATGCTGCTGGTACTGACCGTGGCCCTGGCCGCCGCGCTGCTGGTGATCATCGTCCGCTACGCCAGAACAGGCGAGCTAAGTACCGCCGCCGCCGGGATGTTGACCACGATGGTCACGGGCCTGTACACGCTGCTCAAGGCCAGGAGCGGCCAGAAAGACGAGCCCGGCACAAGGGAGGACAAACCTGATGCCCCCAAACCTGATTAGAGCCAGTTATAGCTGGCAAAGCCTGCCTGACCTGCTCGACATCCTGGCTGTGCTGGTGAGTCTGGGCACCGTTCTCGGCGTGACGCTGCTGATGTGGCAGGCAGTTTTTTTGCTCCTGCGCCGTCCACGTCGGCGGTGGTGGAGACGGCTGCTATGGGTCATCGCGCTGAGCGGCCTGACGTATGCAGCCCTGTACATCAAGGGCGCTCCTGCCATCCTCGCCGTCCTGGCGGTGCCCGGCAGCGACGTACCTATCGACAGCATCATCCGCACTACTGCGCTCAACGTCATGCTGCTGGCTGTCGCCTACGTCCTCAACCGCACCAACCTGCTAGGAGACACCGATGCACCCCGCTGACCTGATCGTGCTGGGCCTGATCGTTCAGGGCGGGGTGCTGGGCCACGGTGCGCTGCGGCTGCTGCTGATGCCCGTTCGCCATCGGGCGCTGCTGTCGCTACCGCTGATCGCCGTGGTGGGCTACTACGTGTTCGTGTTTCTGATTCCGCCGTTGACGTTGACCCGGACGTACCCGTTAACAACCTTGATGTGGCTGAACGCCTGGCGCTACGTCGTCCAGGTGCTGAGTTTCAGCCTGGTGGTCGAGGGGCTGATCCTGTTTGTCAACCGCTACGGCGCCCAGATCGGGACACTGGCGGCAGCGCTGCAACTGAGCAAGACCAGGGAGAAAAAATGAGTGATTTTGAGAGGGCGTTGAAAGAGACGTTGAGGTATGAGGGTGGTAAAGTAGACGATTTTAGAGATAGTGGAGGCCGCACAAATCAGGGCGTGACACAACACACATTTGACGCCTGGTGCCGTGACAACGGCGTGGCGAGGCGCGACGTGTTTACTCTCCGGCCCCAGGAACTCAGGGCCATCTACAAAACCGGCTTCTGGGATCCCGTGGCGCCGGGGCGTACCTGGCCGCTGGACGCTGTGCTTTTTGATTGCTCAACCAATCACGGCCCCGGTACGGCCCTGTGGCTACTCGATGAGGTGCGCCACCTGGTCAGCCCCACCGACCCGCGCCGGATGCTGAAACTGGCGCTGCTGGTGTGTGATCGCCGCGCCCGCTTCTATAACTTTCTCGTTCAGCGGCGTCCGGGCCTGGGTGTCTACCTGAGCGGCTGGCAGCGGCGCGTGAACGAGCAGCGGGCGCTGGCGAGGCAGCCAGCAGGTGGCTTCAGCCTGGCCCCGGACGCGCCGCTTGAGCTGGGCAGCCCGGACCTGCACACCCCGCGCACCCCGGACGACTTCGACCCGCTCACCGAGGGGCACGATCCCGGCTGGACGCCCGATCCCGCCGCGCTGAACGGCCTCTGAGCCTGGCCCGCCGCGCCTGCGGGCGCTAACAATTCAACTTCATCCGGCTCTGTCAGTTTCTGACAGGGCCGCGCCGCTGTGGAGGATATATGGACCCGACTCAACTCAACATGGCCTGGCTGATCAGCCTCGCCGCTTCGCCCCTGACCCTCGGCTTCATCATTTTCGGGGTCATCGCCATGCTCAAGCGCGACTACGAGCGCACGCCGGACTACCGCGCCCTGAGCCCCTGGGCCTGGCGCGGCGCAGCAGCGGCGGTAGGGCTAATCGTGAGCCTGCTGCTGCACCTGATCACCGGCAAGGCCACGCTGGGCTACCCCGGCTGGCCCGGCGCCGCCCTGTTCGGCCTGGCGGCGGCGGCATGCGCGGTGCTGGGGCGCGACGGCCTCAAGACCGCGCTCGGCTGGTTGACGACTGGCGGCGCGGCGGTGGTCGTTCAGGATGCGGGCACCGTGACCGTCGACGTGCCACCCGCTCCGGCGGTCAGCCCTGAGCCCGCGCCGGTTGTCACCCCGGCGCCTGCACCGACACCTGAACCCATCCCAGTTCCCGCCCCTGAACCTATCCCTGAGCCCACCCCGCCGCCTGTACCCGTAGCCAACCTGGGCGGCGTCATCATCTATCCGCCCGGCACGCCCGGCATGGAGGCCTTGCTCCATCAGGGTCAGATCATCGGCAGCGTCCTGCCCACTTCAAGCACCATCGTTGCCACCCCGGAGGCTCCCCTATGAACATCACCGACGCCCTGCAATTTGCCAACGAGGTTTTCTCTGCTCTGGGACACGTAGAGCAGGTGTTTCACGATCCGATGTTTCTGGCCCGCTTCGCCAGCCTGGCCGCTGAGGTGGCAGGCGAACTCGCCGGCGCGCACGATGACGAAACCCGGCGCGGTATCTGCCAGGTCGCGGCGCTCCAGTTGACCCACGAGTTCGCCCCCAAGGCCAGCGCATGAAGCGCTTTCTGCTCATTCTCCCGCTGATCCTGGCCTCGTGCGTACCCGCTCTCCAGAAAACCCAGGGCACGGCCAGCGCGTTGAAATTTGACGCGGCGGGCCTGACGTTTGTCAACGGCGACACCGAGGCCGCACTGAAGGTGATTATTGCCATCGACGGCGGGGCGACCACCGACAGCCGCTGCGAGGCGCCGCGTGAGGGCATCCGGGTCTGCCGTCTGGGTGACGTGCCCGCCAATTCTGCCGCCGCCGTCATCGCCCTGACCGGGCCTCTGGTGGACGCCAACGCGACCTGGCGCACGCCTGCGGGCAAGCTGCGCGTGATCGTGGCGGGAAAATGACGCCCTACGGGCTGGGATACATCCCCGATAAGGAGGACGGGCGCGACCATGCGCTGAGCCTCGCGGCGCCAGCCAAACTCCCGGCTCTGATCGATCTGCGGGGCAACCGCAACTATCCGGCGGCCTATGATCAGGGGCAGATCGGCAGTTGCGTGGGCAACGCCGTGGCGTTCGCGGTCAGCCACGCCCTGCACATCCCGGCAGCCAGCAGCACCTTCAGTCAGCTCTCGCGGCTGCAAATTTACTACGGCGCCCGCGACCTGGAGGGCAATGCCGGGCAGGACGTGGGCTGCCAGCTCAGGGACGCTATCAAGGTTGTCGCGAAGCAGGGCGTGGTGGATGAGGCACTGTGGGACTACGAGTCCGCTCATGTCTTCACGCCCCCGCCCGCCGAAATCATCGCCGCCGGGGCCGGGCACGCCGCCGTGCAGTACGCCCGGCTGCTGCCAGACGTGGACATGATCTGTACGGCTCTGGCCTCCGGGCATCCGGTGGTGTTCGGCACGATGGTCTATCCCTCGTTTCTGTCCGATGAGGTTCGGCGCACCGGCAACGTGCCCATGCCGGAAATCG
>NZ_JANYGJ010000238.1 GCF_025362455.1 Deinococcus sp. | reverse complement strand
CTGCTGCCAGAGGTGACCGAGGCATTCATACAGTTGACCTTTATTCGTATCATGATCCGGCGACTTGCTGAGTTTGAGCGGGAGAAACAGCTTGAATCAGCAGCCTAGCGGCAGCCTTACGCTTTCCAGACAGTCTCTAAGTGCCTCGCCTGCCGCTCTGAACGCAGCAGAATGTTTCCCAAAGCTTCCGGGCTACTGGTCTAGGCCGTGTGCAGAGAAGAACCGCCCGGCCTGGCGCGGCCCCCTTCCAGACCGCTCAGTGGCCCAGGATCTTGCTCAGGAAGGCTTTGGCCCGCTCGTGCTTGGGGTTGGTGTAGAACTCCTCCGGGGTGGTGTCCTCGACGATGTTGCCCTGGTCGAAAAACACCAGCCGGTCGGCGACCTCGCGGGCAAAACCCATCTCGTGGGTAACCACCAGCATGGTCATGCCGCTGCCCGCCAGGTTCTTCATCACGTCCAGCACCTCTTTAATCATCTCAGGGTCGAGGGCCGAGGTGGGCTCGTCAAACAGCATCACCTTGGGGTCCATCGCCAGGGCGCGGGCGATGGCGACGCGCTGCTGCTGGCCGCCGGAGAGCTGGGCCGGAAACTTGCTGGCCTGCTCCTCGATGCCGACCCGGCGCAGCAGTTCCAGGGCACGTTCCTCGGCCTGGGCCCTGGGCACCTTGCGCACGCGCATCGGCGCCAGCGAGACGTTTTGCAGCACGGTCAGGTGCGGAAACAGGTTGAACGACTGAAAGACCATCCCGACTTCGCGGCGAATGGCGTCGAGATTCTGGCCGTCCCTCAGTTCGGTGCCGTCCACGACGATGGTGCCCTTATCGTGGGCCTCCAGGCGGTTGATGGTGCGGATGAAGGTGGATTTGCCCGACCCCGACGGCCCGATGATGACCACGACCTCGCCCGGCTGCACGCTCATGGTGACGCCGCGCAGGGCGTGGAAGGCCCCGAAATGCTTGTGAACGTCCACGGCGTTGATGATCGGCTCACCGCCCTGAATGTTGGCTCCGTTTCTGGTTTTACTGAGCGGCATCGAGCTGGGGTTGGCGGTCATGGGATTCTCCTTGCTGCTCAAGAAGTGCTGCTCAAGAGGCTTCCCGGTCTTCAGGTGGCCAGATGTTCAGGAAAGCCGGGCGGTGATTGGACGTATGGTTAAAAGTGGAGCACCGACGCGGCGGCCAGCGTGGGTTGGCCCAGATCGAGTTGGCCCGCATCGAGTTGGCACTCGCCCAACCCAGGCTCTAGCCTTTCATTATGACCGCTCCCGCCCTGCCGCTGCTGATTCTCACCCCGCATTCGAGCGGCGCCCTGCCACCTGGAGTCTTGCTGGACATGCTGGGTGAGGCCGCCTTCGACACCGCCCAACGGGGGGCGTTCCTGCGCCAGATTTTTCTGGACGGCGACCCGTACACCGACCTGATCTACCACGTGCCGGGCGCCCGGCAGCTCTGCGCACCCTGGAGCCGCTTCGCCGCCGACACCAACCGGGACCGGGACGATACGGGCGACAACGGCGTCATCAAGCTGCTCAGTTTTGGCCGCCAGCCACTGTATCCGCCGGGGTTCACGCTGACGCCGCAGGCTCGCGAGGCCAGGCTGAGCGCCGTCTGGGACCCGTATGAGGCCAGCATTGTCTCGGTGCTGAGCGGCCAGCGACTGATGATCGTGGGCCACAGCATGGCGCCGCTTGGCCCGGCCCTGGGACCGGATACCGGCTCGCCGCGCCCCGGCATCACGCTGATGCTGGGATTGCCGGAAGCGCCGTCGCTGCCCACGCCACACTGGGAGGCGGTGGAGGCCGCTGCCAACGAAGCGTTCGGGCCGCTGCTGGCCGGTGAGCCCTCCCACCGGGTGGCGGTGGGCGAGCCCTGGGCCGACGACGGCCTGAGCGTGCGCCACTCGCGGCGCAGCGGCGTTCCGGCCTTCGGCATCGAGGTCAACGCCGGGCTGTATCTGAGGGGCGGGCAGGTGCGGCCTGGGCAACTGGCGAGGTTGAATGCGGCATTTGGAAGGTTTGCGAGGGCGGCGCTGGAGATCATGTCCTGAACCGGTGAGCGTCGAGTGGGCTTTGGCAGGTTAGACTCCGGACATGAGAACGCTTCTGGCCCTCGCCCTGAGCCTGTCTACAGCCAGTAGCCTGTTTGCAGCCAGTGCAGCGCCCCTCCTCACCCTGCGGGCCGCCCCCGTCTACGAGATGAACGGCAGGCTCAGCGGCCTGACACTGGTGGTCAATGCCCGCCTGCCAGACGGCTCACCGGCCCGTACCTCACAACACGACTGGACCATCAGCGGGCCGTGGGGCACACGGCGCTGGCGCGGCCCGGCCCCCGACGGGTTCGTGTGGATGACCGGGGAAAGGGAAGGCTACCTGCCCGGCGAGTACGTGTTAAGTGGCACCCTGGACGGCCAGGCGGTCAGGCAGGTGCTGACGGTGCGCCCGGCGCCGCCGACCATGCCGGTGCCGCGAACCATCCCGGTGATGGTGACCAGCGATTGGCGTGCCCCGTTTTGTCAGGGCGCCTTCCCGTGCTGGCGGCAGCCGTTGCCGGACGGACGGGGCATGCCCGCCAACAATCTGCTGTTCAGCGTGGACCTGAGCGCCGCCGAGCAGAAGAACCTGATGGTCGCCCAACTCATCACGCAAGCCGGAGATCAGAGCCTTGGCCTG
This sequence comes from Deinococcus sp., assembly GCF_025362455.1. GTDB lineage: Bacteria > Deinococcota > Deinococci > Deinococcales > Deinococcaceae > Deinococcus. The sequence continues at coordinate 12,251 of NZ_JANYGJ010000238.1, read as the reverse complement.
CTCATCAAGCGGCGCGGCGGCCACCTCGACTTCATGGGATTGCCCGACAGCTTCCTGAACGTGCGGGTGGCCCTGTGCGCCAGCCTCTACAACGTCCCCGACCTGTATGCTCCGGCCTCGGCGCCGCAGCAGGCGCTGCGAGCACACAAGGTTTGCAGCCAGAATTTCAAGCACGGTTACGTGGCCCGAAACGGCTGGGTCGATGTGACGGTGCCCTACGACGTTCTCCGGAAGTGGTGAGCCGATAATGGTGAATCTGTGGCGGCGGTGAAACGTGCCTCTCCCCTCTCCTGGCTGCGCCCCGCCTGGCTGGCCCTGACCTTCCTGACCACGTTGCCGCTGCCGCATGTCGGTGAGGTCAGGGAAGGCGAATTCGCCCGTGCCAGCGGTTTTTATCCCCTGGCCGGGTACGCGGTGGGCACGGTAGCCGGACTCATCTGGCTGGGCTGCGCCGCTGCGGGCGTACCGTCGGGCGTGGGCGCGGCGCTGGGGGTGGCCGCCTGGCTGGCCGTCACCGGCATGCTGCACTTCGACGGCCTGGTGGACGCCGCCGACGCCCTGTTCGTGATGAAGTCGCCCGCCGAGCGGCTGCGGATTCTGGGCGACGTCCACATAGGCGCCTTCGGGCTGGCAACGGGCGTGGTGGCGCTGCTGCTGCGCTTCTCGCTTCTCGGTGCGCTGGGCACGAGCTGGAATGCCCTGGGCATCACCGTCACGGCGGCGGTGGCGGCGCGGCTGGCGGTCCTGGCGCCCATGAACCTGTATCCGGCGGCGCGGCAGGAGTCGCTGGGCGCCCGCTCGCGGGAAGGCAGGTGGCCGGTGGCCTGCGTCTTAGCGCTGCCCACGCTGACACTGCCGCACGCCTGGGCCGGATTCGTGGCGGCGGGGGTGGCGGCGCTGGCCACGGCAGCCTTCGCGGCGCGGCGACTGGGCGGCGGGATCAACGGGGACGTGTACGGCGCCTGCATCGAGGTGGCCGAGCTGAGCGCCCTAACCGTGCTGGTGACGCTGGCAAGCCGACTGTGAATGGGCGGGTGTAGGTGCTCGATCTGTACCTGATTCGCCACGCGCAGACCGAGCGCAACGCCCAGGGCCGCTACCCGGCAGCGGGGGAAGATCCGGCGCTGAGTGCGGATGGTGAGACGCAGGCCGGACGCTTGCCCCTGATCCCAGGCGACCTGTGGAGCAGCCCGGCGCGGCGGTGCCTTCAGACGGCGGCGCTGGCGAGCTATCCGGCGCCGCGAGTCGAGTCTGCACTCCTCGAAGCCGACTTCGGCGTGATGGCCGGGCACACCTGGGCCGAGCTGGAAGCAGAGTACGGCGACGCGCCCCGGCTGTGGACCGAAGGGCTGGCCGACCCGACTTCGGCGGCTGGCCCGCCCGGTGGGGAGAGTGGCGAGCAGTTTCATGACCGGATTCAACGTTGGCTGGGCGAGTTACCTGACACCGGCTCGGTCGTCGCCTTCAGCCATGCGGGCGTGATTCTGGCGGCGCTGAGGCTGTGCCTGAACCTCAGCGCCGCCAGCGTCCAGCACGCAAAGGTGACGCACCTGCGGCGCTCCGGCGGAACCTGGTGGATAGAGCGGTTGAATGGCTGAGGGCCGCCGGGTCGCCCCGGACGCTGTGCTAGCCTGAGCGCGCCGGGTGTCTGGGCCGCGTAGGTCAGACTTAATAATGGGGAAGCCAGTGAGACTCTGGCACTGTGGCGCAGCGGTGAGCCAGGCTCTGTTGAGGGGTCGGCAAGTCCGAATACCTGCCCGGCTGGGTCCGCGACTGAGTGTCGCAGGCCGCCTCCCGCTACAGGAGGCCGGACACGGGAGCAAGCCGCCCGCGTGCTGGCCGCTCGCCCAGCGACCCTAGTGCCCGTCGCCCGGTGACGCTCATTTATTGCACCCGGAGTCCTATGCCCCGTTTTACCCTGAGCTTGATAGCTGTTTCCCTGTTGAGCACCGCCGCCGCCACCGCTTACCCGATCACCGTCACCGACGACACCGGGCGGCGCGTAACGCTGGCCAGAGAACCCATGCGGATCGTGGCGATGCTGCCCAGCCACACCGAGACGCTGTTCGCCATCGGCGCAGGCGGCAAGCTGGTGGGCGTGGACGTCTACAGCAACTACCCGGCGGCGGTGGCCAAAATCAGCAAGGTCGGCAGCGGCTTCGAGCCGAACATCGAGGCGATAGTGGCGCTGAGGCCCGACCTGGTGCTGGTCGACGAGGGCAGCAGCTCGCGCCTGGCCGAGAAGCTGATCGCGGCGGGCCTGACCGTCTACGGCGGCAGCGCCCAGACCTACAACGAGGTCTTTGGCAAAATTGCCGTGCTGGGCAAGCTGACCAACCGCGAAACCAACGCCACACGGCTCATCACCTCGCTGCGCAGCGAGCTGAATACCCTCCAGGCCAGCGTGGCCGGGTTGCCGAAGGTCAGCACCTACTTTGAAGTGGACCCGACGCCGTATGCCGCCGGGCCGGGCAGCTTCATCGGGGCGCTGGTCAGCAAGGCGGGCGGCGTGAACATTTTGAGCGCCAGCCTGGGCGACTTTCCCAAGATCAGCCCGGAGCTGGTGGTGGGGGCCAGCCCGCAGGTGATCGTGGGCGCCGATCTGGCGGACGTCAAAGCCCGCAGCGGCTGGAACACCATCCGGGCCGTCAGCACCGGACGCGTCTACAAGCCCACCAGCGAGCAGGGCGACACCCTCTCGCGCCCCGGCCCCCGCTTGCCCGACGCGCTGCGGGCACTGATCCGGTTTCTGCACCCGGAAGCGAAGGTGGCGGCCAAATGAGCGACTCGGAGCAGCCACTGACCACAACCCAGCGCCGCGAGGCCGCCATGCGCGAGCTGACCGAGCAGCGCGACAACCACCAGAAACGCGAGGGGCTCAGCAAGGGGCGGCGCGGGCTGGTGATCGTCAATACCGGCGACGGCAAGGGCAAGAGCACCGCCGCGCTGGGGCTGATGCTGCGGGCTTCCGGGCGCGGGCTGCGCACCAAGCTGTTTCAGTTTCTCAAGCACGAGGGCGCCCGCTTCGGTGAGCACCGCATGCTCGACGTGCTGGAGGTGCCGTATCAGGGCCTGGGCGACGGCTTTACCTGGCGCTCGCAGAACCTGGACAACACCGCCGCGCTGGCCGCTGAGGGCTGGCAGCAGGCCAAGGCCGCCATCCTGAGCGGCGAGTTCGACCTGATCGTGCTCGACGAGTTCACCTATCCGCTGACCTACGGCTGGGTCGACTGGGCCGAGGTCAGGGCCACGCTGGACGCCAGAGACCCCGATCTGCACATCGTCATCACCGGGCGCGGCGCCCTGCCGGAATTAATCGAGTACGCCCAGACCGTCACCGAGATGCTGCCGATCAAGCACGCCTACGATCAGGGCATCGGGGCGCAGGCGGGCATCGAGCACTGAGCGGATGCCGACATGACCCTGATTTTTGTGACCGGCGGCGCCCGGAGCGGCAAGAGCAGTTTGGCGGAGAGGTTGGCACTTCAGCACGGCGGCGATCAGGTCCGCTATCTGGCCACCGCCCAGGTCTTCGACGATGAAATGCGTGACCGAATCGAGCGGCACCGTGCCGAGCGGCCCGCGAGCTGGCAGACGCTGGAAGTGCCGCTGGCCGTGCCGGAAGCGCTAGTGGCGCTCAGCGGCGTGGTGCTGCTCGACTGCCTGAGCCTGTGGGTCAGTCACCTGCTGCTGAGCGGACTGGAGGACAAGCAGATTCTGGAGCGGGTGGATGCGCTGCTCATCGCCGCCGACGGCAAAACCCTGATCGTGGTCAGCAACGAGGTCGGCTCCGGCATCGTGCCGGACAATGCGCTCGCCCGGCGCTACCGTGACCTGCTCGGCTGGGCCAATCAGCGGGTCGCGGCGGCCTCGAACGAGGCGTACCTGACGGTCAGCGGGCTGAAGGTGCGGCTGAAGTAGCGAATGCCTGCTATTTGCCCAGGGTCTCCAGCCGCGCTTGCGCCGCCTGCATCGCCTCGTCCAGTTCAGGGGCGGCCCCGGCGATATCCGGATCGGCTTTTTGCAAACGCTCGGTCAATTTCAGCACCCGGCGCAGCTCAGGGGCGGTGCGGGCGGCGCCCAGGGCTTGTTGCAGCTCCAGGTTGAGGGTCATTTGCAGCTCGCCGCGCAGCCAGTCGGCCCAGTCGCTCTCCGGGTCCAGGCCCTCCAGAAAGGCGCCCCGGTAGAGTTTTTGCGCCGCGCTCAGGTCCGAGTCGGCCAGGGCGCGGCGCAGGGCGCTCAGATCGAGGCCCAACTGCACGGCGCCGACGCGGTAACGCGGGTGTCTCAGGGTGTCGTCGAGCAGCAGGATATCCGGCCCCAGCACGACCCGCAGCTCCTTGACCGTCACCTTGAAATGGGCGGTCATCTGCACTTTGTCAAAATCGGGAAACAGCACCGCGCTCATGTCGTTGCGGCTGTGGCCCGGACTCAGGTGCAGGTAGCACAGCACCAGCAGCGCACTGGGCGAGAGTGCGCAGGGCTGGCCGTCCAGGGTGGCCGCGCCGGGGCCGAGCAGCCGCAGTTCGAGCCGGGGCAGCGCTGTCGTCTGGATGGGCGGCGCCTGAGTCAGCGACGCTGCGTCCTGAAGCGACACGGCGTCCTGAAGCGATACGGCGTCCTGAACTGAACCCTGATCTGTGCCTGCCAGTGGTGGGCCTGCCAGTGGTGGGCCTGCCGGTTCCGCATCGGTCCATTCCGAGTCGGTTCGTTCGGACTCGGCCCAGTCCAGCGTGCTCAGCAGCGACTCCATCAGCGGCGCCAGGTCGGGTTCGAGCAGCGCGTGGACGCTGAGTTCGCCCAGCTCCTGCCAGTCGGCGCCGTAGACGCGCTGGTCCTCCACCGTCACCAGATGCGCCAGGGCGCGGCTCAGGATGACCAGACCGCGCACGGCCAGACCAGCTTCAAGGTGGTCGCCCTGAAGCCGGGCCTCCTGGTAGCAGGCGTCGGCCAGGTGCAGTTGGGCCCGCCAGTACAGCAGCGGGTGGGCCTCCCGCACCTCCTCGGCGCGTTCCAGATCGAGGATGGCCTGGGGGTACTGGCGCTGGCGGCGCATCAGGATGCCGCGCAGCACGCTCAGCATCGGCGGCAGACCTCTGGGGGTGCCCAGTTCGTAGAGGGTGTACATGGCCTGGGCGTGCTGTCCCTGGCAGCTGAGGGCGTCGGCCAGGTGCGTGACGGTCCACAGCCGCAGCTCGGAGTCGTGCAGCGCATACGCCTCTACGGACAGCGCTTGCAGCCGCGACGCGTAGTCGCGCTGGCTGGCACCGGGCTTCGCCGAGAGGGCGCTCAGCTCGGCCTCGGCGCCCAGCCGCAGGGCGGCGGGCCTCGGCAAGTCGGCGTCGCTGTAGTGCTCGGCGCTGAGCACCTCACAGGCCGCCTGGAGGCTGAGTTGGGCCTGTGAGCGGCGCCCCAGCCGGGCCTGGACCCGGCCCAGATCGCGCAGGGCCAGGAAGCGGGAGAGCGGGTCCGGGTCGCTGGGAAGCGCCGCCACCGACTCCAGGGCGTAGCGGTGAGCCGTCTCCAGCTCGCCGAGGTGCAGGTGCATCTGCCCCAGCACGCGGGAGAGCCGGGCGCGGCGGTGGGCTAGTGCCTGGGTCAGTGGGTAGGCGCCGTAGCCGGAGCGGCAGCCGTTCAGGCCGGAGCGGACCTCACCGAGCCGGAACAGCGCCACGCCCTGTGAGCACTGCGCCAGGCAACGGAGTTCGCCGTCTGGCAGCTCAGCAACCGAGGTGTCGAGTTCGCGCACCGCCGCGCCGAACTGCCCGATGACCCGCAGCCAGTTGCCGTAGGCCAGCCGCGCCTCCGGGTCGCCCAGCGCCAGCCCCCGCCGCAGCGGCAGCTCGGCCTCGAAGGTGCGCCCGGAGCGCAGATACGCCTGACCCAGTTGGCGCCAGGCGGCGGCGTCGCCTGGGGGCGCGTGTTCCAGCAGGGCGGCGGCTCGCCGGTACTGGCCGCATTCCAGCGCCGTCTGTGCGGCCAGGGCGTCGAAGGGGGGCACGGCGGTGTCTGGGGTCAAGGTACTCCGTCCTGTGGTGGGCAACATGAAGGTTGTGCGGCGCTTTGTCCGTGACGGGCGGGCGGGTTGTCACGTTACCCTGGAGGCGTGATGTGTTCGCCGCCGCTTCGCAGCCTCCAGTTTACGCTTCCCCCGGTCAGCCGGAGCGGGCCTTGAGCAGCCAGCCGGTCGCGCTGATCGTGAACGTCAATGCCCGGCGCGGCGCCCAGGCGCTCAGCGAGGCGACCACCCTGCTGCGCTCCAGAGGCGTGGCGGTTCGTCCGCTGGCCACCGCCGATCAGGCGCAGGCCGACGCGGCCCTGCGCTCGGAGGTGCAGCGCGGCGCGGCTTACGTGGTCGTAGGCGGCGGCGACGGCACCCTCTCACACGCGGCGGGGCTACTGGTCGGCAGCCGCACGGCGCTGGGCGTGCTGCCGCTGGGCACCGGCAATACCTTCGCCCGCAGCGTGGGCGTGCCACTGAGCCTCTGGGACGCCGCCAGGATCATCGCCGGGGGCAGACAGGCGCGGGTGGACGTGGGCCGGGTCGTCATGGGCGGCGCGGGCAGCCCGACCACCGAGCAGGTCTTTCTCAACAGCGTGGGGCTGGGCTACTCCGCCGAGATCGCCCGGCAACTGGGCGGCGAGACAAAGCGGCGGCTGGGTCTGCTGGCCTGGCCCGTCGTCGGTTCGCAGGTGATGTTCGGCCACCGCCCGCTCGATCTGGACCTCAGCCTGGATTTGGAATTCAGCCGCGATCTGAACCTCAGTGCTGGTGAGCCCGGCCAACAGGCCCTGCGGCGGGTCCGCAGCCACCAGTTGCTGATCGCCAATGGCCGCTACGTCGCCGGTCCCCTCAAAGTCGCGCCTGACGCCGCCGTGGACGACCACCGGCTCGATATTCTGAGTTTTGGCACCACCAGCCTGGCCAGCGCCAGCGCCGCCGCCCTGCGCTGGGCACTCGGACGCGGGGGGGCGGCGCTAGCGGCCCGGCAACTTCGCATCCGCAGTCGCCGGGGGCCGGTCTGGGTCAGCGTGGACGGCGAGGTGTCGCGCTGTGCGGAGCTGGAGTTGTCGGTCCAGCCGAGTGCCCTGTCGGTGCTGGTGCCAGACGGGTTCGAGGGCAGCGAGGTCTAGCTGAAACTCATTCAGTTGTCGCCGCAGGCTTGATGAACGCGGCGGTGTCGTAGTAGGTGCGGAACGCCATCACAAACTGGCCGTCATGCTCGATGACGCTGACGCCCCGGTATTCGATGGACGCGCCGCCCTTGAGCTGGCCCCTGCCGACCCATTCCATCAGACCCAGCTCGCCCGCCTGGCCGTGGTGGCTGAACTCGCTGCGGATGGTCTCGAAGTCCCCCAGGTAACGCTCCCAGAACTGCTGGGCGCCGTCCGGGCCGCTCCAGTGCTGGGTGGTCAGGTTCTGTAAGGTCACACCGGGGCCGTGCAAGGCCAGCAGCGCAGTGAGGTCCCCGGTCTCCTCGGCGGTGTTCAGGGCGGCCATGAAGTTCTGGGTCAGCGTGGCTTCAGTCTGGGTGGCTCCGGTCTGGGTGGCTCCGGTCTGGGTGGTCATGTTCAGAGTTCAGCATCGCGGGCGCGGCGCAAGCGTAAGGCTTCTCGCAGGGTAACGGGACGATGATCCATTGGTGGCTGGACGGTGAAGCCGGGCTCAAGCAGGCGGCAAGTGGCGCTCAGGCTGCCGCGCAGGCCAGACCGGGCAGGTATTGTGTGGGGTGATGACCAGCTCCGAGACCTCCACCCAGCCAGGTTCAGCCCAGTCAGGTTCAGCCCAGCCAGGTTCAGCGCCTGACCTGCCCGTCAGCGCGGCTCAGCCCTCACGCCCGGAGCTGAGCCCCAACTTCATCACCGACGTGATCGGGCGCGACCTGGCCAGCGGCAAATACCCCAGCGTCGTGACCCGCTTTCCGCCGGAGCCCAACGGCTACCTGCACCTGGGCCACACCTTCGCCAGCTTTCTGGACTTCCAGACGGCGCTCCAGTACGGCGGGCGCTATCACCTGCGCCTGGACGACACCAACCCCGAAGGCGAGCGCGTGGAGTACGCCCAGGCCATTCTGGACGATCTGGCCTGGCTGGGCTGGCGCTGGGACGAGCAGACCCTGTTTTACGCCTCGGACAACTTCGGCACCTACTACGACTACGCCGTGAAGCTCATAGAGCTGGGCAAAGCCTACGTGGACAGCGTCAGCGGCGACGAGATGGCCCGGCTGCGCGGCAGCGCGACCCAGGCGGGCCGCCCCAGTCCGTACCGTGAGCGCAGCGTGGCGCAAAACCTGGAGCTGCTCGCCCGCATGCGGGCCGGGGAATTCCCCGACGGCGCCCATGTGCTGCGGGCCAAGATCGATTTGAGCAGCGCCAACATGAAGCTGCGCGACCCGGTGCTCTACCGCATCCGCCGCGCCCACCATTACCGCCAGGGCGACACGTGGTGCATCTATCCGCTCTACGATTTTCAGCATCCGCTTCAGGACGCCCTGGAAGGCGTGACGCACAGCATGTGCAGCCTGGAATTCATCGACAACCGGGCCATCTACGACTGGCTGATGGAGACGCTGGCCTTCAGTCCCCGGCCCCACCAGTACGAGTTCGGGCGCCGCAGCCTGGAGTACACCATCGTCAGCAAGCGCAAGCTGCGCCGCCTGGTCGAAGAGGGCCATGTGGCAGGCTGGGACGATCCCCGGATGCCGACCCTGCGGGCCGTGCGCCGCCTGGGCGTGACCCCGGAGGCGATTTTGAAGTTCGCGGCCAGCATCGGCGTGAGCCGGACCAACCGCACCGTGGACCTGGCCGTCTACGAGAACGCCGTGCGCGACGATTTGAGTCCCCGCTCTCCCCGCGTGATGGCCGTCACCGACCCGGTAGAGGTGATCCTTCGCGGCCCAGACGGCGCCGGGCTGACTCCCCAGACCCTGACGCTCCCCTACTGGCCGCACGATCTGGTGCAGGCCAGCCCCGACGGCCTGATGGCGCTGCCCAGTGGCGTCCGGGTGAGCGCCGAGCTGGCCGGGCGGCCCGTGACGCTCTCCGGGCGGCTGTACATCGAGCGTGAGGACGTGGCGCTGAACCCGCCCAAAGGCTTCAGGCGCCTGACCCTGGGCGGCGCGGTGCGGCTGCGCGGCGCGGGCGTCATCCGGGCCGACGAGATCGAGGTCGACGAGGCTGGGGATGGGCGGGTCGTGCGGGTGCTGGCGACGCTGCTGGCTGATCCGGAGACTGGCCGCTCGGCGCCGGGCGAACAGCTCCGCGCCGCCGGGGTGATCCACTGGGTCGACGCGGGCACCGCCCTGAGCGCCGAGTTCCGGCTGTATGACCGCCTGTTCAGCGTGCCCAACCCCGACGGCGCCCAGCCGGATGAGTTGCCCGTGGATGACGGTGAAGCAGGCCCGGAAGGCACAGGCCAAACGGTGAGCAGCGACTTTCTGCGCTTCCTGAATCCGCACAGCCTGACGGTCACGCAGGGCTACGTCGAGGCCAGCGTGGCGCACGACCCGCCCGACACCCGCTACCAGTTCGAGCGGCAGGGCTACTTCTGGCGCGACCCGGTAGACAGCCGCCCGGAGGCGCTGATCTTCAACCGGATCATCACCCTGCGCGACGCCTGGGGCAAGGCGCCGAGGGCCGAGGCGGTTCGGCTCAGAAGTAAAGACCAGACTAAGAGCCGCAAGCCCGACGCCCCCACCTTCAGCCCGGAGCAGACCGCCGAGGTCGCCCGCTTACGTGCCCTCGGCGTCACCGAGGCCGACGCCGCCGTGCTGGCCCGCGACAGGGTGCTGCTCGACTTTTTCAGGAGCGGCTTCCCTGGTGACAGCGTAGGTTCTCACGCCGGACAGATCGCCGCCTGGACGGTGGGCGACCTGGCCCCAGCGCTGCGCTCAGGAGACTCGAAGGTGCGTTCCAGCGACCTGGGTGCCCTGGCGTCGCTGCAAAGCGCGGGTCAGATCAGCAACCGGATGGCCAGGGAAGTGCTGGCCGAGGCGGTGGTGTCGGGCGAGGCGCCTGCCGACATCGTGGAGCGGCGCGGCCTGAAAATGCTCAGCGACACGGGCGCCCTGGACAGCCTGATCGGTAGGGTGCTGGCTGCCAACCCGGACAAGCTGGCGGCCTACCGCGCAGGCAAACTTGGGCTGATGGGCTTTTTTACCGGCCAGGTGATGCAGCTCAGCCAGGGTCAGGCCGACCCACAGGCAGTGGCGACGCTGCTCAGGGCCAAGCTGGATAATCCGGTTGAATAAATAAGCGCGCTGAGCGACAAGCTGACCCGTCAGCGGCTGGACGCCTGGCTCATGCGCGTGCTGGAGCGGGCCGAAACCGGGTAAGCTGGGCCATGCAGACCCGCACGCTTGGGCAAGATGCTGTTCGCCTGGCCCGGCTCGCCCGCCTTCAAGAACCGCACATCGCGCCGCTGACGGCTTACGTTGACCGTATCCGCAAGACTACCGATCCCCACGAACCCTACTGGGCGCCGTATTTTGACCCTGACAGCGGCGGTCTGGCCGCGCAGGTGCTCCTGCTAATGGAATCGCCCGGCCCACAGGTCAGCCAAACCGGCTTCGTGTCGCTCGACAACCCCGACGGCACCGCCGAAAACCTGTCCATGCTGCTGCGACTCGCGGGGCTCTCCAGAAGCAAGATCCTGATGTGGAACAGTTTTCCCTGGCAACTCAGCGCCGAACGGGTCGTGATGCCGACTGACGAAAACCTGGAAGAAGCTGCTCAATACACTCTCGAACTGCTCTCGCTGCTGCCCGCGCTGAAAGCCGTCGTGCTGGTCGGCAGCCGGGCGGCACGAGGCTGGCAACACGTCAGGAACCCGCCAGCCCTGACGGTGCTGAATTGCCCGCATCCCAGCCCAGTCAATTTTGGTCCCAAACCGGGAGCTGCCGCGCTGGCGCTCTCAGTGCTGGGGCAGGCCCGAACGCTGATCGGACAACAAAAAAGCGCCCTTTCGGACGCTGATTACAAGACTATAGCGTGATATTCCCTCGGAGTCAAATTTATGCAGCCGATCACCTGTTCTGTGGAAAGCCCAGATCGATCTTGCTGCTGCTCGGCTCCGGCCAGCGCGAGGTGATGACCTTGCTGCGGGTGTAGAACCGAACGCCGTCGGGGCCGTACATGTGCGTGTCGCCGAAGAGGCTGGCCTTCCAGCCGCCGAAGCTGTAGTACGCCACCGGCACCGGAATCGGCACGTTGACGCCGACCATGCCGACCTGACACTCGAACTGGAACTGCCGCGCCGCGCCGCCGTCGCGGGTGAAGATGGCGGTGCCGTTGCCGTACTCGTTGTCGTTGATGAGGCGCAGCCCTTCCTCGTAGCTGGGCACCCGCACCACGCACAGCACCGGCCCGAAGATCTCGTCGCGGTAGGCGTCCATCTGCTCGGTCACGTGGTCGAGCAGCGACACGCCCAGGAAGAAGCCGTCGCCCTCAAAGGTCTGCTTCCGCCCGTCCACGACGACGGTGGCGCCGTCCGCCTCGGCGCTGGCGATGTACCCGGCCACCTTGTCGCGGTGCTCACGTGAGATGAGTGGCCCCATCTCGTTGGCCGGATCGCTGCCGGGGCCGACTTTCAGACCGGGCAGGCGCGAGGCGATGGCCTTCACCAGCTCGTCGCCCACCTCACCCACCGCCAGCACCACGCTGATGGCCATGCAGCGCTCGCCCGCCGACCCGTAGGCCGCGCTCACGGCGGCGTCGGCGGCCATGTTCACGTCGGCGTCAGGGAGGACCAACATGTGATTTTTCGCGCCGCCCAGCGCCTGCACCCGCTTGCCGTGCTCGGTGCCCTTCTGGTAGATGTAGCGGGCAATCGGCGTGCTGCCCACGAACGACACCGCCGCGATGTCGGGGTGCTCCAGAATGGCGTCCACCGCCACCTTGTCGCCGTGGATGACGGTGAACACGCCGTCAGGAATGCCAGCCTGTTTCAGCAGCTCGGCCATGAATAAGCTGGCGCTGGGGTCTTTCTCGCTGGGCTTGAGGATGAAGGCGTTGCCGCAGGCCAGCGCATTGCAGATCATCCACAGCGGGACCATCGCCGGGAAGTTGAAGGGCGTGATGCCCGCCACGACGCCCAGCGGCTGCTGGATGCTGTAGACATCGACGCCCGTGCTGGCGCCCTCCGAGTAGCCGCCCCTGAGCAGGGTGGGAATACCGCAGGCGAAATCCACGTTCTCGATGCCGCGTGCGATCTCGCCCAGCGCGTCGGCGTGGACCTTGCCGTGCTCGCGGGT
>NZ_JANYGJ010000188.1 GCF_025362455.1 Deinococcus sp. | reverse complement strand
CCAACCGGTAGCGGGTTGGCCTGGCCGACGGGCACAGCTTGATCAGGATTAGGGCCAGGCGTGGCGATCACGACGGCGGAGCGGCCCCACAGGGCGGTGAGAGAGCGGGTCAGGGCAGTGATCAGGGTCATAGGGCTCCAGGGGCCGCACAGGGCCAGGGTGAGGAGGGTGGGGTATATCACTTTGGATCACGCACCTAACCGGACAATCGACAATGTTGTTAAATCTTTAGTTGATTCACCGGCTACGGAGGCCGCAGAGCCTAAATATGCGTAAAACTCAATGACATCACCGGGTATCAGTCGCAAAACACCAGATCCGGTGGCCGCATAGGCGCCGCCACCGATGTTAATTTCGGTAATTTTGATAGCCTCTTGGCCATTTTTGCGTATGGCAACATTTATATAATGATTGCCGGACAGGTTAGTAAACACGGCGCCCGCCGAGATGTTGTACACACCTGGAAGAATTACTGTAAATACGCTGGCGGCCATTGCCCCATTGGCTGCATCCGATACGCCCGCCAGATCAATTCGCGTCCAAACGCTGCCAGGTATGTTCTGAATGCTCCGTGCCACGCAGCGTCCCAGCAGCGCAGAGCCCGCGCCCGCAGGATCGGCCCAGATGGCGTCTCCAGCCGTAGCACTGTTTTTGGTCAGCAACTGCCCAGTTGTGCCCCCTGCTGGTAATCCTGCTGAGCCGATCGTCAGTTTGCCCTGAGCGTCGTCGTACGCCAGCGTGACGCCGTTGCCCTGCACCAGCATCCCCGCCACCGCGTCTTGCACCGCTTCCAGGTCCAGGCCACCTCCTGAGCCGCCGCCGGTTGCGGAGATGGTGATGATGCCGGTCTGAGCGTCGGTAGTCAGGGTGACGTTGGTGCCTGGGGCGAGGAGACCGGCCAGGGCGGCTTTGATGTCGGCAGCGCCGTGGATGTGCGCAGACGGGGGGAACGTGGCAGGTTTGCCGGTGATGTCGCCCCAGGCGAGCACGCTGCCTGGCGCTGTCGAGCTGATGCTCAGGGTGTTTCCGGCGTCGTCGTAGGTCAGGGCGATGCCCGTGCCCTGCACCAGCATGGCGGCCACCAGATCCTGCACCGCTTCGGGATCAAGGTTACTGCCGCTCCCGGCTTTGCCGTCACCTGGCCTGAACTTCTGGACTGCCGCGTCCCACACCAGCGTCTGCCCGTCGCTGATGCCGCTGATCGCCACGTCGCCCAGAGCCCGGACTCTCAGCTTGTTGCCCGGCGCGTACCAGCTAAACCCGTTCGGCTGCGTTTCGTCAGCCACCAGAATGTATCCGACCTGACCGGGTGTCGGCTTCGGAACCCCGCCCGCCCCGTTGAGCCCTGGCAACCCAGCGGCACCAGGTGCCCCTGGCCCGCCCCTGATATTTCCAGCCGCCACCCACGCCCCGGCCGAGCGCATCGACACGTCCCAGGTCAACGTGCTGACGTAGCTGTCGCCATCGAGTCCCAGCCCCGCCGCTGGTGGCCCCTCGCCGTGCAGCAGCGCCGCCCCGCGTGGTCCGACTGGGCCGACGCCGGGCAGCACGTTGACCTGGGTAGGACTCGCTGGCGGCGCACCGCTCGCGCTGCCGGGCAGGGTGAAGTCCCAGTAGCCAGCTGGCTCGGTGTTACCACTGACGTAGCGTTCCAGCACCCTGGCCAGCGGTGGCAGGCCGGGCCGGATCAGGGTGTAGGTTACCGAGACTCTAGGCGGCATCTGCCCGGCCAGTGCCCCGATCAGGATGGCGGTCCCGCCGCCCGGCTGTGCGGTCCATTCCTGCCCCGGCAGCTTGCTGAAGAGCATCACCGGAGGCGGCACCCGGCCCTGTTCGTCGCGGTAGTCGCTGAGGAACGTCACGGTGAGCCGGACCGTGGCGGCCTCTGCTCCGGCAATGTTGCCGATCAAACGAAAATCTGCCATCTATCCCGTCACCTCCAGTCCTGTGAGTGGGTGAATCCATTTGCGGTTTTTAGCAACGACGACGACCCGCAGGACGCCGACCTTGCTTTTGGCTCCGTCCGTCCCCAGTTCGATATCGCTGCCGTCGAGCAACCGGAGCGACGCTCTGGACGCCCGCTGAAGCCAGCGCATCCGCTGAACCCAGGAGCGGATCAACCCGGCCTGGGCATGCAGGTCGTCCTCGTTTTTTCCGTACAGCTTGCCCTCCAGCATCAACACATCGGCCTTGCGCCGGTAGTCGTCGGTTCGCACCTGCCCGTCGTTCATCGGGAACCCGTGGACGTTGGGCTGCAGGGGTGCGAGCCAGTACGCCGGTTTCAGCGTTTGAATCAGCGGGAAGGCGTAGCCGTCGTCATCGATGGCGAAATACCGCTCAGCACAGCTCACGCGCCGTCCCGGTACGGCAGGATGCCGATGGCGCAACTGCTGGAGATGTCGGAGGCGTTCAGGGTGAACCGGACGCTGGCCACCGACAGACGGCGGACACCCACGGCCTCGTCGTAGGCGTCGGGCACCACTGCCGGAGTCAGTAGGGCGCCGTCGATGCTCCCCTCCGCGTTCGGCCCGGCGGTGGTCGGCAGGAACAACGCGGCGGGTGCTGGCGGCGGAACCAGGAGCTTGACCCCGAACTGGCCCGGATAGCTCCAGCGGATGACGGTGGCCCTGGACCGAAACGGATTGTTACCCGACATCGGCTCACTGCCCCCGGCTTCAAGTGAAGCCACGCGCCACCAGGCCGCGATATAGAAGTACCATTTTCCGTCCCAGGCCCGGCTAGGCGGCTCCTGATCATCTGGCGGCTCCTCCGGGTCAAACCCCTCGCGCCACTGTTTGTCCATCAGTTCTGCGAGTTTCGGACCACGCGGCCCGCGAAAGTTACCGTCGGGAATTGTCAAATTGCCTTGCTGAAACGGGGTGTTTCTGACCGTGTCATCTAGTTTGACAATCGGCATATCGCTTACTTCAATCGTGTCAGGGCTTAAAAACGAATGAATCAAACTGGAGGCATCTGGATCGGTATTGTCTGGATTGACGCCAACGGCAGCCGTGTCCCAGCTTTTTTTACTGACCCACATGGTGGTGCCGGTGATCAGCGAGGCGGGCGGGTGCCCGCTGTCTACCGTGAAGCTGTCCAGCACGAACCCCAGACTCAGCTTGGCACTCAGCGGCTCGTAGTCGCTCTCCTGCTGCCCGCCCTGGAAGCGGGCCACCCGGATGGCCGTCTCGGCGTCCAGCATCTTGCCACGCTCGATCTCGGTGAGTGCATTGTCTGGTCCGAGGGTGTCGTGGGCGATGGCGTAGGCCCCCTGGGCCGTGCCCAGTTCGTCTTTGAGCGCAGTGACGAGCTGGTTGTCCTGGCCCGGCAGCGAGCTGCCCTCGTACCAGGCTTCCAGATCGTAGACGCGCACGTAGGCGTATTGCTCGGCGGTGATGCTGCGCTTGAGCATCTGGGTGGTCCCCACGTCCGTGCCGGTGACGGCGTCGTCGGCGACCAGGCCGATGGTCAGTTCCTCCTCGTGGACCAGGGGTGGCCCGGACGGCTGCACGACTTCCACGAACGTCACGGACCCGGCATCTATCGCCTTGCGCGGCGTCAGGGGTGGGCGGGCGATGCCGCTGTACTGGCCTTTACGCCAGCCTGGCCCACCGTCCCAGCGTGATTCTGTGGCGTAGGGCAGGGTCACCAGGCCGGTGCCCTTCCAACCATAGAAGCGGTTCTGGCTGACCTCCACGAACTGACCGTCTTCCGGGCGAGCCAGGATCACCGTCCCGTCGGCATGGGTGCCGAGCATGGCGGTGGGTGAGCGCTTGAGGATGCGGCTGATCACGGTTTCGTTGGTTTCGTTCCATTCACCCACGTCGGCGCCGAGGGTGTTTCGTCCGGTCAACAGGCTGCCGTTGAAGTAGCCGCCGATGTTGAGTTCCTCCATCGGGCGCAGCTCCAGACTGTATTCCTCCCGCCCGTCCTCTCTGGCTGGCGGCACGAAGCCGGTGCCGACCTCCACCCAGCCGTGCGCCGCGCTGAGCAAAAACAATTCGAGCGTGAACCGGTAGCCGGGGAAAACCGGGTGGCGGGGCCGCTTGAGCGCCGCGCTACCGCTGGTCAGGCAGCCTACCCCGTCGAGCTCGATGTCAATCTGGGCAAACGGGCCAGGATCGGTGTGGTCATAGGTCTCCGATCCGATCTGGACGCGCCAGCCGAGGATGTCCTCCCTGGGCAGCCACAGGCCTTGTAGTGGTGGTCTCATGACGGTCCTCCGGTGTACTTGCGGGTAAAGCCGCTGCCAGTTTGTAAAGCCGCAGTGTGGGCGTTCATGGCGCCGATATGGGCCGCGCTGGCGGTGGCCCACAGGTTGACGCCCTGGACGAAGCGGTCGGTAGCGGCGCTCTGAAGCGCGGCGGTCGTGCCCAGCGAAGCCGCCGAGAGCCCGAACGCCTGTACGCCGCTGACGAACGCGGGAACGGCCTGATTTTGCGTGAGCAGGGGGGGCGCGGTGGGTCTGATCGGTGCGGGTTGAAGATCCGATCCCACCGGGGCGGCTGTTGCCGCTGGATTTGGGGCACCCTGTCCTGGAACGGGACGTGGCGACCCTGCCGGGGGACTGCCCAGCAGCGCCGCCGTGTGCGCCGCCAGGGCCGTGATATGAGCCAGCATGGCGTCCCGGAAACTGGGGATGTCTTTTTGGATGATGTCGCCCAGCAGCGCCAGCGCATCGAGGCTGATCTTGACTTCCGGCGTGGAGATGTTGCCCACCACCTCGATCTTGTTCTGGGCGGGGTCGGTGCTCCCGATGCCAAGCCCCTTCTTGATGCGGGCCAGCCCGTCATAGACCGGCTTCATGCGGGCTTCGAGGACCGGGATCTGCTTCAGCAGGTTGCCGATGGCCGCGTTGTCGTCTTCTGTGCCGGGCGTGGCGAAGGCGTTCGTCAGGGCCGTGATGTACGGCTGGATCAGGGCAGTCAGCCCGGCGCTTTCGATGGCCGCTGTGACCACCGCGTCGAAGAGAGCCTCGCGGAGACTGGTTTTCAGTTGAGTGCGGAAGAGGCCAAAATTCCCTGCCTTGAGGGCGGACAGCAAGCCGTCCTTTACGCTGCTGAGGATACTGTTCTGCAGTGTCTCGCCGATGGCGCGGTACTTCTCGGCGAGCTTGACCAGCATCTCGCTGCGGGCGTCCAGTTCAAGCTGGGCATAGCGCTTCTCGACGGCCAGGCGCTTCTCGGCGTTGTCGCCTGCCGCCGCCAGGGCGTCCGCCTTGCCGCGCTCCAGGTAGTCGTGCGTCAGGGCGTAGCGGCGCCGGGCGTACTCGTCCTCGGTGATCTGATTTTTCGAGAGTTGATCGTCGAGGGTGTCCAGCCGGGCAGTGGTCTGCTGGAGGTCATATTTGCGGTTGATTTCCCTGATGAGCTCGGCGTTGCCTTTCGCTCCGAGAAGTTCGGCGGTGCGCTCGCGCTCGATGCGGCCCTGGGTGATCTGGAGTTTTTGCTGCTCGTAATCGGCCTTGCTGATCAGACCCTGGCGGTAATCGACATCGAGCTGGGTCTGGTCGTTGGTGCCCGTCGCGTCAGCACTGGCCTTGTCGTTAGCCTTTTTATTGGGGTCGCGGCGGTCGATATTGACGAGCCCGAACGTGATGGCCTTGATAAATCCGGCGATGGCGTCGTAGAGGGCCGTGAAGAGTTGCGCGACGACGGTGAGCACGGGGGCGATCAGTTCGAGCACCGGGGCGATCAGCGAACCCAGCAGTATTCCGATCTGCTGGAACGGCTCCTGGAGCGCCTTGATCGGTTCTTCCAGCACCGCAAACATGCCAGCCAGCACCTCACCGACCGGGTTGATCTTCTCCAGAATGGCCGAGAAGATTGACAGCGGACTGGTGAGTGCCCCGAACCCCTTGGCAATGCTGGCGACAGTGCCCTGAAGTTGTTCCGCGCCCCCGGCCTGCCCGGCCTTGAAGTCCAGGCGTAGGCCCTCGGACGTAGTGCCGCTGCGGGCTTTCTGGAGCTGGGTGTACTTGTCAATCAGGAGCTGAATCCCTGCCGCCTGGTCGGCGTGCTCACCCTTGAGTTTGCGAAGCGCCTCGATCTCCGACTCGTAGGCTGGCGCAACGATGCCCAGCACAGCGTCGTAAGCCCGCCTGGCAGCGTTTAGGGCCGTGATGCCGTCCACGCTGGCCTTATTGGCGGCGTCTTGCCTGTCGGTCCCAGTGGTGATCTCGGCGGTCAGTGCCTTCTGACTCGACGCCAGCTTGCCGTTGACGGCGGCGAGTTCATCGGCAGTGACGGTGCCCGCCGCAAAGCCGATCTGGGCCAGTCGGGCACGCTCGGCGTAGTAGTCGCGCACCAACGCCAGCGCGGCCTGATAGGCCACCGAAGCGGCGCGTAGGGCTGCCGGGCGAGCCTCAGGGGGCAGCGTCTCGGTCTGAATATCGGCGAGTTCCTTCTTGCTCGCCGCCAGCGCCAACGCGCCTTCGCGCAGCTTGTCGTCTTCGCTCTGGGTAAAGGCCGCCGCCGCTTTGGTGCCCGCCGCCGCCGCATCCTGGGCGATCAGCGCCAGAAATCCCTGATAGAGCGTTCGGGTCGCTTCTAAACCGCCCTTCTGGGCCTGCTCGTCGGGCGTAAGGCTCGGCCCCTTCAGCAGCTCCAGCCTGGCGTTCAGTTCCTTGACGCCGGTGTCGTAGACCCCCTTCAGGCTGTCGAACTGGCCCACCGCCTTATCGCGGGCGTCGTTGGCGGTCTCTGGCTTGCCGACCCGGCCCAATTTAGAGGCGAGGTCAGAGGTCGCGGCCGCCACGTCAGGGGGTTTGATGATCAGGTCGGTGAACTGCTTGAGGTACGCCGCCCCCGCCGCTTTACCGGCATCAGCGGCGACCTGAGTCGCTGTGGCGAGCTGGCCTTTGAGCTGGGGAAGGAAGTCGAGCAGGTACTTGAGGTCACCCTGCTGCACGATGTCGAGTTTGGGGCCGGTCTGCAAGGCGCGGATGCCCTCAGTGACGGCCTTGATGTCGTCTTTGAGCTGACTTATTTTCGAGCCGTACTGACCTGCGGCCCTGTCGATGGTCGACTGCTGATCGTCTGGCCTGCCGATGGCGCCGAGGGAGGCGGTAAAGGTTTTCTGCTGAGCTGGCAGGCTGACGACTTGCCCGGTTTCGTTTCTGGGGATGAGTTCGGCGGCCTTCCTGCGGGCGTCGGCGTCGATGCCTGCCAGGTTCCCCAGCGCGTCCTGAATGAGTTTGACGGCAGTCTGACCGGCGACTCCTGCGGCCTGGAAAGTCTTCAGCCACCCGTTCAGGCTGGCCCTTGCGCTGTCGCGCTGCGCTCCGGTGAAGCTCGACAGGTTGCGGGTCAGAGACTCCACGCGGGTCTTGATCTCGGCCTCGTTCGCCTTGTCAAGCTGGGTGAGGGCGGCCCGCTCGATGTCCTGCTGGGCGTTGAGCTTGGCGGTGGTGCCGCCGGTGGTGATCGCGGTGAGCCGGGCCTGGTGATCGCGCTCAATCTCTTCAAGACGTAGCGCCGCAATTCCGGTCTTGTCTATCTGGGCAAACCGCTGGTTCTCAGCAGCCGTATCGGCCACCGACTGCGCGTTGACGGCGCGGTTGGACAGCGCGATGCGGGCGGTCTGCTCGCGGTCCAGCAGCTCGAATTTCGCCCGCTCGTTGTCGCCGAGATCGGAGAGTTCAATACTGAGGTCGCGCTCGAACTGGTCGCGCTTGCGGCCTGCCTCGGTGGTGGCGCGGGAGAGGAGAGCCGAGGCCAGCTCGGCGTCGAGAGCGATCAGCGCGTCGCTGACCGCCCGAACGGCGGCCACCTCGTCCTGACTGGACTGGGTCGCGAGGGCTTTGAGTTGAATATTGCGCTGGGTACGCCGCTGGATGATCAAGCCGTCGCGCTCGCCGATCAGGCGGGCTTCCTCGGCACTGCCTTTGTCCGCCGCCGTGATCAGGGGGGCGTAAGTGTCTTTGAGGCCCTGCACATCGGCACGGGCGCTTTCCTGGGCCTGCTGCTGCCGGGCCTGGAGCACCTGGCCACCGAGCTGCTGCTCGATGGCCAGCAGCGCCTGTGCGTTGCCGTTGGCAGCAGCCTTGCGGCGCTCGTACTCGTCGAGGATGCTCTTGCTCTCCGCGCTGCCGATGGCCCCCTTGCCTGCCGCGCGGCGGGCGTCCGAGGCCAGCAGCTCGGCGTTGGCCGCATTGGTCAGGGTGACGAGAGTACGGCCACTCGCCCGCAAGTTCTGGCCCTGCTCCTGGTCGCGCACGGCCCGGCGCTGGGCGATCAGGACCGCCCGCTGGCCTTCCAGTTCGGCGATTTTGACGCTATTGCCCTTCGCCAGCGCGACTTCCTTGTCGTAGGTGCTGCTGATCTGGGCAATCGCGGTTTCGGCGGAGACCTGTGCGACGTCCTGGCGAGCCCGGAGCACGTCGGCGCCGGACTGCCGCTCCAGGGCCAGCAGGAGCTGGGCTTCGCTCTGCTTGCCCTGGATGGCCGATTTCGAGTCGTCGTAGGCGCCGATGACCGCCTGGCCCTGCCCGGCTTTGTACTGGGCACGGCCCTCGGCCAGTACCTGATCGGCCTGGGTCTTGATCAGCACCTGGCGCCGGGCGATTTCCTGATCGATCAGCGCCAGGTTGCGCTGACGGCTGGGATCGTCGGCGAGGTTGCGTTGCTTGACCAGCAGGTCATCGTAGCCGAGGTCTTTGATGACGCTTTTCAGGTGACCGTATTCAGCAGCCGAGGCCGCCGCCGCCTTACCACTGACGGCCAGGGCACCCGATTGGGCCAGCAGCCCGGAAAACGTGACCTGTAGCGGAGCGGGCAGTTCCTTGATTTTGGCCTTGAGCCCTTCGAGCTGCTGGGTAAAGGCGGTAAAGCCGCTTTCACTGAGTTTCCCGGCATCGATCTTCGCGCCCACGTTGACGTTGAGATTACTCAGCTCGCGCTGGAGCGTGGCCTGGCGCACGACGTCGGCGCGGGCCTGCCTGAGCGCCGTGTCTCGGCGCTTGGCCTCAGCTTTCTCGAATTCCACCGTCTTGCGGCTGGCCTCGGCCTGGACGCCGCGCACCTGGGACTCTCCAGCGGCGATGATGGCGGTGGCCTGCTTGGGGAAGTCGGAGAGTTCCTTGGCCTTTTCTTTGGCCTGGCGGCGCAACTCAGCCACGTCGAAAGCCGCCTGGGCGCTGATCTTGGCTGAACCCTCCTGCATGGCCTGGATGCGGGCCTGAGTGGCGGCGCGTTCGGCATCGGCAGCGCTGGTATCGGCCTTGGCGGTGAATTCGCGGCGGACCTGGGTGGTTTCCTGGCCCTGGCGGGTGTCCAGCGCCTTGCGGAGCGGGGCGAGTTGCCTGGGGTCCTTAACGTCGGCGTAGAGCTGTTTGCGCAGGTCGAGGTAGCGCTGGCCGATCTCGTCGAGCTGGTTTTTGAATTCCGTGCCACCAAAGATCTTGACTGGCTTGCCGAGGGTCTCACGCAACGATTTGACGGTGCTCTCCTGAGCCTTGATCTGGTCGGTGGTGAGCCTGAGGCTGGTGCTGATGGTGGCCTGGGCGCTCCCGGCGACGGTGGCGCGGATGCCCTCCTCGCGGGTGAGGGTCGAGACGTTCCGGGTGGCGGCGTTCAGGTCGGTGCCCAGCTTTTTGAGCCTCACCTCGTCGCGGGGGCCGTAGATGCGCTCGCCCAGGGCAGTGACGCCAGTGACTGGTCCAGTCTCGGCCTCGGCGATCTGCTGGGTGACAATCAGCACCCTGGCCTTGGCGCGGCTGAGCTCGGTGTTCTGCGCGATCAGCTCCTGAATCTTCCTGCTGCCCGTGTTCTGGGTATTCAGATCGATCTTGTCGGCCTGATTGTAGATTTTTGCGGTCTCGGACTGGATCTTGTTGACGTAGATAGCCAGCGCGGCGGCGGCGCCCACGGCCAGGGTGAGTCCCCCGGCGATGCCGCCAACCGCGAGCGAGACGCTCCGGAGCACGCTGGCGATGCCAGCGAAGGCGCCGCTCAGGCCACCGAAGGCCAGGCCAGCGCTCGCGGCACTGGCCAGGCGGGCACCGAACGCGGCCAGACTGCTGCCCAGGGCCGTGACCACGCCGCGCAGACCACCCAGGAGGGCGATGCGGGCGCCCAGGGCGGTCCACGCGCTGCTGACGGCGGTGCCGATGAGCTGGGCCTTCAGGAAGATGAGCGCCGTCGCGAGGGCATACACGTAGCCCTTGATCTCGTCGAGCACCGGCCCGCCGTCACGGAGCGCACTAAAGAAGTCGCCGAGCTGCTTGATGCCGGGCGTGAGGGTGTTGTCGAGCAGGTCG
>NZ_JANYGJ010000184.1 GCF_025362455.1 Deinococcus sp. | reverse complement strand
GCACACCACCGGCGGCTACATGGTCGGCACGGCGCTGACCATGCGCACGGTGTTTGACCTCAAGGACAACGACCTGTTCTGGTGCACCGCCGACGTGGGCTGGGTCACCGGCCACAGCTACAGCGTTTACGGGCCACTGCTGGCGGGCGCGTCCGTGCTGATGTACGAGGGCGCCCCCAACCATCCCGACTGGGGCCGCTTCTGGGCGCTGATCGAGAAGCACAAGGTCAGCATCCTCTACACCGCGCCCACCGCCATCCGCTCGTTCATGCGCCAGGGCGACGCCATTCCGGGCAGCTATGACCTGTCCAGCCTGCGCCTGCTCGGCAGCGTCGGCGAGCCGATCAACCCCGAAGCCTGGATGTGGTACTGGCGCGTCATCGGCGGTGAGCGCTGCCCGGTCATCGATACCTGGTGGCAGACCGAAACCGGCTCGATCATGCTCACGACCCTGCCCGGCGCCTTCGACAGCAAACCCGGCAGCGCCGGACTGCCGATGTTCGGCGTCGAGACGGCCATCGTGGACCGTCAGGGCCGCGAACTCGGCCCCGACGAGGGCGGCCTGCTGGTTATCAAGCGTCCCTGGCCCTCGATGCTGCGCGGCGTCTACAACGACGAGGCCCGCTACCAGAAGACCTACTGGGGTGAGCTGCCGCACGTCTATTTTGCCGGTGACGGTGCTCGCAAGGACGCCGACGGCTACATCACCGTCATAGGCCGGGTCGACGACGTGCTCAACGTCTCCGGGCACCGCCTGGGCACCATGGAGATCGAATCGGTGCTGGTCGCCCATCCCAGCGTGGCCGAGGCCGCCGTGGTGGGCCGCCCCGACGATTTGAAAGGCGAGTGTGTGGTGGCCTTCGTGCTGACCCAGAACGGGTACGAGATCAGCGGCCAGGCCCTGCGCGAGCACATCACCCGCGAGATCGGTGCCCTGGCCCGCCCGGACCAGATCTTCGTCGCCGAGGCGCTGCCTAAAACCCGCAGTGGCAAGATCATGCGCCGCTTCCTGCGCCAGATCGCGGCGGGCCAGGCTATTCAGGGCGACACCAGCACCCTCGAAGACCCCGGCGTGCTGGAGAAGCTGGCGGCGACAGTGCCAGTTTAAACGGTGCCGATCCAAACGAACCAGTCAGCAGGCCAGGACGCGCAATTGTCCTGGCCTGCTCGCCGCCTATTCCAGACGCTCAGGTCAATTCCACCACGCTGGCGTCCGATAAAATCAGTTTCAGTGTGCGCGGTACCCGCCGTCCGCCGCTGATCTGGGCGCGCAGGCCGATCAGGCAGTCTTGCAAGCGGATGTCCACATTCTCGATGCGCACTTCAGCCTCGATGACGCTGTGTTCGACCTCGGCGTGGCGGATCACCGTGCCGCGCCCGATGGAGGTGAACGGCCCCACGTAGGCGTCTTCGAGCACCACCTCCTCGCCGATCAGCACCGGCCCCACGATTTTGCAGCCCACCACCCGCGACGACGCCGGGAGGTGGACCCGCCCGCTGATGCGCGAGTTGAGCACCTCACCGTCGAGTCTCGGCTCGATGCGCTCCAGCAGCAGCCGGTTGGCGTCGAGCAGGTCCACCGGTTTGCCGGTATCCTTCCACCAGCCGCGCACCCGCTGGCCCAGCACGGTGCCGCCCTCATGGATCAGCCGCTGAATGGCGTCGGTGATCTCGAACTCGCCCCGCGCCGAGGCGGGCAGGCCGTCGAGGGCCTCGAAGATCTTGCTGGAAAAAATGTAGGCCCCGGCCACCGCCAGATTGCTGGGCGGGTTCTTGGGCTTCTCGATCAGCTCCAGAATGCGAGAGCCGTCCATCCGCGCCACCCCGAAGGCGCCGGGGTCGGGCACTTCGACCAGGGCGATCAGGGCGTCGGGCCGGTCACGGTTGAACTGCTCGACGTAGCTGTCCACGCCGTGCTCGAAGAGGTTGTCGCCCAGGTACACGCACACGTCGTCGCCCGCCGCCCAGGCCCGCGCCATGCTGACGGCGTGCCCCAGCCCAAGCTGTTCCTCCTGGTCGATCAGCACGATCTGGGCGCCGCGCACCTGGCTCAGCGTGTACTCGATCTCGGTGCGCGTCAGGTCCGAGACGATCACGGCGATCTCGCTGATGCCCGCCGCCAGCAGCGTTTCGATGGCGTGAATGATAATCGGCTTGCCCGCCACCTTCAGCACAGGCTTGGGACGGGTAAAGGTCAGGGGCCGCAATCTTGTGCCCAGACCGGCGGCGGGAATGATACCTTTCATGAATGCCACAGTCTAAGGCTTCAGACTTGCGTTGAGCCTGAACTGAAGCCGGGCCAGCTCTGAGCATGGCCGTCTCGCCAAGAGTCTCTGAATAAAGGCGCAAGTGTCCCGCCCATCCTTGCGCTCAAGCTGACGAGAAGGTGAGAGCTTGAATCAGCTTCGGCGCGGGCTGTGAGTAGCCTACTCCGGGTAGCATGATAGGGTTGACCCGACGGTCACAGACCGGCTGTTACGAAACTGATGGCCTGCAACCGGGGGGGCCTGAGCAAAGCGAAGGGAGTACGCCAGATGATGATTTATCTGCTTTTGACAAGGCAACCACCGGGAGTTGGTCCGGTTAGCTCTGGCCTGGGCTGGGTCGTAGTGGTCGCGTTCGGCACTGCGATCGTCGCACTCCTACCGGCAGTGACAGAGAGCTGCTGGGGTGAGTAGTTACCGGGAACCCTTGCCCGCTGAAGCGGCTGAAACGGAAATCGAACTGGGCGTCTTATGGCGCGGTGTTCGCCGCCGCCTGCCACTGATCGTCGGCGCGGCAGCGGTGGTCGGGCTGGGCACTTACCTGTGGTCGAAATCGCAGCCGCCCATCTATGAGGCGGCCTCCAGCGTGATTACCGTGCGGCCCGCCGAAGGGGTTGTCGGCGCGACGCTCGTGCCCGCCTCGGCGCTGCCCATCGGCGCTCTTCAGGAAGCGCTTCAGGGCTCGACGGTCATCGGTGACGTGATCGGCGCGGTCAAG
>NZ_JANYGJ010000192.1 GCF_025362455.1 Deinococcus sp. | reverse complement strand
GGGCTCGTCAACCACGACCACCTGCGTGATCTCGTCCGGGGCCGGTGGTGCTTTAGCGCTGAACAGCCCCTGTCCTGCGCGGCGTCCCGGCGGTTTCGGATCGGCTTTTCGCACCTCACGGCTGTGAGGTGCCGTGTACTTGCGGCCCTTGCGCTCCAATTCCTCGATGCGCTTGTTCAGCCGCGCGTTTTCAGCTCTGAGCGCTTTGTTTTCGGCTTCCAGTCGCTCGAACTGCTCCGCTTGCCGACGGATGATCGCCAGCAGGTCATCGCGGGTCAGGTCGCCGGTCATGCCTGAGTCTACTCGCCCACGGCTCGAACCGCGACCACCCCTGCATCGCTAATCAGATACATCCAAAGATAAACGTTGGTGTACTTAAAACCCCTCACTTCACCCGCGTCGCTTCCAGATTCGCCAGCGCTTCCAGGCGGTCCCGGTCGGGGCTGGGCGGCAGTTCGTGCAGGGCACTCACGGCCAGGCCAGCCCGGCGGGTGATCTCGGCGTTGGTGCGCTCGTGGACGGCGCCGCGCACCAGCTCGCGCACGCGCTCCACGTCGCCGCCTTTGGCAGCGCGGCGTTCCAGCAGCGTGCGGACCTCGCCCTCGTGCTCACTCTCCAGCAAATACAGCACCGGCAGCGTAGCCTTGCCCTCGCGCAGATCACCGCCCACCGGCTTGCCGATGGTGGCCTCGTCGCCCATCAGGTCGAGCAGGTCGTCTTGCATCTGAAAGGCCAGGCCGTATTCGCGTCCGTAAGTGGCCAGGGCACTCAGTAGCGGCTCGTCGCTGCGGCGCAGCAGGGCGGGGGCGCGGGCCGCCAATTCAAACACCGCCGCCGTCTTGCCGTAGATGACCTGAAGGTAATTCTCAATGCTGTAGTCACCGTAGGCCGCTACCTGGAATTGCAACACCTCGCCTTCACAGACGGCGCTGGCCGCTAAGCCAAAGGCCTGTGTCAGGCTGCGCGGCATCTCGGAGAGCAGCACCAGCAAGCGGCTGAGCATGAAGTCCCCGCTCATGACGCTGACCACGTTGCCGAACTTGCGAAAGGCGGTTTCCTTTCCCCGGCGCGTGTCGGAATCGTCGATCAGGTCGTCGTGGAGCAGGCTGGCCGAGTGCAGCAGCTCCACACACACCGCCAGGTCGGTGTCGAAGGCGTGACTCTCGCCGCCGCCCAGCGCCTTCGACGCCAGGTAAGTGACGGCGGGGCGCACCCGCTTGCCGCCCGCCGCCACCAGGTCTTCCCCGATGATCTCGATGAACTGCACCTTCGAGCGCAGCACCTCGCGCAGTCGGGCCTCGAATTCAGGCAGTGGCACAGCGCTGGCGGTCATAAGCGCAGTATAAGTCGGCGAGCGGGGGCCAAACGTCTCGTGTGGGGAAGTGGGGAGTGGGAAAAGATTTAGGGCATGAGCTGGCGCTCACTTCCCCTCTGCAAGCAGGTCTGCGACTCACCCCGCTGCTGCGCAGCGCCCCTCTCCCGCAAGGGGCGAGGGGTCAGAAACATGCGCCCAGTGAGCTTTTTCTACTCAAGTAGATCACTAGCTTCCGGCGAGGTCAGTTATAGCCGCATTTGGAGCACGGGCGCCCCACGAAACCTACGCGATGTGGAGAACGCGGTGAAGAATTGAGCGGCTGGGACGGATGGGAAGTACCATGCCTAGCGCAGCGTGAGCTCCCTCGCCCCACCGGGGCGGGGGCTGGGGGGTGGGGGTGCAGACGCATTAGCAACGTACTGAAGCCCAATAACGCAACCCAACCGCCCCAAGCCCGTCCAGCCGCCATCTTTCGCCACACGTCACAAACCTTCTCAGTGCAGCGGCACGTGCCCCGGAAAGCCCAGCACGCAGTCCATGATGTCGCCGACGACCGCGCTGGCCGTGACCAGGCCCCCGGCGCCGCCGCCCGCGAAGAACAGCTCGCCGCATTCCTCACCGACGTAGACCATCGAGTTGCGCCCGGCCCCGGCGGTGCAGATCGGATGGGTTTCCGGCAGGCGGGTGGGCGCCACCGAGGCGTGCCAGCCGCCCCCGACACGCTCCAGGGTGGCGACCAGCTTGATGCGCTCGCCCACCGCCTTCGCCGCTGCCACATCATCCAGCGTGACGTTCTCGATGCCCTGAATTTGCACGGCGCTGTAGGGAAAGTCTCCGTCGGCGCAGAAACGGGCGAGCACGGCCAGCTTGTGGGCGGTGTCGAAACCGCCGACATCCAGGGTGGGCGGATCCTCGGCGTAACCGAGCGCCTGGGCCTCGCTGAGCGCCTGGGCGTAGGGCTTGCCGCCCTCCATCTGGGTCAGGATGTAGGCGCAGGTGCCGTTGAGCACCGCCTGGAGCCGGGTAAAGGCGCTGGCCCGCAGAACAGTGCTCATCGGGCCAATAATCGGGGTTCCGGCCATCACGGCGGACTCGTAGTACAGTTGCCCGGCCTGGGCGTAGCCGCGCAGCGCGTCCCAGCGCTCGGCCAGCATGGCTTTGTTGGCAGTGACCACCGCTCTTCCCGAACGCAGAATCGGCAGCAGCAGCGCCAGCGGCCCTTCCACCCCGCCCAGCGCCTCCACGACGATGCTGCACTCGTTCAGGAAGCCGGGGTCTTCGGTCAGGGGTGTTCCGGCGGGTACGTCGCGCTCACGGGCCGCGTCACGGACGAGCACGCCGCAGACTTCGAGCTTCACACCGATGTCGGCGAAGATGTCACGGCGGCGAGAGAGCAGCTCAAGCACGTTCTGACCCACCGTGCCGCAGCCGAGCAGGCCGATGTGGACGGTGCGGAGTTCGGCGGACGGTGCAAGGCGGGGGGCCGGAACGAAGGGCTGGGCAGCGGGCATGAGAACGAGTATACGGAAAGGCGGATTTGGGCACGCCTCACCGCGCTAGACTGACTCTATGACTTCCGTGTTCACCGCCTCCCCGCTTTCCCTGATGGCCGAGTTTTACCCCCTGGCCCGGCCCCCGGCAGGCCCACCGTGCTGAGCCCCTCGCTCAGTGCCAGGTTGTCCGACCTCTCACACGAATACGACCTGACCCTGCGCCGACTGGCCGACCCCGCCGTACTGGCCGACAGCAGCGTGCTGGTCAGGCTCACCCGCCGCCAGCGCGAACTCGAACCCATCACGGCGCTGTACTTTGAGGACCGGGCGCTGGCCGAGGGCGAGGCCCAGGTTCGTGAATTGCTATCAGACCCGGAGATGCGCGAGCTGGCCGAGCAGGAGTTGCGCAGCAGCCAGGTCCGCCGCGAACTGATCGCCAGCGAACTCGAAGTGCTGCTGCTGCCCAGCGACCCCGACGACACCAAGGACGTGATTCTGGAGATTCGCGCCGGGGCGGGCGGCGACGAGGCCGGACTGTTCGCCGCCGATCTGCTGCGCGTCTACGAGCGCTACCTGGCTGAGCACGGTTACAGGCTGAGCATCTTAGATGAGAATATGAGCAGCCTGGGCGGCTTCTCCAAGGTGATGGCCGAGGTCAAGGGCAACTACGCCTACCGGACGCTGAAGTTCGAGCGCGGAGTCCACCGGGTTCAGCGCATCCCCGCCACCGAGACGCAGGGCCGCATTCACACCAGCACCGTCACGGTGGCCGTGCTGCCGGTGGCCGAGCCGGGCGACGTGCAACTCGATCTGTCGGAGGTCCGCATCGACGTTTACCGGTCGCAGGGCGCGGGCGGGCAGGGCGTCAACACCACCGACTCCGCCGTGCGGGCGGTCTACCGGGCCGGAACACCCGACGAGATTCTGGTGGTCTGTCAGGAGACGCGCTCACAGATCAAGAACCGTGAAAAGGCCATCGAAGTCTTGCGAACCCGGCTGGCCGAACGCGAGCGCGAAGCCTTCGACGCCGCCCAGAGCGAGCGCCGCGCCTCGCAGATCGGCACGGGCGAGCGCAGCGAAAAGGTCCGCACCTACAACTATCCGCAAAACCGCGTCACCGATCACCGCTTACCCGGCGAGGACAAGAACTTCGACCTGGGCAGCGTGATGTCCGGCCACCTCGGCGGCGTCATCGAGGCCCTGACGCGGCTGGAACGAGAGGCGCTGCTGGCCAGCATGACCGATGGCGCGGCCTGAGCTGCCCGTCGCCCGCCCCGACTTCCTTCTCTCTCCCCAGTATGTCTGGTCTGCGGCGGTGACCCATGCCCCGGCGTGAGCTGCTGGTCACGGCGGCCATCCTGCGCGACGCACGCGGGCGGGTGCTGCTGGTGGGCAACGACTGGCAGGGCCAGGGCCGGGTGCGTTACACCCTGCCGGGCGGCATGGTCGAACCCGGCGAAACGGCTCCGGAAGCGGTCTACCGCGAGATCTTCGAGGAAACCGGCCTTAAGCTCACCAGCATCCGGCACATGGCCTACACGGTGCATATCGAGGACGCCCGGCGCAGCGAGCGGGCCATCGCCATCGTCTTCGACGCCACCTGGGAGGGCCTGCTCAACCCCGACGACCCCGACAAGCTGATCGTGGAGGCGCGGTTTTATTCGCCGGAAGACGCCATCGCCAAGCTCGACAGCCCGCCGATGCGCGAGCCGCTGAGCGATTACCTGAGCACCGGGCAGCCGGGCCGCTTCTACGCCTTCCAGGGCTGGGACGGGCGCGGCGGGCTGAGAATTCCGGCGCTGAAGTAGCAGTTGTCTGAAAGTCGCTCAAGATCACCCCAGCGCCCGCTCAAGGTGAGTCGCCGCTTCGCCGAGCCTTTTCACCGCTGGGCGTGCCAGTCTGAACCATGACGCTCCCAACGCCTGCGGCCCGCCTCTTTACCGACACGCGCACGGCGCCGGTCTGGCTGCTGTTGCGGCTGTGGCTGGGCTACACCTGGCTCAGCTCCGGCACCCAGAGGTTCACCGGCAGCGGTTGGGTGGGCGCCAGCGCCGGACAGGCCATCAACGGTTTTTTCGATGGGACCATCGAGAATTCGCAGGGCGAGAAGCCGACGGTGACCGGCTGGTACGCGGCTGTCGTCGAAGCCGTAGCTCAACCGGCTTCCGGGCTGCTGACCTATCTGATCCCACTGGCCGAGGTGACGGTGGGCGCCCCGCTGATCCTGGGCCTGCTGACCGGCCTGGCCGCGCTGGTCGGTGCCCTGCTGAATCTGAACTTCCTGCTGGCGGGCACGCCGGGCCTCAACCCGCTGATGCTGACCTTCGGCCTGCTGATCGTCGCCGCCTGGACGGTGGCCGGTTGGTGGGGCCTGGACGGGGTATCAATGCGGCGGCGAAGAACTAAACCGAGCCGCGTACCCGCCTGAGACGGCGGGTTTTTTGTGGATGCTGAGTGGCAGTTTTGACCCCTCGCCCCTTGCGGGAGAGTGGAGCTGCGAAGCAGCGGGGAGAGGGGGCGCCCAGATGGCGTTCCCACCCTATGCCTGTACTCATTTCACTCCGCCTCAGGCGCCCGCTTCCGCCCCTTCCAGCTCCTCCACATTCCGAACCCGCCCCGCGTTCCAGACCCACCAGATCAGCGCGGCTTGCAGCGGCAAGCGTAGCCATAGCGCCCAGGCCGGAATCGGGACGTAGCGCTCCGGGTGCTGAGCCATGTAGATGTTTGCCGGAAACACCGCCAAGAGCAGCGCGATCAGCCCCCAGCTCGCGGCAGGCCGGGTGGCGGGCAGCAGCAGCCCCAGCCCACCGGCCAGCTCCGCCGCGCCGCTGATGAGCGTGGCCGTGCGCGGCTCCAGCGGCACCCAGGGCGGCACCACCGCGTCGAAGACTTCAGGTCGCAGGAAGTGCGTCAGGCCCGCCGAGACGAACAGCAGCGCCAGCGGCCAGGGCGGACGCACCCTTGAGAAGCGCATCGGATGAGGCATAGAAGCAGTATGACCGGCCAGGCCGGGGCACGACAGCATGAAAAAACCGGAGAAACACTGGGCTCCTCCGGTTCCGACAACCCTGAGCGGACTTACTCGCTCTTGGTCTCGGTGCTCTCAGGCGCCGCCGACTCAGGGGCGGGCACGCTGGCCTGCGTCTGTGCCGGGACTGAAGCTGTGGGGGCCGGGGTAGCCGTGGCCACCTCGTCCTTCTTGTCAGCTCCGCCGCCCAGGCCGAACTGCGCGAACAGGTCCGCGTAGACGTCACCGAGCTTGGTGCTGATCTTGCCGCCGCCCTGCTGGGCGTCCTTGGCGTTGAAGCTGTACTCGAAGTCCGAGCCGCCGCGCCGTCCGCCGCGTCCACCGGCGCTGCCGCCGGGACGACCGCCCTGCTGGGGGCCGCCGAAACTGGGGGTCCGGCTGCCGCCGCCCTGGCTCACGAAGTCGCCACCGCGCGCAGGAGCGCCGCCCAGGGCACGGCGACGCGACAGGCTGGCGCGCTGCTCGACGGGATCGATGTTCAGGATGACGGCTTCGATGTCGTCGCCCTTCTTGAACAGATCCGCCGGGTTGTTGACGCGCTGCAAGTCGAGTTCGCTGATGTGAATCAGGCCCTCGATGCCTTCCTCGATCTCCATGAACACACCGAAATCGGTGAGGCCCGTGACTTTACCCTTGACCGGGGTGCCGGGCGGGAAGCGGTCCGGCAGGCTGGACCAGGGATCGTCGGTGGCCTGGCGCAAGCCGAGGCTGATGCGCCGGTCCTTCGGGTCGATCCGCAGGATGATGGCCTCGACCTCATCGCCTTCCTTGAGCACCTCGTTGGGGTGCCGGACGCGCTTGGTCCAGGACAGCTCGCTGACGTGCACCAGCCCTTCCAGGCCGGGTTCGATCTCCACGAAGGCACCGAAGTTGGTGAGGTTAGTGACCTTGCCCTTGACCTTCTGGCCGATGCTGTACTTGTCGATGGCACTTTCCCAGGGGTCGGTGGTCAGCGACTTCATGGACAGGTTGATGCGGTCACGGCCCGGATCGACGTCGATGACCTGGACCTGCACCTTGTCGCCGACCTTCACCACGTCACGGGGGTGATTGAAGCGCCCGTAGGTCAGCTCGCTGCGGTGAACCAGGCCATCAATGCCGCCGAGGTTGACGAACACGCCGAAATCGGTGATCTCGACCACCTCACCCTCGAACTGGGCGCCGGGTTCGAGCTGGCCCATGGTGCTCTCGCGGGCCTGGGCCTTCTGAGCTTCCATGATGGCGCGGTGGCTGATAATCACGCGGTTGCGCTTGCGGTTGAGCTCGATGAGCTTGACCTCCAGCGGCTTGCCCACGTAGGGATCGAGGTCGTTGACCCGGCGGGTATCGACCTGGCTGGCCGGGAGGAAAGCCCGGATGCCGTCGATCATGGCGACCAAGCCGCCGCGCACCTTCTCGACGATATCGACCTGGAACGATTCGTCGCGCTCCTGCACGCCCGCCAGCACGCGCCAGCCCTTGTCCTGCTCGGCCCGCTTCTTGCTCAGCACGATCTGCCCGTTGGCCATGTCGCTGCGCACCACATACGCCTCGATGGAGTCGCCGGGCTTGTACATCTGCTGGGCCTCTTCCTGCGTGACGGGCTCGTCACCGAGCTGATTGAAGGGGATGATGCCCTCAATCTTGGCGCCCACGTCCACGGCGATGCCCTCAGCGCCGATGAACACGACGGTGCCGTTGACCACATCGCCGCGCGAGGGCGCCGAGGAGTCCTGATTCTCGGTATCCAGCGTGGCGAGCACGTCCTCCATGGTCATGGCCGGGTAGTCGTCGTCGCTGCGTTCCTGACGCGCCTGTGCCGGTTGCTGCACTGCCGCTGGCTGCACTGCGGCTGGCTGCACGGGAGCCTGTTGAACAGGTTGCGCAGCGGGCGCCGGGGCGGCCTGGACGGGCTGTGCCTGGATCACTTCGGGCTGGGCCACTTCGGGCGGGGTCGCCTCTGGCTGGGCCTGCACGGCTTCAACCGAAGTCGGCCCAGTCTGGGTGGCCTTGACCTGAGTGGGCTCAACCTGAGTAGGCTCGGTGGCGGGAACGCTGGCGCTGCCCTGCGCCGTGTCGGTGGTGGGCTGAATGTCCCCGGCCTGATCCGGGGTGCGGCTAACTTGGTCTTCCACTTCGGTAATCCTCCTGGCAGCTCGCGCCTACGCGCGGCAACACCCAACCTTAGCATCTAGAGCCCGATCAGACAACCAATTTGGCTCCAGGTCGAGCCGCAAATTGCACCCGTGGTCTTGACAGCGCTGCGTCCCTTGCCTATACTTCCCGTCGCTGCTCAGTCGAGTTGCAAAGCGCTGGGGCATCGTCCAATGGCAGGACGCCAGTCTCTGACACTGTCAATCTAGGTTCGAATCCTAGTGCCCCAACCAGATTTAAAAGAACTCGCCCCGTGCGGGTTTTTTTAGCTGTCTGTGTGGCTTCAAGGCGCCCTGAACCGTGAGCGGCATTCCGATCTGCCGCAGCACAAATTCTGAAGGAAGTGTTAACTTCAGAGTGTTAACCTCGGCATGGCCAAACCCTGCACTCTACTTTAGAAAACAAACTTGGCTACTGTCGGCAAAGCTACGCTCTGCTACCCTGTTGTCATGACGAATCCCCAACCTTCAAAGCATGATGTAGTCATTATCGGCGGCGGTCCGGCGGGCCTGACGGCGGCCATCTACACGGGCCGCGCCAGCCTCAGCACGGTGGTGCTCGAAAAGGGCCTGCCCGGCGGCCAGATCGCCCAGACCGAGGAAGTCGAGAACTACCCCGGCTTCCCCGAACCGATCAGCGGCCCCGAACTGGCCCAGCGCATGACCGCCCAGGCCGAGCGCTTCGGCGCCACCATCGAGATGGAAGAGGTGCAGGGCATCGAGCACCACCCGCACGGCGGTTTTCTGGTCAAGGGTTACAGCGGTAGTTACCATGCCAGGGCCGTGATCCTGGCGACGGGCGCCAACCCCAAGCGGCTGTACGTGCCGGGCGAGGAGCAGTTCTGGGGCAAGGGCGTGAGCACCTGCGCCACCTGTGACGGCTTTTTCTACCGTGGCAAAAAGGTCGTGGTGGTTGGTGGAGGCGACGCCGCCGTCGAAGAGGGCCTGTTCCTGACCAAGTTCGCCGACGAGGTGACGCTGATTCATCGCCGGGGCAGCCTGCGCGCCAACAAGGTCGCCCAGGCCCGCGCCTTCGCCAGCCCCAAGATGAAGTTCATCTGGGACACCGCCGTCGAGGAAATTCAGGGCGTGGACAGTGTGAGCGGCGTGCAGCTCAAGAACCTCAAGACCGGCGAGGTCAGCCAGTTCGCCACCGACGGCGTGTTCATCTTTATCGGGCACGTGCCCAACACCGATTTCCTGAAGGGTGTAGTCGAGCTGCGCGAGGACGGCTACGTGGAGGTCCGCGAGGACATCTACACCAGCGTCCCTGGCCTGTTCGCGGCAGGCGACATCAGCGATTACGTCTACCGTCAGCTCGCCACCAGCGTGGGCGCCGGAACCCGGGCCGCCATGAGCGTGGAGCGGATGCTGGCTGCGCTGGAGCTTGAGGAGAGTGCGGCGGCGGACTGAGGGGTTGGGGAGTGGGAACAGCGTCGGTGCCTGATGGCCGACGCTGTTCCCCTCTTTCGACTGCCTGATTAGTCAGTTTACGGTGCGATGAGGCAATCTTGGTAGGTTAGTATTGGTTTTTTAACGGAGCTATCTATTCTGGCGAGATGATACTCTCCATATCCATCTTTATCAACAAAGTATGCCCTAAAAGTTAACGCTTTCTGGTTATACTCAAATTTGTCGATTCGAAATTTGGCTCTGTTACCCAACATCATCCCCACGTATGTGTCCAACGTCAACAGACTATTTGGTGACACCTCAGAGGTATACGCTGTTGAGTATGAGCCTGGATAACACAATTTTCCTACGTCAGAATAGACCAGGGTGCTAAAAGACTGAACCACTTTTGACGGCACCTTCCCTGAGCTTTCCGTGGACTCGATCCACTCGGCAGACGCAGAAGAAACGGAGACCAGGAATCCTGCTAAGAGAACGGCCTTTAACATCACCAGATAATAGGGCAAAACAGCGAGTGTCAATCTGTTCGAGTTCACACATGACACCTCGAAGCTCCTCCCCCTACGCCAGCACCTCCGGACTCAACTCAGACGCCTTCAAGGCCCCCGTCATCACCGAAACGGTATCGGCCATGCTGATCTTCTTGGGATTCAGCACCGCTGCCCGCTTGCCCATCCGGTGAACGTGAATGCGGTCGGCGATCTCGAAGACGTGCGGCATGTTGTGCGAAATGAGAATGACCGGCAGGCCGCTGTCGCGCACCTTGCGAATCAGATCCAGCACCATGTTGCCCTCGCGCACGCCCAGAGCGGCGGTGGGCTCGTCCATGATGACCACGTGCCGGGCAAACGCCGCGCTGCGGGCGACGGCCACGCCCTGCCGCTGGCCGCCCGACAGGGTTTCCACCGCCTGAGACATGCTCTTGATGGCGAATTGCAGGCCCTGCATATGCGCGGTGGCCTCCTCGTTCATCTTCTTTTTGTCCACAATTCGTAGCAACTTGCCCAGGAAACCGGGGCGCAGAAGCTCCCGGCCCAGAAACAGGTTCTCGGCGATGGTCATGGCGGGCGCCACGGCCAGGTCCTGATACACCGTCTCGATGCCTTCCCTGCGGGCGTCGATGGGACTGCGGAAACTGACCGGGCGCCCGCCCAAGAAGATCTCCCCGGCGTCGGGCACCACCGCACCGGCCAGGGCTTTGATGAGGCTGGACTTGCCCGCGCCGTTGTCGCCGATGACGGCCAGAATCTCGCCGGGCAGCAGCTCGAAGTCGGCGCCGTCGATGGCCGTGACCTGACCGTAGCGCTTGAACAGGGCGCGAGCTTCCATCACCGGCTGAATGTCGGTCTTTTTCTCCAGTAGCGTCGTCATCTCAGGCCTTCCTGCGCGAGAACTGGTCGGTGGCGACGGCCAGAATGATCAGCACGCCGGTAATCAGAATCTGGTAGACGCTGTTGACTCCGGCCAATGTGAGACCCACCCGGAAGACGCCCACGATCAGGGCGCCGAGCAAACTGCCCAGCACGTTGCCGCGCCCACCAAACAGGCTGGTGCCGCCCAGCACGACGGCGGTGATGCTCTCCAGGTTCTCGGTCTGCCCGGCGTTGGGGTCGCCCGCGCCGACCCGGCCTATCAGGATGTAGCCAGCGACGCCGTAGAGCAGCCCGGCCACGGCGTAGACGCTGACCAGCAGCCGGGTGGTGGGAATGCCGCTGAGGCGGGTGGCCTCCGGGTTGTTGCCCACCGCGTAGATGTGGCGGCCCGGCGCCGTCTGGGTCAGGTAGAACCAGGCGACGCCGAACAGCACCAACATCAGCACCGCGCCGTAGGTGAAGGCCGTACCGAAGACGTTGAAGGTCTGGCCCAGGAAACCCAGCGTGTCGGGCAGGTTGCTGACCGTCTGGGCGCCGGAGTAGATCTGGGTGGTGGCCGAGACGATGCCGAACATGCCCAGCGTGGCGATGAAGGGCGGCAATCGGAGCCGGGTGATCAGCAGACCGTTGAGTGCCCCGATAGCCGTCGTGACGATGATGCCGCACAGGATCGCCAGCAGCGGCGAGACGCCCAGCTCGACGGCGAACTTGGTCATGACCATGCTGCCCAGCGCCATGATGGCGCCGCAGGCCAGATCGATGCCGCCGGTCAGGATCACCAGCGTCTGGCCGATGGCGATGACGGCTACGAACGAGATCTGCTTGAGCACCAGCGAGAGCGTCTGTGAGGTCAGAAAACGGTCCGACTGGGTGGTGAAGAAGATGCAGGCCAGCAGCAGGGCGATCAGCGGCCCGATGGTGCTGAGGCTGGGCAGGTGCAAACGGCGGGTAGGCGTGGTGGATGTGGTCATGGGGGCACCTGGGGGCGGGTAAGGCTTGTGGCGCGTGGCTTGTGGGGACAGATTTGGGAAGTGGGAAGTAGGAGGTGGGGAGTGGGAACAGCGGGGGGACAGGCGACGCTTCATCCCGCTCAGGTCAGGTGGGGGAAGGGCCGGACGGGCATCCGACAAAAGTCTTGTCGAAGTGCCCGTCGGGGTGGGTCAGGGAGCCTTAATCAGGGTTGACTGGACTATAGGGAACTGGACTGGAGATTTACTGGCCCCAGCAGCTCGCCAGGCCGAACTTGGTGTCCTTGCTGGTGACGCCACTGGCGGGCTTGTCGGTAATCAGGGTCACGCCGGTATCGGTGTAGCCGACCGCCTTCTTGCCGGTCTTGGCGTAGTTGACGCCTGCCGCCACGCCCATGCTGGCCATCTTGAGCGGGTACTGCTGGCTGGTCGCGCCGATCACGCCGTCGACGATGTTGCGAACGCCCGCGCAGCCGCCGTCCACCGAGACGATCAGCACGTCCTTCTCCTTACCGACGGCTTTGAGGGCCTGGTAGGCGCCCGCAGCGGCAGGCTCGTTGATGGTGTAGACCAGGTTGATGTCGGGGTTTTTCTGGAGGCAGTTTTCCATGGCGGTCTGACCCTTGGCCTGGTCGCCGAAGGAGTTTTGCGAGCACACGACGCTGGTGTTCACCTGGTCCTTGGTGGCAGCGGTGATGCCCTTGACGCCGAAACCGGCCAGGAAGCCGTTGTGGCGCAGAATGCCGACGGGTTGGCCGGGGTTGTAGTCCATCGCGGCGATGACGGCCTTCTTGCCCGCCATGGCCTTCTTGGCGTACTGGCCGATGAGTACCCCGGCTTTGTAGTTGTCGGTGGCGAACAGGGCGTCGACCCCGCTGATCGGGTCGGTGGGGGTGTCCAGGGCGATGACCATCACGCCAGCGGCGCGGGCCTTGGCGAGCGCAGGCACGATGGCCTTGGAGTCGCTGGGCGTAATCAGGATGGTCTTGGCGCCCGCCGCCACCATGTTTTCCAGGGCCGTCACCTGGCCCGCGTTGTCGCCGTCGGACTTGCCCGCGCCGGTCAGCAGCTTGGCGCCCAGGCGGGTGGCTTCCTTCTCGGCGCCCTCCTTCATCTTGACGAAAAAGGGGTTGGTCTCGGTTTTGGTAATCAGCCCGATGATCGGCTGGGCGGTGCTCTGGGCCAGCGCGGCGCTCAGGGCGGCGGCGGCGGTGAGGGTCAGGGCGGCGGAGGTGAGCATCAGTTTCGTGTTATGCATGGTGGTTCTCCTTGGGGTGAAGCGGGCGAGGGGTGAAGCGGGCGAGGGGTTGAGGGGGCGAGGACGCGGCGGGCCTTTAACCAAAAACCAGCGCGGGCGGACTGGTGGAGTGGCGGATAATCAGTTCGGTGGGGAGCTGCACGCGGACAGGCCCGATAGGTGCCGCTTTGTTCAAGACACGGGCGGGCAGGGCGAGCTGGGCGTTGCCAGAATGGGCGTAGGCCAGTTGCCGCACCAGATGCTCGCAGGCCAGGGTGCCGAGCTGCTCGGTGGGCTGCGAAATGACCGTCAGGGCCGGGAACATGGTCTGTGCCCAGCGCGAATCGTCAAAGCCGACGATGGACAGGTCATGAGGCAAGCGCAGTCCCAGGTCGCGGGCCGCCAGCACGGCGCCCACCGTCATCTCGTTGTTGCCGACGAACAGGGCGCTGGGGCGGTCGCCCGGAACGCTGAGCAGCTTGCGGGCGGCGCGGTGGCCGTCGTCCTCACGGTGGTGGCCGGACAGCACCCAGTCGGGACGGTAGCTCAGCCCGGCACGCCGCATGGTCTCAAGAAAGCCCCGGTGACGCTCCACGGCGGTGCTGATGTCGAGTTGGCCCACGATCATGCCGATGTCGCGGTGGCCCAGGTCGATCAGGTGCTGGGTCGCCATGCGGGCGCCGCCCACGTTGTCCACGGTCACGGTGGTCACGCCCGGCGCCCCACTCACCCGGTCGAGTTCGACCACCGGCAAGCGGGGCAGACTGCCGAGGCGACGCGCAAAGCCGCTGGTCGGCACGATAATCAGCCCCTGCGGCAGATGCCCGCGCAGAGTGTCGATGGCGCGGCTCTCCTTGCCTTCCTGCTCGTCGCTGTTGAGCAAAAAGGCGACGTAGCCGTGGCGCTCGGCGGTGTCCTGCACGCTCTTGGCCAGCAGGGCGTGAAAGGGATTGAGCAGGTCGGCCACGATCAGCCCGATGGTGCGCGTCTCGCGCTGGCGCAGGCTGCGGGCCAGCATGTTCGGCTGGTAACCGAGCTGGTGCGCCGCGCCCTCCACCCGCGTCCGGGTCAGGGTCGCCACCGTTTCCGGACGGCTGAGCGCCCGTGAGGCGGTAGCCAGCGAAACCTGAGCCAGATTGGCGACATCCTTGAGACTCGACATTGAAAAGCTTTCCACCTTTGATTAGGAATGAATGCCGGAAACGACGGCCCAGACATGGGAAGCGCGGCGCTGGGGGCGGATGTAAACGATTACATTTTGGTTGAGGTCAGTGTGAGGCCAGACACCCGAAATGTCAAGTCCCGGCTCCGGCTCAGGCCAGTTCTCCCCGTGTCACCCACGGTTTTTCTGGCCTCTTCGGAAGTAGCACGGTACTTTCTCCGGACGCAAATTCACCGAGCCGGGCGATCCCACGCCGAACTCGATCTTCCAATCTTCCAGGCGAGGTCACGCCCAGGTGAGGCCCCGGCAAAAACGTCGTTCTGGCGCGGCCTGTGCTCTCTCAAGCCTGTGCTCCCTCAAGCCTGTGCTCCCACAAAGACGCGGGGCGAGCAGGCTGGATACCCGGCGCGTCCACACCGACCAGACCGCCCGACGTGAAGCGCCCCTGGATTCGCCGAGGCGAGACCACTCCCCGGTGGGCGCTAGACTCCAGCCATGTCATCCGGACTGACAGGGAAGTGGCGGCGTCTGCCGGGCAAGGTGCAGCGGCTTTCGCGCAGCGTTCGGCACACTCAGGCCGCGCCCGACGACACCTGGGCGCTGACCTTACTCACCCCCGCCGAAGCCCGCCTCTACCTGGACATGGACGCCCGTGACCGCGAGCACGCCTGCCGGGTGACGGGCGCCCTGTACGCCGCGCACCCGGACGCCTCCCCCAACTTGCTGGCTGCCGGGCTCCTGCACGACTGCGGCAAGTCGCTGCGGCCCTACCGGGTGCAGGAGCGCGTGCTCTCCGGCCTGGTGCCGGGCCGATTGGCCAGGTGGTTGCCGTTCGGGCCGCTGTACATCCGCGCCGAGCACCCGGCCCTGGGCGCCGAGCTGGTCCGCCGCGCCGGGGGCCGGGCCAGGGTCGCCGAGCTGATCGGGCGCCATCACCGGCCAGAGGGGGACGCGGAGGCGGCGCTGCTGCACGCCTTCGACGAGCTGGAGTAGGGAGGGCTCGTGGCTCGTGGCTTGTGGGGAAAGATTGGGACGGTGGGAAGAGATGATTTATAAAGCTTTTATGGACTGCGGGTCGGCGTCATCAAGCCTTAATGTCACCCTGGCCCGCACACAGGCGAGTACGGTAAAGCCATGACCACACCCAGTTCCTCACAGTCCAGTTCGCCGCAGCCCTTTGCGCGAATCGCCATCGGCGTGGACTTCTCCGGTTCCGCCGACCACGCCCTGCAACTCGCCCGCGCCCGCTTCCCCGGCGCCGAGCGGCTGCTGGTGCATGTGGTGGACCTCGCCGCCTCGGCCCTGCCCGACGTGTCCGGCGCCGGGCTGATTCCCATTACCAGCACGCCCCGGCTGATTCAGGAGCTGAGCGACATCGACAAGCGGCGCCTGGACGGCATTACCCAGCCAGGCGAGTCGCAGCAGCTGGTGACCGGCGACCCGGCGGTGGGCCTCATCGAGGCGGCGCGGGCCTGGAACGCCGACCTGATCGTGGTGGGCACCCATCACCAGGGCGCCATCGAGCACTTCTTTTCCGGATCGGTGGCCGAAAGCGTGGTCAAGCGCTCGCCGTTGCCGGTGCTGGTGATCCGCAGCGACGCCCGCCGCTGAGCGCTCAGGCCGTTTCGCCGGGGATTGACAGCACGCCGGACCCGCGTTAACCTGACTGGCCCTGACACCCACGCAAGTGGATCGGCACCACAGGCGGCCCCATCGTCTAGCGGTCAGGATGGTACCCTCTCACGGTATAGACACGGGTTCGAGTCCCGTTGGGGTCACCAGATAGAAGCGCTTCCCTTCCAAAAGAAGGGGGCGCTTTTTTTGCTGGGGCTTTTTTGATCTGACCACTGGCCGCTATGCTTGAGCCATGAACCTCGCCGATCACATCGACCACACCCTGCTGAAAGCCACCGCCACGCCAGCCCAGATCCGGGTTCTGTGCGCCGAGGCCGTGCAACACAGGTTCAAGGCCGTCTGCGTCAACCCGGAATACGTCGCCCTGTGCAAAGCCGAACTCTCCGGCAGCCAGGTCAAAATCGCCACTGTCTGCGGCTTTCCGCTGGGCGCCCTCACCAGCCTCCAGAAAGCCGGGGAGGCCCGCCTGAGCATCCTGGCCGGGGCCGACGAGATCGACATGGTGATGAACATCGGCGCCGCCCTGGCCGGTGACTGGGACGCCGTGCAGACCGACATCGGGGCCGTGCGGGCCGCCACCGAGGGCCAGGTGCTGAAAGTCATCATCGAGACCGCCTACCTGACGGACGACCAGAAGGTGAGGGCCACCGAGGCCGCTATTCAGGCCGGGGCCGACTTCGTGAAGACCAGCACGGGCTTCGCGCCCACAGGAGCCACCCTGGCCGACGTGGAGCTGATGTCGAACGTCGCCGCCGGACGCGCCCAGATCAAGGCGGCGGGCGGTGTGCGAACCCCGGAGGAGGCGCTGGCGATGATCCGGGCGGGGGCCAGTCGACTGGGCACGTCGGGCGGCGTCGCGCTGGTCAGCGGCGCGGGCAATACGGCAGGGTACTGAGCTTGTCCCGACCTGTGATTCTCGCTTCCGGCAGCCCGCGCCGCCGCGAACTGCTGAGGAGCCTGGGCGTGATGTTCGAGGTGCAGTCGCCCGACATCGAGGAAGTCAGCGCCGCCACCATGCCGAAGGGAGTCGCCCGCGATCTGGCGCTGCAAAAAGGTCGGGCCATCGCCGCCCAGTACCCCGGCGCGGTGGTGATCGCCTCGGATACGGTGGTGGCGCTGGGCCAGACGCAGCTCGCCAAGCCTGAGAACGAGGCCGAGAACGCCAACTTCCTTCGGCAACTCAGTGGCTTACCACACGCGGTCTACAGCAGCGTGGCGGTCATTTCGCCGTCTGGAGAAGACAGCGCCGTATCAGACACACAGGTATTTTTTCGGGCGCTGAGTCCTGGCGAGGTCAATTGGTACGCCCGCAGCGGCGAGGGCCTGGACAAAGCGGGCGGCTACGCCATCCAGGGCCTCGGCGCCGCGCTGATCGATCGCATCGAGGGCGAGTATTCCGGCGTGGTCGGCTTCCCGCTGAGCATCGTGATCCGGCTGCTGAGAAAGCACGGTGTGGCGGTGTGGGGCGAGGTGTAGAGCGCCGCTCAGTTCGGCGGGCGCTCCAGCAGCGTGATGACCTGATACGGCTCGACGTCAGTTCCCGCCTGCTCGCCGGGCTGCTCCAGCAGGTTCACGGTGGTCCATTCGCTGATGCCCAGGCCGTTGCTGGTGCTCAGAACCGCACGCTGCCCATGCGCCTCGTAGACGCGCAGCACGACCGAATCTGAATCTTCGGCCAGCTTGAGGGCACTCAGCCGCAGGCCCGGCTGGAGGGTCAGCAGGTGGCCCGTCTCCGGCAGTATTCCGCCTGTCACGGCACTCCGGAAGGCCAGCAGCGGCGCGTTCAGGTCGTGGGCCTGGGCCACCGTGCCATTTCGCCAGTCGCCCGCGTGCGGATACAGGGCGTAGGTGAAGCGGTGCAGGCCCTCGTCGGCGGTGGGGTCGGGGTAGACCGGCGATCTGAGCAGGCTCAGGCCCAGCACGTTGCCCTTGACCGAATAGCCGTATTTGCTGTCGTTGAGCAGGCTCAGCCCGCACTGACCGTCGCTCAGGTCGGCCCAGCGGTGCGCCGGAACCTCGAACTGGGCGGCGTCCCAACTGGTATTGGTGTGGGTGCTGCGGGTCACGCTGCCGTAAGCCGTCTCGAAGGTGGCCGACATGCTGCGAACAGCAACTGGCGTCAGCGAGCGCAGAAAGCTGTGGCGCCCGTGCCAGTCGACTTCCGTGCGAATATCCAGGCGGCGGCTACCCGGCGAAAGTTCATAGGTCTGCACGACCTCGCTCTGCCCATGCCTGCGCCGGACCCGGATGGACTGCACCAGTGCGCCGCTCAGGCGTTCGGGACGCTCGTCGGCCAGCAGTTCCTGACCCTCCTGCGGGTAGGAGGCGTCGACTTCCCAGGCGTCCCACTCGCGGGCCAGGTCCACGTAGGCCCACAGTTGGTTGCCACGCCCTGAGAGCATCTCCCGGCCCGTGTGCTTGTCGGTCAGTGAGCTGACGGTGCCGTCCTCAGCGATGACGGCCCGCAAATGCTCGTTTTCCAGCGTCAGGTCGTGGAGAGGCGGGCTGGGCTGGAGAGCAGCGTCCCCGGCGTTTACCGGCAAGCTAAGGTATCCGACGCCGAGCACCATCAGCTCACCGTAGAGGCGCAGCACGTCGCCGGTCCACTGTGTTTGAACGGTATGGGTCTGCACGCTCTGGCTGGTCACGCTCAGAGCCTGGTCGCTGCTCAGCACGGCGTTCAGAGGACGGTCATCCGAGGAGAGGTTCCAGACCACGATGCGTCCAGACTCGCCCATAGTGCCGCCCACCGCGTCGCTCAGCGTTTGCAAAGCGGCGTCGCGCAGCTTCAGCGCCCCCTCCAGCGCGGCCTGAAGTTCCTGGTGGGCCACGTCGTAGACCGCCTTGACGCCCGAACCGGGCAGGATGTCGTGAAACTGGTTGCGCAGCAGCGTTTCCCATAGCGGCGTGAGCGCTTCTCTGGGATACGGCGCCCCGGTCAGCTTGTAGGCCAGGGTGCTGGCCGTCTCGGCCTCGACCAGCATGTGTTCCAGGCGGCGGTTAAGCCATTTGACACGGGCCTGCGAGGTGTAGGTGCCCCGGTGCAGCTCCAGGTACTGCTCGCCGACCCAGACGGGCAACCCAGCCTGCGGGTCCACATCGGCGTAGAAGTCGGCCACCCGGCGCATCTCCAGGCGCGGCAGGCCGGGGAAGTCTTTCAGGCGCTCGTAGCGCTCCAGCATCCCGGACG
Organism: Deinococcus sp.; assembly: GCF_025362455.1. Classification (GTDB taxonomy): domain Bacteria; phylum Deinococcota; class Deinococci; order Deinococcales; family Deinococcaceae; genus Deinococcus. The sequence continues at coordinate 33,164 of NZ_JANYGJ010000192.1, read as the reverse complement.
TGGGGCCGCCGCCGCCATCGCCGTAGCCGAAACTCAGCAGGCTCTGGTCATGCACGCGCTTGCCCCGGAACGCCTGCCAGGTCTGCATCACGTCCTTCGGCGCGATATCGGCGTTGTAGCCCTGCGCGGGCACGGCGTTGTGAAAGCTGTGGGCCACCACCCGGCTGCCGTCGAGGCCCTCCCAGTGATACAGGTCGTAGGGAAAGACGTTGGTTTCGTTCCAGGTCAGCTTGGTGGTGAAAAACGACGGAATGCCCGCCAGCCTGAGGAGCTGCGGCAGATTGGCCGCGTAACCGAAGGTGTCGGGCAGCCAGCAGACCGTGGCCGCCTTGCCGAACTCGCGCAGAAAGTAGCGCTGGCCGTAGAGCAGTTGCCGAGCCCACGATTCGCCGGAAATCAGGTTGCCGTCGGGCTCGACCCACATGCCGCCCACCACGTCCCAGCGGCCCTCAGCGACGCGGGCACGGATCTTCTCGAACAGGTCCGGGGCGTCCTCCTGCACGAAGCGGTAGAGCTGGGCCGACGACTGGTTGAACACGAAGTCCGGGTACTCATCCATCAGGCTCAGCACCGTGGAGAAGGTGCGCAGGGCCTTGCGGCGCGTTTCCGAGAGCGGCCACAGCCAGGCCAGGTCGATGTGGGCGTGGCCCGTCAGCGCCAGCGAACCGATGGGCGGGCAGCGGCGCCTCAGCTCGGCCAATCGGGCTTGCCAGTCGGCCTGGGCGGCGCTCAGGGCTGGGCGCAGGGCGTCAGGGAACGGCGCCATATCCTCGGTGGCGAAGTCCCACTCCTCCCAGATGGAAGCGATCTGCTCGGCCTGCTGCGGCTCGCGCACGGCCCGCGCCAGGTAGGCGGCGCTGCCGGAGCGGTCTATCGGTAACTGGCGAAACACCGCGTCCAGCGCGTCGGCGAGTTGCTGGGCCAGGTCCGGCTGACCCGACCCCAGCAGTTGCTGGGCCGCACCTATAGCCGCCGCGAGGTCATCGTGGAGGCCGCGCACCTGCACGTCGGGCTGCACCAGCGCCGCCACCTTCAGCACCGGGCGGCGGACCGGGCGGCCAAACAGATCCTTGGGGCTGGCCTGAATGTCGATATAGAGGGTCTGACCGGGCGCCGCGCTGCCGAGCAGGTAGTCGTGGTGGTACGGGTTGAGGCCGCCGACCGCCGCGCCGTTCACGCTCAGCAGCCCCTCGCCGCCGAGGTCGATCCGCAGGGCCAGCGGCCCGCTCCAGTCGGCGGGCACCGTTACCTGAAACCTCAGCGTCACCGGGAAGTCGCGGCCCGGCCAGGGCTCCCCTACCGCGATGCTGCGGGCCTCGGTCTGGCCCCGCTCGAAGAACTGGCCGGGTGGCAGGCTCTGGATGCGGGCGTCGCGCCAGGCACCCAGTTCGTTCAGGCGTTTGCCGAGGCGGGTCAGGAGCTGGGCGGTGGTCAGGGCATTGGTCACGGGGAAACCTCTGGAGATGGGGTGGCGAGGCGGGTATGTCGGCGGAATGAAACGGAAACCAGTTCAGATCGGGCACATCAAAGCAGCACTCTCTTTAGAAGTCAGCTCACACCAGGAGTCAACTCAGTCGCTGGCACTAGCCTCACCCGCCGGGGCGGCCAGCGATTCCAGATACTCGCGGTCTTCCACCCGGCGCACCCAGGGGCTCAGCAGCGCCAGGGTCAGCGTCAGGGCCGAGAGAGCGCCCAGCGCGACCACCACCGGCCCCGGAGCAAAGCGGGCCGAGAGTACGCTGAAGGCCGCCATCGCAAAGGGAATGGTCGAGCGCGAGATGGTCGAGCGCACCCCGAAGACCCGGCCCTGGAGGGGCGGCGGCACCTGCGACATCCACAGGGCGGCGGCGTGGGCGCCCACCAGCGGAAAACTGGTGCCGAAGACCAGCAGCGCCGCGCACGACACGATCAGCGACTTCGACAAGCCCAGCACCACCACGGAGAGCGCCATGCCCAGCAGCGGCAACAGCACGCCGTAGACGCGCCGGGTTTTGAGCCCGCCCCAGGAGGTGACGATCAGCCCGCCCAGCAGCGTGCCCACCGCCGTCGTGGTGGTCATGACGGCGAAACCGGACTCGAAATTCAGGCCGCGTGCGGCGAAGTCGGCAGCCAGGCTGAACTTGGCCAGCAGCGGCTCGTAGAGGATCAGCGGCGCGTTGGCGACATTGGTCACACCCAGCGTCAGCAGCAGCATCAGCAGGGGTCGGCGCTGCCAGATGTACTGCCAGCCGAGTTGGAAATCTCCCCGGAAATCGGCCTTCTGGCCGGGCGCCGGGCGCTCCTGGGGGCTGGGAATGCGCAGGCGGATCAGCACCAGGGCGGCCAGCACGAAGCTGGCACTGTCGAGCGCCATCGCCAGGCCCACACCGCTCTTCAGGCCCCACAGCGCGTCCGGAAAGCGGCCCGGCAAGGCGATAATCAGCGCGGCCAGGGCGGGCGCGGCGACGTAGCCGACGCTGTAGCTGGTCTGCATCAGGCCGTTGGCGCGGGCCAGGCCCGATTCGGGAATCAGCATGGAGTAGCTGGCCTCGAAGGCGCTGGCATGAAAAATCTCGGCCAGCCGGGCGGCGAAGACCGCCAGCAGCAGCAGGGCGACGTTCTGCACGCCGCTCCAGACCATCAGCGTGATGCCCAGCGCGACCAGGGCGCCGATGCTGTCGCACACCAGCATGACGGCGCGGCGGCTGTGGCGGTCCGTCACCGAGCCCGCCCAGGCGCCCAGCACGAGCTGCGGCACGCTGGTCATCAGGCCCATAGCGCCCAGCGCCAGCGCCAGGTCCGCCCGCTGGGACGGCGCCGCAAACACGTCGGTGGTCAGGTAGACGATCACCGCGAACCAGCCCACGTTGGTCGCCAGGTTGCTGATCGACTGCGACCACCACAGCGTCAGGAAGGTGCGCCAACTCGCCGTAGAGGGGGATTCGCTGCTGGGGTCGCCGGTCATTGGGGCGAGTATAGAGTCGCTGGTGGTGGTTTACATGCGCAAAGTCGCGCTGAATCAGGTGACTGGTGGTCGGTTTATAGCGTGTAGCGTGTGGGAACAGACCGGGGGAAAGATCAGAGCAGTACTCCGAATGACGCCACGGGGAAAACAGCCTCCCCGCGCCTCCATTCTGCGCCTTGCTCAGTCAGAACTACTCGCTCCGCTCGGTCATAAAAAGGGTCTTTTTATGACATCTGCTCCAGAGCGCAGCGGATTTCAGGTGGCGTTGATACGCTTGGGCGACCCGGTGGGGCTTACACTCCGGGCCATGAGACAATCGACGGGCAAGCGGCGCTGGGCGCCGAGCACCCGGCCTGTGCCTGCGGCCTCGCCGGTATCCGCTGCGGGCCAGTCCAGCCTCAACCAGTCCCGCACCGACCGACCAAATATCAGCTCAGAAGCGCTGCTGCGGCCCGCGCTGCTGCTGGTGCCCTGGAGCGGCGTGAGTCTGCTGCTGCTCGGCTGGCTGCTCTTTCCGGCGGCGCTGACCCAGGTGATGTTCGTGCCGCTGCTGCTGAGCGTGGTGCTGTTCGGGCTGCCGCACGGGGCGCTGGACCACCTGGTTCCCCGGCTGCTGCACTGGCGCTGGGCCGGGCCGAAGCGGAATCTGGCGCTGTATCTGCTGCTCTACGCCGGGCTGGCGTTCGCGCTGCTGCTGAGCTGGCACCTGGCGCCGCCGCTGGCTTTGTGGGGCTTTCTGGTAGCGTCGCTGCTGCACTGGGGCCAGGGCGACCTGCACTTTCTGGAGGCGGTGCTGGGCCGAACACGCCGTTACTGGTGGTCCGCGCCCGTCGCCGTGCTGGCACGCGGCAGCCTGCCGATTGTGGTGTCGTTGCTGGCCTTTCCAGACTGGTTTACCCGGCTCTCCCAGGGCGCCTCCAGGGCCTTCGGCACCCAGGTGCTGCCCGGTGAGCTGCTCTCCGGTCCCGGCGCCGCCGCGCTGCTGACAGCGCTGGTGGCCGTGCTGCTGCTGTACGTGTTCGACACCGCGCAGGCCAGCGCCCAGCCGATGACCGAACTGGGCGAGGCCGCCCTGCTGCTGGCCCTGTTCGTAACGGTGCCGCCGCCGCTGGCCCTGGGGCTGTATTTCACGCTCTGGCACGCCTGGCGGCATCTGGGCCGCTTGCTGGCGCTGTCTGCTGAACATCTGGCCCCTGCTCCCACGCAACCCCGCCTGAGCTGGCGCTTCGTGGCGCTGGCCTTGCCGATCACCGGCCTGGCGCTGCTGCTGCTGGCGGGCCTGTACCTGTGGGCCGCGCCCCGCGTCCACGACACCGAAACCCTGGTCGCCCTCTACCTGGCGCTGATCGCCGCCCTGACCGGCCCACACGCCCTGCTGGTCGCGGCGATGGACTTCAGGGGGGCGCCCAGCAGGAACGCTGTGAGTTGAGCACTGGGGAGGTGACCTCGATATCGGAGTTGAGCAAGGCCGTTCATTCACGACGAGGAGTTGTTCCGTCCAAAATTCGGCCAGGCGTTGTCAGCCGCGCTGCTCTGGACAGGGCGATCTACCCGCCGCTTTTGCAGACAGGTTGAATTCAGAGCCAGGCACCACCGCTGGCCCCGAACCGACCCCACACCCGTTCCACTCGCCACCCAGTCAATCCGGCCCCGGCTCGACTAGAGCAGATGTTATAAAAAGACCCTTTTTATGACCGAGCGGAGCGAGTAGTGTTGACTGAGCAAGGCGCAGAATGGAGGCGCGGGGAGGCTGTTTTCCCCGTGGCGTAATTCGGAGTACTGCTCTAGACTCTGAGTCGAAATGCCCACCACGCCGCTGAGCACCCACCTCGCCTCGCTGAGCCCCGTAGACGTGCTGCTGCGGCTGCGCACCGCCCGGCTCACTGGTACAGACGTGAGCGGCGTGGTGCTGCTGGAGTCGCTGGGGCCGCTGACCGATTTCAGCACCCACACGTTCCTGAGCGCGGCCCCAGTCGACATTCGGCGCAGCTTACCGGACTGGCCGCCCGGCTCCGGCTTTTTTCCAGCCTGGCTGGGCGGGCTGAAGTACGAGGCGGCGCAAGGCTGGGGGCTGGAGACTCACCCGGCGCCAGGTCCGCCCCGGTCCGGCGCGGCGCAAGGCTGGGGGCAACACTGGGGGCTTTATCCCAGCGGCCTGGTCTGGGAGCGCCGTGCGGGCACGCTGGAGGTCGTCGGTGAGCCGCACCTGGACTGGGCCGCGCTGCTGAGCCTTACCCCGGCGCCCGCCCCGGCCCTGGAGGTCGGCGCCTTTACCCCGGACGACCTGGACTTCCCGGCAGGCGTGGACGCCGTGCAGGAGCTGATCCGGGCGGGTGAGGTCTACCAGGTGAACTTGTCGCGGGGCGTGAGTGCGGCGGCGACGGGCGACCCGCTGGCGGCGTACCTGCGGCTGCGCGGGCTCAATCCCAGCCCGTTTATGGCCTACGCCGAACTGGGCGATGAAGTGGTGGTGTCTGGCAGTCCGGAGCGGCTCCTGCGCTGGGAACGCGCTGCGGGGCTGCTCTCGGCCCGGCCCATCGCGGGCACCCGGCGGCGCGGCGAGACGCCCGAAGAAGACGCGGCGCTGGAAGCCGAGCTGCGCAGCAATCCCAAGGAACGCGCCGAGCACGTGATGCTGCTCGATCTGATCCGCCACGACCTGGGCGCGGCCAGCACGGCGGTGTGGGTGCCGGAGCTGATGCTGGTCGAGCGCTACAGCCACGTGATGCACCTGGTCTCGGAAGTTCAGGGCCGCGCCCGCAGTGATCTGAGCCTCGGCGAGCTGCTGGCCGCCACGTTCCCCGGCGGCACCATCACCGGGGCGCCCAAGCGGCGCGTCATGCAGGCGATTCGTGATCTGGAGCCCGGCCCCCGGAGCTGGTACACCGGCAGCCTGGGCCGGATCAGCGGCGAGGGCGCCGACCTGAACATCCTGATCCGCACGGCGGGCTTTGAGCCTTCTGGTGACGGCTGGACGGTCAGCGTGCGGGCCGGGGCGGGCATCGTCATCGGCAGTCAGGGCAGGGCCGAGACGCGCGAGACCTTGCACAAGGCCCAGGCGACCCTCAGCGCCCTGGGCGGCTCAGGCGGCAGACCCGCCCAGGCCCCGGCCCCGCCCACGCCCGGCAGGCCCTGGCAGCCCGCACCTGCCCGACCCCGGCCAGCCTTGCGCGTGCTGCTGCTCGACAACTTCGATTCGTTCACCCACAACCTGGCCCACGATCTGCGCTCCCTGGACGCCGAGGTCGTGCTGCGCGACCAGACGGCTGAGCTGCCTGAGCTGCTGGCCCTACGTCCAGCCGCCGTGCTGATCGGCCCCGGCCCCGGCACACCCGGCAGCAGCGGCGTCACGCTGGCGCTGACCCGGCACTGTCTGGACGCGGGGCTGCCGCTGCTGGGCGTCTGCCTGGGGCATCAGGCGCTGGGGCAGGTGCTGGGCGGCACGGTGGGGCGGGCGGCGCTGCCGGTCCACGGCGAGGTCGCGCAGGTGAGTCACGGCGGCCTGGGACTCTTCACTGGGCTGCCCTCGCCCACGCCGTTTACCCGCTATCACTCGCTGGTGGTGCGGGGTTTGCCGGACGCAGGCCGCGTCACCGCCCGCAGCGAGGACGGCGAGATCATGGCGCTGGAAGCCGTGGGCAAACCCGCCTGGGGCGTCCAGTTTCACCCGGAGAGCTTGCTGAGCACGCATGGCAAGGCCCTGCTGGGCAACTGGCTGGACCTGTGCTGGCTGGACCTGTGCTGGCCGGAACGGTGCTGGCCGGAACTGGAGAAGCCGGAACTGGAGAAACACCGTGCCTGAGCTGACGCCGTTCACACTCCCGCCCGAACTGAACCACCCGGCCTGGCTGCACGGCCTGAGCGCCTTTACCAGCGTGCGGCTGCACTGGGGGGCGCCGCAGTTCTGGCCGATGCACCGCGCCCGCCTGGCCGCCACCTGCGCCCTGCTGGGACTCAGCCCACCCGGCGAGCTGGAGATTCCCCCGGAGGCCGCCGCCGCTGAATTCACGCTGCTCCGGCTGACCGTCACCGACGCAGGCCAGTTCGTCTCCTGGCGTCCGCTGGGAAGCCGGGCCAGCGGGGGCGTTCACGTCCATGTCGGCGGCCAGCAGGTGCATCCGCAGTGGGGGGCGCACAAAACCGGCAATTACCTGCCGTATGTTCTGGCGCTGCGCGAGGCGAGGCGAGTCGGCGCCTTCGAGGGGCTGCTGACAGACGGAGCCGGACGGGTGGTGGACGGGTCGCGCAGCAGCCTGCTGATTCGCAGCGGCGGCGAGATTCTGGAGCCGGTGGGCGGCCTGGACGGCGTGACCCGCTCGGTGTTCATTCAGGAGAACGCGGAGCACTGGCGCCGGGAAGCGCTGAGCCTGTACGACGTGCAGACCGCCGAGGCCCTCTGGCTGTGCGGCAGCGGCATCGGCGTGCGCCCGGTGAGTCAGTTGAGCGGCGACGGCTGGGCGCTGAACTTTGAACCGGAAGCGGTGAGGAGCGAGCAGCCGGGGCTGGTGGGGCTGGAGTGATACGGAATTAAAAAGACTTCCGAACATGTGTCTTTAAGGCCGCACGGTCCCCCCTCACCCTTCCGCCGCGTTGCGGCTCCCTCCCTCTCCCGCAGGGGGCGAGGGATCAACGGCGAGTGGCCTGGACTCATTTTAATCTCGTATGAGACCCAGCCACGTTTGAATCAGCCGCGTTTGAAGTCGAACACGCCCAGAAAAGTGTACCCAAGCGCCTGACGCACCTTCGTTTTACCGACCAGATAAACATGGTCGTAGAGCAGAGCTGCTCCCCCAGCATGTGTCAAGCCCTTCGCATGCGCCGCCTCGATCACCGCGTCCCGGTAAGTCTCAATGTAGGAGCCGTCTCGGAAAACCTCCTCTACGGGCTGGAGGCCGCCGCCGCCACCTGTTTCCAGGTAATCATGGTCGTAGTAGAACTTGAAAGCGCCTGAGAACGGACTCAGCGGCGCGTCATCGTCGCCGTACTGCTCCTCGAACACATCGCTGATCCCCTCTGGTCCGTCGCCGGTTCGTAGCCAGACCGAAACTTTGCCCTCCTCTTGCTCGGTGGCGCCGTAATACCTTGGCAGTCCTGGGTATACGACGAAAAAGCCGCCTCACCCGGAGACGGCCTGTTTCAATGCTGCTCGGCTCAGCTCGTGCCGCGCTGACTGGCCAGGGCGCCGCCGCCCCGCGCTTTTCCCAGGTCCACGGCGCCGCTCTTTTGCATGATGACCAGAGCCTCGTTGGCTTTCTCGACGCGCTCGCTGCGGGCGACCACCAGAATCTGCCCGGCCCGCAGGCCGCTGTTGTAATTCTCGGCCTCGGCGGCGGGGATGCCGAACTGGCGCAGCAATTTGACGTAATCGCCGTGGTCTGTGCCCGCCAGCGCCCCGAAGATGCCGCCCATGCCGCCGCCGCCCAGAATGCCAAATAAGGTGGTGTAGGCGCCGCCCATCGCGTAGATGCGGGTTTCGGGAATGAGGGCGATCAGCGCCCAGATCGGCAAAGTGATGGCCAGACCCGCCAGAATGCCGATGCCGATGCCGCGCAGCACGCCGCCCGCACCGGCAGGCGCACCCTGCTCCGGTGAGATGCCGGTGTCCTGGGCAATATCGTTTTCGGCCACCGGGTCGAGAATCGAGAAGCCCAGGTTGTCGCGGTCAAACCCCCTGGCCTCCAGGGTCTGAAGGGCCTGCTTGGCCTGCGCGCTTTCGCTAAACAGTGCAACGACACTTTCCATAACCGGGTTGTATCACGCCACGCAGCGCAGAGCCAGGGGCAAAACTCACCCGGACTTGAGCGCGCGGTGAGGCTCGAAGCGCGGCCTTACGGCGTGGCACCCAGTCCCAGGTCGTCGGCCTCGCCCGCCTCTTCGAGATCTTCGAGGTGGGCGGCGTCGTTGAAGCCCAGCAGGGTGCCGCCGTGGGCGCTGAGCAGCAGGCGCGTGATGCTGGTGTTGGCCACCGACAGCCGCGCCCAGGCGTTTTGCGGCACGCCGCCCAGGGCCAGACCCACCGCCACCCGGACCACGCCGCCGTGGGTAAAGACCATCACGCGCTGCCCGACCCACTGCGCCGCGATCGTCGCCAGGGCCGCCGAGGACCGGTCGTACAGGTCGGCCATGCTCTCGCCGCCGGGCCTGCGGGTGGCCCAGGGGTCTTTTCGCAGGGCCGCCAGGTAGTCGGGAAATTCGAGGCGAATCTCCGGCAGGGTCAGGCTGCTGAGCTGCCCCACGTCGATCTCGCGCAGGCCGGGCAGGGTCTGCACCGGTGGGGCGCCGCTCAGGCGCTCGGTGACGATCTCGGCGGTGTGGTGCGCCCGGAGCAGGTCACTGGAGTACACCGCCGCGAAACCCTGGCTGGTCAGGCGCTCGGCCAGGCTCGACGCCTGGAGCACCCCCACCGGGCTCAGCGGCACGTCGGTCTGGCCCTGATAGCGCCCGTCGGCGTTCCAGGTGCTCTCGCCGTGGCGGACCACCCACAGCTCGGTGGACGCCTGGCGATCCGGCCAGGAAATGCCGGTGGGCGGCCTGAGCAGCGCCGTCACGAATGCTGACCCGGCGTAGCTGGGTACCCCAGTGGTGCGCCCCGGTGTTGCAGCTCGACCCCGCCGCCCGGCACGACCTCGCCCAGCAGCCAGGGCGACTCGCCCGCGCCGCGCAAGGCGTCCAGCGCCCGCGTGAGCTGGCCAGGCGGCACCATAAACAAAAAACCCACACCCATGTTCAGCGCCCGGTAGCCCTCGGCCCGCTCCATGCCCGCCCCGCTGAGCACCATCTCGAACAGCGGCGGCACGGTGTAGCTGCTCAGGTCGAATCGCAAGCCCAGCCCGGAGGGCAGCACGCGGGGCGGGTTGTCGATCAATCCGCCGCCGGTGATGTGGCTCATGGCCCGCACGTCGATTCCGGCGGCTTCCAGGGCACGGTACGCCTGCACGTAGCTGCGGTGGGGAATCAGCAGGGCGTCCTGAATACTCGTGCCCAGTCGGGGGTCGGGGGCCAGCCAGTCCGCGCCCTCCAGGGCGGCGCGGGCCAGGCTGTAGCCGTTGGTGTGCAGGCCGCTGCTGGGCAGCGCGATCACCACGTCTCCGGCTTCCAGGCGCTCACCGGTCACCAGCGCCGAGCGGTCTACCACGCCGACGATGGTGCCCACGATATCGAGTTCGCCGTCCAGGTAGACACCGGGCATCTCGGCGGTCTCGCCGCCCAGCAGGGCCACGCCCAGCGCCTCGCAGGCCCCGGCGGCGCCGGTCACGACAGCCGCGACCTGTTCGGGAATCAGCTTGCCCATCGCCACGTAATCGAGGAAGAACAGCGGGCGGGCGCCCTGCACCAGAATGTCGTTGACGCAGTGGTTGACGATATCGGCGCCCAGTCCGGCGTACTGCCCGGCGCGGCTGGCAACTTTGGTTTTGGTGCCCACCCCGTCGGTGGAGGCGACCAGCACCGGGTCGCTCATGCCGCCGAAGCCCGCCCGGAACAGCCCGCCAAAACCGCCCAGACCGCCCAGCACCTGGGGACCGTGGGTGCGGGCCACGGCGCCTTTCATCAGCGCGACGGCGCGGTGTCCGGCGTCGATGTCCACCCCGGCGCGGGCGTAGGCGGAAATCGGGGGAGCGGCGGGCAGGTCGGTGGGGTCGGTGGCGTCAGGTTTTATAGCGTCGTGGGTCATCTGAAACAGTCTCCTGGCGTCGTCTGGTCGGGGCGGCCTATCTTCGGGGCAGCTCTGGTCCCGCGCACTGTGACAGTCTACCTGAGCCGGGCAAGCCGGGTCAGCCTCCCCCACCGCTGGCTTCCTGACCGCTGGCTTCCTCACCGCTGGCTCCAGGCCGGACGGCCCGCCGCGTCCACCACCAACGTCCGGCGGCGCCCAGACCCACCGCCAGCGACAGCCCGGACACGCCCCAGATCAGCCGCTGCGGATCGGCGGCCAGGTAAACCACCAGCGCCGTGGCAGGCAGGGCGCCGAGCGCCGAGGCGGCCATGAACGGCCAGAACGGCATCCGCGCCGCGCCCGCCACCAGGTTCATGACCTCGGCCTTGAGGGCAGGCATCAGGCGAACGAGCAGCACCGCCTGGACCCCGCGTGCCTCGGCAAAGGCGTGCAGGCGCCGACTCATGGCCTCACCGGAGAGCCGCCGCACCGCCCAGGTGCCAAAACGCCGCCCCACCCAGTAGCCCAGCGCGGCGCCCAGCAGCGTGCCGCTGTAGACGATGGCGAAGCCCAGCCAGAAGCCGTAGAGCAGCGAGGCCAGCACCACGTCGGCGGCGGCGGGCAGCAGCGGAATAACCGCCTGGAGCAGCATCCCGGCGATCAGCGCCAGCGGTCCCCACACCCCCAACTGCTCGACCAGGGCGCGGCGGCGGGCGTCGTCGGGGCCGAACAGCGCCGTGCCCAATTCCCACAGCCAGCTTCGCAGCTCCGGCAGCAGCAGCGAGCCCAGCGCCAGCAGCGTCAGTCCGACAAACCAGCAGCCCGGACGCGGCGCGGCGGACCTGAGCGCGGCTTGCGCGGGAGACTTGGGCACGTCCGCAGGGTAACGCGGGAAGCCGGGAAATTCAGTCTGGTCACGCCCTGGCAAAAGCCAGATGGCCCAGCTTCCCCGAAGATCACCCCAAGGATCACTCTTTCCTCCCCCTCCCCTGCTCAGGCTAGACTGCGCGGCGATGCGTGCCGATCTGCTCGAACTCACTCTGGGGCTGCTGCCGGAGCACCACCCGCGCCCGGAAATTCAACTGCTCTACGACATGCTGCGCGATTACCCCCAGCGGGGCGGCAAGGGCCTGCGCAGCGAGCTGCTGCTGCTGAGCGCCCAGGCGCACGGCGCTGGCCCCGCTTCGCCTCGCTGGAGTCAGGCGCTATGGCTCGGCACCGTGCTGGAGCTGTTTCAGAACTGGGTGCTGATCCACGACGACATCGAGGACGACAGCGAGGAGCGCCGGGGAAGGCCCGCGCTGCACCGGCTGCACGGCGTGGCGCTGGCCATCAACGCCGGGGACGCGCTGCACGCCTACATGTGGGCGGCGGTGGCCAAGGCCGATGTGCCGGGCGCTTACGGCGAGGTCCTGAACATGATCCACCGCACCGCCGAGGGCCAGCACCTCGATCTGGCCTGGGTCGAGCACGGGCGCTGGGACGTCACCGAGGCCGATTACCTGGAGATGGTGCGCCTGAAAACCGCCTACTATACCGTGACCGTACCGCTGCGGCTGGGCGCACTGGCGGCGGACGCCGTGCCCAGTCCGGACTTCACGGCAGCCGGGGAAGCGCTGGGCGCCGCCTTTCAGATTCGTGACGACGTGCTGAACCTGCTCGAAGACGCCGGAAGCTACGGCAAGGAGATCGGCGGCGACCTGCTGGAAGGCAAGCGCACCCTGATTACGCTGCACTGGCTCACGGGCGCCCCGCCGGAGCAGCGCCGGGTGTTTCTGGAGCAGATGGCCCTGCCCAGAACCGGGAAAGACCCGGCCACGATTGCCCGGATTCTCGGCTGGCTGCGGGGGAGTGGCAGCCTGGCCTACGCCCAGGAGTACGCCGACGCCCAGGGACAGCGCGGGCTGGAGCTGCTGCGCGGTGCCCTCGCTGACGCCGCCGACCCCCAGGCCGCCGCCCGGATGCTGAAGCTGGCCGAAGGCTACGTGACGCGGGAAGCGTGAGGACGCCTGAACGCGGGCGCAGCAGGACGCGGTGGCCTGTGAATATCAATGATCTCGGAGCATCGGGCAAAACGCTACATGACACCGCTCGACGCTGGCTCAGGCAACGTACCCGGACGGTTGCCGTCCGCCTGGCCGGTCATGTGCTGGGTGATCTGCTCGGCGCTGCGCAGGTAGCCGACAAACATTAGGATGCTGGTCGCCGCGACGACGATGCCCAACCAGCGACCCGCAAAGAAGTCATATAAGCCGTGCAGCACTGCCGCCAGCCCGATACCCAGCAGGATCAGAGCCGCGCGGCGCTGGGGAGCGAGCAGACTCAGGCCCAGGTAATACCCGGCGATGGCGCTGAAGACGCAGTGCAAAAACGGCAGGCTGATCAGCCGCAGCACTTCCAGTAGCACGTAGTTACCGGTGCCGACCACGCCGTAGGCCAGGCCATAAAAGTTGTCGGTGGTGTAGCTCGCCGAGTAGCTGACCGCCTCAGCCACACCGAACGCCAGGCCGCTGATTCCCGCATAAAACGCCGCCTCACGCGGAGTCTGAATCTGGCGCAGTTTGACAGCCAGCCACAGCACTGGCAGGAGCTTGACGGCTTCCTCAACCACACCCACGCCTGCCACGAAGCCGATGAGTCTCACCGGACTAAAGGTCCAGTCTGTGGCCTGATACAGCGCACTGATGAATGGCAAACGCTGGAGCATCAGTACCAAGGCCACACCCACCACTGCCGTGAATACAGAAACCAGGCCCAGGTTGCGTCGTTTGACCTGGCCCGGTTGCACGATCAGCCAAAACACGTAGCCCCACAGCAGCGCAAAATAACTTCCGAGCGCCCAGGCTGTGTTCCGAATCTCGGCGTCCTGACCCCAGACCTTGGAGAGCAGCAGCGGAAACAAGGCGAAGACCAGTAAAGCCTGTAACCAACGCATTTTCCAGGGTTGATCTTGTATCCAGCGCCGGATCGGGAAAAGAATATCGAACGGCAGCGTTCTGAAGTCGCTGAGCAGATTCTGTAGGGGGCGTTCGCTTCGACCGTCGATGGTGCGGGGCGATGTTTCAGCAGACGCAGTTGCGGTAGACACAGTTGCGGCAGACCCGCTGGCCCACTGGGCATCAGATTTCTGGCTCTCCGGTTCGGTCACCGGAGCAGCATAGCAACCAAACGCACTAAACTCCGCTTTCCGGCGGCCTGGACACCTCAACCTCCGGGCGGGCCTGGGGGGCCAGTTGCGCGATACCGAGCAGCATCAGCCCGACCAGGGCCAGGGCCACGCCGCGCCCGCCGGTGCCCAGCGTATCCAGATCGGCGATGACCAACTTGGCACTCGCCAGCGCGAACAGGCCCAGCCCGGTCCACCAGACCGGCACTGAGCGGCGCTCACGGCCCTGAAACAGCATCACGACGCCGCCGCCCAGCAGACCCAGGGTCGTCGGCAGGGCGCCGGGCGCCAGCAGCCCACTGGTTCCGGCCAGATCAGCCAGCCGGGCGGCGAACTGCGAGGCCAGCACGCTGATAAGCCCGCCCCAGCAGGCCGCGCCGGGTTCCAGAAGGGTCAGCGCCCAGGCGTCGAGCGGGGCCGCGTCGCGGCGGGCGGCGGGCACAAGGGGCAGGCGGCGGCGCCCAGAGAGCGACCCCAGCAGCCACAGCGCCAGACTGGCCACCAGCAAGCTCAGCAGCGCCACGCCTCCAGACCCTCCATTGGCCGCCGCCAGGTCAGTGACCGGCGCCGACAGCGAGGCGACCAGCGAGAGCCCCAGCAGCGGCAGCGACACCAGCGGCCAGGCGATCACGCCGCGCAGGAAAGGTGCGCTCAGCGCCACCGCCGAGAGCAGCATGGCCGTCTGGGCCTGACCATCCAGCAGCCAGCTCAGCGCCGTGACCCCGCCCAGCAGCGCCAGTCCTTCGGCGACTTGCTGGGCACGCAGGCCAAAGCGCTCCCTGGCGTCATCTGCACCCATGAACTCGGCGGGCAACAGACGGCTCAGCAGCGGCGCAGCGCTACCCAAGCGCAACACCACGCCCAGGACCAGGCTGGTCAGCACCGAGGCCAGGATCACGGGCACATCCACGTCCGACTGTGGAGAGGCGCGGCCCAGCAGCACGGCGTCCAGGCTGCCCAGCGCCACCAGGGCGGCCAGCAGCAGCGGCAACGCCCGTTCGGATTTCAGGCGCCCTTGCAGCAGCACGGCGGTGACGACGGCCAGCAGCGTGGCCAGAGTGAAAATCCAGACGTTGAGACCCTGCTCAGCGCCCCAGAGGGTCAGCACCAGCGCGGCGACGGCGGCCACCAGACTGCCGCTGCGCCCACCGATGGCCAGCGCCGAGCCCAGCGCAGAGGCGGCCAGCAGCGCCTGGCCGGGGCTCAGGTCGCCCAGGCTGGAGACCAGCAGGGCGGCGGCGACCAGGGCACCGCCCCAGCGCCAGGGCGCCGAAGCCGACCAGCGCCCGTACAGGCCCAGCGCCAGCGCCAGCGGTATCAGGCGCTGCGTGCCCGCCCCGGTGCCCAGCGCCGCGCCCAGCCAGGCACCCGCCGCCGCCGTGGCCGAGGCGACCAGGGCCTCGCGCAGCGGGTCGGGCGCACTTGGACCGCGCCCCCGGATGCGCCAGGCCGCCAGCGTCAGCAGCCCGGCGCACAGACCCAGCAGGGCGTAGCCCGCCAGCGGATCGGCAGGTCGCACGCTGCCGTTCTGGGCCGCCCAGGCCAGCGGTCCGGCGCACAGCAGCGTGGTCACCAGCAGGCCCAGCGGCAGAATCGACGACCAGACGCCGGGCGCGGCGGACTGGTCATTGCCGCTCTGGCGAGCATCAACACCGCCCAGGCGGGCATCAACACCGCTCAGGCGCACCACCATCCCGGCCATCAGCAGGCCCAGGGCCGTCCACAGCAGCGGGGCGCCGCGCAGGTTGTGTTCGCTGGCCACCACCAGCAGCCCGGCGATTCCGGCAGGCAGGGCCAGCACCAGCAGCCGGGCGGGGGGCTCCTTGCTGCCCAGGGCGGCGTTGCCCGAAGCGGCTGCGGCAGCGGCCAGGCCCACCGCGAAGAGGGCCGACTGCGCCCAGAGGAGCAGCCCGCCGAATTCGAGATCGTCGGCCAGCAGCCAGGTCGAGACGGTGGCGCCGGTCAGCGCGACGGCCATGCCCAGCAGTCGCTCCTGACGCCGGGCATGCACACCGACCAGCACGCTGAGGATCAGCACCAGCCCCAGCACCGCGCTGGCGGGCAGCACCCCGACCTGATGCAGCGCCCCCATGCACAGCGCCAGAATGCCGTAGCCGAGCCCCTGGAGCGCCCCGCGCACCGCCCCCGTGGCCCTGGGCGACAGCGCGTAGAGCCCCGTGCCCAGCAGCGCCGCCAGCAGCAGTTGCAGCTCAGGCGTGAAGACCCCGGCCCGCGCCAGTTGGGTCAGCACCGCCGCCAGACCGCCCAGCGTGAGCAGCGCCCCGATGGCCGCAAATATCGTCCGTGGCGAAGGCGACCAGCCAGGAGTGGGCGGCGAGGGCGGCGGTCCCTGGCGGGCGGGCGGCTCACGGCCCGCCGCCGGGGCTTGAGTATCTGCCGGAGTAAGCAGCGAGGCCGCCCTGGGCGCAGACGCGGCCTGCTCGTGCCGGGTCAGGATGATCGGTGGCTGGCCGGGGTCCGGCTGTATAGGATTCGGCTGGACGGGATCTGGCTGGAATGAATCAGGTCGAGTCGCATTCGAAGTCCCATTCGACGTCGCATTCGACAAGGCCGGATTCGGCTGCCCCTGAGCTGGCCAGATGACCGGCGCGGCTGGCGGCGGACTGACCTGCGGCGCCTCAGACTGAACCGGAGCCTCCCGTTGAACCGGCCCGGTCTGCCCGGTGCGGCTCTCGAACATACGGGCACGCAACTCGGAGAGTTCGGCAGCCTGGGCCTGAAGCATCCGCTCCAGACGCTCCAGCTCGCCGCGCAGGCCCTGGCGAACGATCAGCGCCGGAATGAACAGCACCACCAGCAACACTATGGTTATGCCCAGCAGGATTTCCATTGCGTTTAGTGTAAAGCATTTATCATAAAAACCGCGTTTTTATGACCGGGGCAGCGGGAGTGAACGACGGCGAGCAGGACGCAGGCGGGCAGGCCCATACGGGAGGAGTGGCGCCCTCATGGGCGTCCGTTCACGACGAGGGTACCGTTTTGCCCAGGACAATAGACCCAGGACAATGGAGTAGACAATGGAGTCCTTGGGATGAGCCGGAGCGTTCACCTGGCTTGAGTCTCCTGTCATCAAGTCGAGACGGTTGTTTTCTGATGGCGGCGGGAAGTCTCGACACAAGACGGCGGATTGTTTGAGCACCGCATGGTCTTGACTCTCCCCGGTTGCTGAGTATCGTCCGCTTCCATATTTGTTTCACATCTATAGCAGCAAAACCGCCCCCGCAAGTAAAGATGCGGGGACGGTTTGAGGGTAAAACCAGTTTGCAAAGCTTACTTACATCATCTTGACGGCGGAGCAGAGCACGCCCGCGTCGTTGGGGGTGCCGTCGGCGTTCTTGGCGGTGTGGACGTTGAAGTACGTCGCCTGGAGCACTTCCGACTTGTTGACGCTGCCCGACAGGGTGACCATGCCGGTGGCGTCGCTCAGGGCCACGATCTTGCTCGACATGAGCGGGGCGCCGTTGCTCTTGCAGGGCTCGGTGCTCTCGGTGCCCTGAACGTGGTAGTGGGCCACGTAGTAGGTGTTGGGCGCCAGGCCCATCAGCTTGGCGGTGGTCATGCGCATGTTGCCGCTGTCTTTGACGGCCACATTGCCCACCGGGTTGGCCAGGGTTGAGGGCGCACTGGTCTGCTTGCTCAGGCTGTAGGAGGCGGGGGCGCCGGTGCCCATCATGTTGCAGGCGCTCAGGAGTACGGCGCTCATACCAACCATCAGCGTGCCAGTTATCAGGTTCTTCCCAGTCGTCACGTTCTTCATAGTGTCCTCTTTCCAGCGGGAGTTAACCTGCTGAGCCCGGCCCACACATCGGCGGCGCCGGGCAAATGTCGTTGCCTAACCATCATGCGGCGCTCACCCCCCCGGTCATACGTGAGACTTCGTTCAATCTCAGGGACACATCAGCTTCAGTTAAAGCCGCGCTCAAGGTCGCGGGCGCCGCCCGCCGGGAACCTGAGCGCCACGTCGACCCGGTGAGTAGACAAATCGGCTGAGTCTCTCTTTGTCTCGGCGCCCGCACCGTGGTCGTGGCGGTCAGGGTGTACTCCAGATCGGCAGCGCAGGGGGCGACGTAGGCCCGCAGAATGAACAGCGGGCGCGGACCGGGCACCGCGCTGACGGTGTTGGCGTAGCTATCGCCAAGCGAGACCGCCGCGTCGTTCCGGGTACAGGTGTCGTTGGTCAGGCCCACCTGTTCGAGGAGTACGCGCACCTTCCCGGCTCTCAGGCCGAGCACCGTCACGTCGCGCACGGCCCGCTGCGAGGGCGGAAAGTAGAAGTTGACCAGCACCAGCTCGTCCAGGCCGTCGAGGTTGAGATCACCGACATTGCCGAGCTGGCCCCGCTCGACCAGAACGAGGTAGGTGGTGATCGGTCTGCCGGGAGTGCCGACAGTGCAGGGGCCGAGACTGATGAGCAGCGCCTGCTCGCGCACCCTGGGCTGGGTGAAATGGCCGCTCACCCGGTCCAGGGCGGCACCCGTCAGGGCGCATCTGGACAATCTCATCAACCGCTGAAGCTGCCGCGCCACACCCGCGTATTCGGCCTGGGGCACCCTGGCTGGCTCGAACTCCCGGCGCAGGTCCAGAATCAGGCGGCTGGGTGGACTGGGCGCGGCGACGGCCTGGCTGGCGAGCAGCGCGGCGCACACCACGAATACCCTCCTGGCCTACATTACTGTTTCGTGACCACCTTCACGGCGCCGACCTGAATGCCCCGTTGCGGCGCGGCGCGGCTGTAGCTCAGCGTCTGCACCCGGTAACTTCCCACCTGGTTGTCGGGGGCGGGCGTGGCGCGGGTCACTTTGAGAACGCCGCCGCGCAGCCCCAGCAACGGCTGATCGTACGACGCCTGGCGGGTGTCTTGGACGCCGGTATAGTCCTGGGCGTTGGTGTCGCTCCGGCAATCCTCGACGACCTCGACCTGCTTGCCCAGCACCTTCAGCGACGGACTGAGCTTGACCCACACCAGATCGATGTTGGTTCCGGCGCCGCACTGTCCCTGCACGTTGCAGTTGGGTGAAAGCCCGACCTGGAAGGTGAAATACCATTGCCCACGACTGCGCACCAGATCGACGACGTGGGCGTTCAGGGCGGCGCCGGGCCGTCGTCCAACGCGCTGGGACTCCTGAAAACCGCTCGCCGTCGGGTCGTAGGTGGCGGCTGTGCAGCCGTGAAGCTGCCCACTCAGATCGGCCCGGCCTGTTGTTCGGCCCTGACTGAACACGACGACCCCATTGGGCAGCCCGGTCAGCCGCACCGGGTCGCGGGGACTCTGCTGGGCTGGCCTGGCCTGGGCTGGCCTGTTCTGGACCAACTTGGCCTGGGCTGGCAGGCGCTGCTGGGCCAGCGCTCCAGTGGTGAGAAAGACACTCGCCAGCACGCCACTCCAGACGGCTGCACGGATTTCAGTCATAGGGAAGGTCATGGCCGAGATGCTAACAGCCGGATTCTGACGGGGCCTTTGAATACGGTGAGAAATGCACACTCCAGCGGTCCCCAGCCGTTCAGCCCAGAGCGTTCAGTCGCGCAGCCACCCAGTCGCGCAGTCACCCAGCCGTACAGTCACCCAGCCGTGCAGCAGGTGGCCGAACTCGGCCCCGGCCTGTCTCAGCGCCGCACCGAAGAGGGCAGGCAGGGCGGCGGGTGAGCGCAGCGGGGAGGGTTGCAAAGCCAGCACTGGCGCCGCGATGAGCCGGGCGCCGCCCGCTATGCCTGGCCGGTCAGCTTGACCCGGTAGTCGCTGCCGGGCAGCAGCTCCAGCACCCGCACCGCGAAGCGGGCGCCGTCGTGCATCTCCAGAACGCCCATCTGATCGGGGGCCAGGCGGATACGGGTGAGGTGGGTGCGACCTGAACCCATGTCCGGGCCGCTGCCGAGCCGCAGCCGCATCAGGCCGCCCTGCCCCTCCAACGCCAGAATCCTGAACTCGGTTCGTTCGGCGCGGTCGCCTGCCCCGCGTTGGGATCAGCCGTGCCCGCGCTGGAATCCGTCAACGCGCCCCATTCAGCGCGGCCTGCAAGCGCTCGGCACTCAGCGCTCCGGGGCGCAGTATCTGCCCGGTGCCGCCGTCGATCACGGTGCTGGGCAGCCCGGCGCCCGCCTCACCGCTCAGCAGCACGCTCGCCAGGTTGTAGGCGTCAGCCTGGGCCAGATTGAGCGCACTGGGCGCTCCCGCCGGGTTCAGACTGGTGGTCGCCAGCGGCCCGCCCCAGCGCGAGAGCAGCTCCTGCACCAGCGGATGATCCGGCACCCGCAGCCCCACCCGGCCTCCGTAGACCAGCCAGGCCGGACACGCCGCCGAGGCCCGCACCACGAGGGTGACCGGGCCGGGCAGCAGCGCACAGAGGGGTTCAAACAGCGGCTGGCCCGGCGCCGCCAGTCTGCGGGCCTGCTCCACTGAGGCGCAACTGAGCTGCAAGGCCTTGCCCGCTGGCCTGCCTTTCAGGGCCGCGAGCGACTCCACCGCCGGGCGTGAGGCCGCGTCGGCGCCCAGGCCCCAGACCGTCTCCGTCGGGAAGCCGACAGCCTCGCCGCGTGCCAGGGCGGCCAGCATCTCGTTCCAGGGCTGCTCTGAGTGCTCCATGTCCGTTTCTCCCGGCGCGGCGGCTGTTCTCCCAACGCGGCGCGTGTGCCCGGCGCTGTAATTCCTGCGCTGTGAGTCCTGCGCAAGCTGTAAGTCCTACGCAAGACTACGCGACTATACTGGGCGACATGCCGGTCTTTGAATATCGCGTGCGTGATCGCAGTGGCAAGATTCTGAAATCTCAGGTCGAAGCCGATACCGTTGCTCAGGTGCGCGATTCACTGCGCGCCAAGGGCCTCCTCATCGTCGATATCAAGTCCCCCAAATCGGGCCTTCAGGGCGATATCAATATTCCGGGCCTCAACCGCCCACCCGGACTCAAGGCTATCGCCATCTTCTCGCGCCAGCTCGCGACCCTCATCAATGCCGGTGTGCCGCTGGTCCAGTCCTTGACCATCATGCAGCGCCAGCTTGAGCACAAAGGTCTGCAAGACATCGTGCGCAAGGTCCGTAACGATGTGGAAGCCGGTACGCCCTTTTCGGAGGCGATTGCCAAGTACCCGAAGGTCTTTAACCGCCTGTACATCAACCTGGTGCGCTCCGGCGAGACCAGCGGCACTTTGGACAGCGTACTGGAGCGTATCAGCGACTTTCAGGAAAAAGACCTAGCCCTGCGCGGCAAGATTCGCAGCGCCATGACCTACCCGGTGATCGTGCTGGTCTTCGCGCTACTGATTACCTACGTGCTGCTGACCACCGTGGTGCCCCAGTTCGGCGGCATCTTGCAGCAGCTCGGCGGCGACTTACCGGTCATCACCCGCGTGCTGATGGCCACCTCGGACTTCCTCAGAACCAAAATCTGGGTCATCCTGATCGTCGTGGTTCTGCTGGTCGTCGCCTATCAGCAGTACTACAAGACCGACAAGGGTCGCCACGTCATCGACGATTTCAAGCTCAAGGTGCCGGTCTTCGGCACGCTGATCAAACGCACCGCCATCGCCAGCTTCGCCCGCACCTTCGGCCTGCTTCTGAGCAGCGGCGTGAACATCATCGAGAGCCTGGACATCACCAAGGGCACGGCGAACAACGTCATCGTGGAAGACACCCTGGAAAACGCCAAGAACGTCGTGATGGTCGGCGAGCAGATGAGCGGCAGCCTGGGCGCGTCCCCGATCTTCCCGCCGATGGTGGTCAGCATGGTCGCCATCGGTGAAGAGACCGGCGCCCTGGACACCATGCTCGCCAAGGTGGCCGACTTTTATGACCGCGAGGTCGAGGAGGCCGTGGCCGGGCTGACCGCCGCCATCGAGCCGATCATGATTATCTTCCTGGGCGGCATCGTCGGCGTGATCGTGGCGGGCATGTTCCTGCCGATGTTCAGCATCATCAACAAGCTCAGCCAGTAAGCAAGCTCGGCCAGTAAGCCTCAACCGATACGCTTCAGGCAGCAAACACAGTTCGCAGGCAAATCGACGAGAATCAGCGGCGCCAGGAATGGGCCGCTGATTCTTACTGTCGGCAGCGGCTGATTCTTACTGTCGGCTTCTCACTGTCGGCGGCGAATGGGCCGGACACCAGGTGCGTCCGGCTCTGACTTCAACCTACCTCCGGGCCAGGCCGCGACATCCCAGCGTATCAGCCCCGAATTTTCCATAAATCAGGGGGAGATGAACGATCCTTGCTCGTTTGCGTGCTACCACACGATCCGGTCCATTCGCTCAATAGACCTCTGCGAAAATGGCAGACAGATGTGTAAATAGGTAAAACATAAATGAACACCGGGCGTTCAGATTGCGTCAGAGGCCATACTTCGCGCACGATAAGCCCCCTTATGTTGAAGGCCAGGAAATGCGATGTCATGCATTTCAAAGGGGAATACCATGTCCAGAAACCTGTTACTGACCACAGCGGCTTTAAGCTCGACCCTGATCCTCGGCTTCGCCTTCGCCCAGACCCCCAGCGCCGCAGGCACGACCACGTCCAGCGCGGCAGGCGGTATGACGCCCAGCGCCGCAGGTAACATGACCCCCAGCGCCATGAGCCCCAGCACCATGAGCATGGGCACCATCGCCGACATCGTGAGCAAGAACCCCGATTTCAGCACCCTGCTGACCGCCCTCAAGGCCGCCGGACTCGACAAGACCCTGGCCGGTAAGGGACCGTTCACGGTGTTCGCGCCCACCAACGCCGCCTTCGCCAAGGTGCCCAAGGCGACCCTGACTGCGCTGCTCAAAGACAAGGCCGCGCTGACCAAGGTGCTGACCTATCACGTGGTTGCTGGCAGCGTGAAGGCCGCCGACGTGGTGAAACTCAAGACCGCCAAGACCGTCGAGGGCTCCTCGGTCAAGATCGCCGTGATGGGCAGCAGCGTCATGATCGACAAGGCCAAGGTCACCAAGACTGACATCGTGGCGTCGAACGGCGTGATTCACGTCATCGACACCGTGCTGATGCCCGCCATGAAGTAACCGCCATGAAGTAACCGGGCCGTCGAAAGAGCCGCACTGCGAATTCAGGCAGTGCGGCTTCTTGGTGCCGTTTGTTCGTGCCGTTTGTTCAAGACTGACAACTGGGACCGTGAGGTTACTCCCGAACAAAGATGGCCTTCGCTGCGCACAGGAACAGGTTTTCACAGAACGACAGGTGTTTGAACCAGATTCCGGCTGACTCAGGTAGAGCGCACTGCGCTATCAGCCCTGGGTTCTTAGCCCTGGGTTCTCAGCCCTGGGTTCTCAGCCCTGGGTCCTGGGCAGCGGCTCGCCCGGCCCGACCTTCTTCGGCTCGCGGAAGGTGATGTGCTCCCACTCGCCCTCCTCACTGACCTGCAAGGCCGGATTTTGCGCCCGGAACGCCTCCACCACGGCCTGCACCAGATCGTCGGGCGTGCTGGCGGCGCTGCTGATACCCACCGCCTTGACGCCGCTCAGGTCGAGCCCGGCCAGATCGGCGGCGGTGTCGAGGCGGTAGGCACGCGGGCACAGATCGGCGGCCAGTTCCAGCAGCCGCATGCCGTTGCTGCTGTGGGTGCTGGTGAGTACCAGAAAGGCGTCCACCTGGGGCGCGATGCGGCGCACCTCGTCCTGACGGTTTTTGGTGGCGTAGCACAGATCCTCGCTGGGCGGAATAATCAGCGCCGGGAATCTGGCCTTCAGAATCGCCACCGTGCGGCGGGTGTCGTCCACGCTGAGGGTCGTCTGGGTCAGCACCACCAGCTTGTGTGCGTCGGGCACCTGCACGGTATGCGGGTCATGCAGCCCCTCGCCGGTCTTGCCGAGCACGCCCACGATGATGGTGGCCTCCGGCGCCTCGCCACTCGTGCCGATCACCTCCTGGTGCCGGGCGCTGTCGCCGATCAGCAAGATGGTGTAGCCCTCGCGGGCGTACTTTCTGGCCTCGGTATGCACCTTGGTCACCAGCGGGCAAGTCGCGTCGATGGTGGACAGCCCCAGCTCGCGTGCCCGCAGCCGCACGGCGGGCGAGACCCCGTGCGCCGAGAAGACGATGGTGTCGCCGCCCATCGGCAGGGCCTCCAGGGTGCTGAGGTCCTCGACGAAGTGGACGCCGTGCTGCACTTCGAGCCGCTCCACGACGGTGTGGTTGTGGACGATGCTGTGATAGACCGTCAGCGGCTTTTCCTCGGCCTGGGCGGCGTTTTCGACGGCCTGAATCGCCATCACCACGCCCGCGCAAAAGCCTCTGGGCTTGGCGAGAACGACGCGCTCAATCGTGCTGGACATATGAAGTCAGTCTAGCGGGGGCGTGGCGGGGGAAGGGTGTGATGGGGGGGCTTGTGGCGCGTGGCTTGTGGGAACAGACAGGGGCGTGGGAAGTCGGTGGTCCTGAACTATGTTGCTTACAAGGCGACAAAAACCCCGCCGGAGCGGGGAAAAACGTCCAGCCGTGTCTCTGGCAGTATCTACTTGTGGCAGCGTCTGTTTGTGGCAGCGTCTGTTTGTGGCAGCTTCTGTTTGTGGCAGCTTCTGTGCAATTCGAACGCACAACCTTCAGGTCCGCCATCTCGCTGCTCTGCCAGTCGAGCCAAAACGCTGCACTTCACTGCCTAGTATTCACTGCCTGCTTCTGGGGCCACCGGTGAGGGTCGAACTCACTGCCTCCGCGTCCACAACGCGGCGCTCTGCCTGCCGTGAGCTACGGTCACCACATGTATCCACATACCCACAGGGCTCAGTCTGAGGCACATCCTCACCTGGCGCCTGAACCAGACGGCCTAAGCGTGGTGGCGCAGCGCAGCCAGGACTGGCGCAGTTCAGATTCACGCCGAATTCACATAAGCTCCGTCTGCACTTCACACGGACGGTGCTACGGTCTGAGCAGGCGGAGCGCCGTCCGGTGCCGAGCAAAGCGTCTGTGCTGGATTATCGGTGCTGGATTATCGGTGCCGGACCATCGGTGCCGGATCATTGGTGCCGGATCATTGGTACTGGGTGACCCGTGCCCAACTGGAAGTGACGGATCATTATTTTGCACGGCAGCCCCCGGCACCGGACCTGCGCCTTCAATTCCGTACCTTCGATTCTGTACCTTCGGCACTTGACACGCAGATAGTAAGTGAGGCGATACTTATTTATGGCCAGGCCCCGCACCATCACCGACGAGCAGATCGTGGACGCGGCCCGCGAGGTCTTTCTGGAGCACGGGTTTTCGGCCACCACCGCCGAAATCGCCCGCCGCGCAGGGGTCTCGGAAGGCACGCTGTTCAAGCGTTTTTCGAGCAAGGAGGAACTGTTCGCCGAAACGGTGGGGCTCAACGACTACCAGCACTGGCACCACGAGGTCACGGCGCTGATCGGCCAGGGCGACATCCGGCTGAATCTGGAGCGGCTGGCCCACCTGTTTCTGGAGGCGGCCCGGCGCATCTTGCCCAACCTGATGCTGATGTGGTCGCGGGGCCACGCCCCATCCGTCAAGGCGCACGCCTGGCGCGATCCGGTGGCCGAGGACATCCGGGCGCTGAGCGCTTATTTCGAGGCGGAAACGGCCCTGGGCCGCCTGCGCTCCTTTGACGCCGAGGTCATCGCCACCGCGCTGATGGGCGCCCTGAGCACCTACGCCCACCGCGAACTGGTCAGAGGCCCGACCATCGAGGGCGAGCGCTTTGTGCGCGAGCTGCTGGACGTGCTGTGGCCGGGCCTGGAGCCGCCCAGCATCGGAAAGACCGTGACCTGAGCCCCACGCTCAGGGCTGACCCAGACGCCGCAGCCAGCCAGACGCTGCATCTATCCAGCCGCCGTATCTATCCAGCCGCCGTGCTCATCCAGCCGTGCTCATCCGAAAGTGAGTCGGCTCACGCCAAGGCAGAGCTTACCATTCAGTCGTCGCGCCTAGAGCAGTACTCCGAATTACGCCACGAGGAAAACAGCCTCCCCGCGCCTCCATTCTGCGCCTTGCTCAGTCAAAACTACTCGCTCCGCTCGGTCATAAAAAGGGTCTTTTTATGACATCTGCTCTAAGTGCCTGCCGAGACCTGACTATCCGCCCTGATTCCGAGTTCGGTATCCCGCTCCGAGGTGAACGCTTGAATGCCCCCCAGTCCCGATCACTACGAGATGTCCCAGGCCGCCTGACGCCCAGCCGCCCAGCACCCAGCCGCCCAACACTCAGCCGACTCGCGCTCGGACTGAGCCTGCTGCTGGCCTGTGCGCCGCTCAGCGCAGCCCAGAGTGCCGAGCCCGCCGTTTCCCCAGCCCCAGCCAGCCCAGTCCCGGCTAACCCAGCCCCGGCCAATCCAGCCCCGGCCAATCCGGTTACACCTGCTGCCCCAGCGGCTCCGGCCAGACCGCTGCTCAATCTGCCCAATCCACTGCTGACCTTCGGCCAGGTTCGCGCCGCCCTGCGCACCTCACCCGGCTGGCGCAGCGCCGAGGAGAGCTACAGGGCCGCGCAGCTCACGCTGGCCGCTGCCCGCGCCCGCAGCGGCCTGAACCTGACGGTGGGCGGCGACGCCACCGTGGGCAAGTCCCCGCTGGACACGGGCGACTGGAAAGCCAACGCCACCGCCACGGCGGGCCTGAGCGCCACGGTGTTGCCCTGGGGCAGCGCCAACGACCCGGTGCGCAGCGCCGAGCGCGCCCTGACCCGCGCCGGGTACGACCTACAGGACGCCCGGCTGAACCTGACCCTGAGCGCCGCGCAAAATTACCTGGCGACCCGCACCGCCGCCGCCCAGCAACTGCTGACCACCGCTCAGGCCGACCTGGCCGCCCGGCAACTGGCGGTGGCCCAGTCGCAGCGCACGGCTGAGCTGCTCAGCGCCGAGGGCCTGCTGGGCGCCCAGGGCAATCTGGACAACGCCCAGGCGCTGGCCCAGGACGCCGCCGCCAGCCGCAGCCTCAGCGAGCGCCAGCTCCTGAGTGACCTGGGGTTGGGACTCAGCGATCTGCCGCTGCTGCTGCCCAGTGCGCCTGAGCTGGGCGGCGAGCTTCCGGCACAAGACGGCCTGCTGGAACGCGCCAGTGCGGGCCGCAGCGAGATTCTCAAGGCCACCTCGGCGCTCGAAGACGCCCGCGCCGGACTGGCCAGCGCCCAGCGCGAGCGCTTCCCCGACCTGTCGGCCAGCACCAGTTACGGCGAGCTGGGTACCGGCGGCGGCGGGCGCACCCTGGGCGGCAGCCTGAACTTCAAGACCGGCGTGGCGGGAGTCAACCTGAGCTTGCCGACCAGCCGCGACGGCCCCGCCCTGGCCACCGGCCTGACCCTGGGCCTGTCGGGCAGCTTCAACGTGCTGGGCGGCCCGCAAAACGCCGCCATCGCCAGCGCCCAGAGCGGCGTGAGCAGTAGCGAGCTGGCGCTGCAAAGTGCCCGCACCAGCGTGGACCTCGACGTGCGTAAGACCTACAACACCGCCCAGAGCACCCGCCGCCTGGTGGGCGTGCAGCGCACCGCCCTGACCCGCGCCCAGACGGCCCTCAAGTCGGCGCAGGCGCGACTGGACGCCGGATTGATCACCAGCCTCGACGCGCTGGCCGCTGCCATTGCTGCCCAGAGCGCCCAGGTCGCCTTCGAGCAGGCCGTCAGCAACGCCTACCTCGCCGGGCTGCAACTCGCCAAAGCCAGCGCCGGACTCGACCCCGCCCTCATTCTCACCTCCGGAGCCCAGCCATGAATGACACCGCCATGAATGACACCCCCATGACTAACACCGCCATGACCAACCCCGCCGTAAACGACACCGCCCCGAATGGCGCCGCCCACGGCTCCAACACGGGCCGCAAGCTCAGCACCCTGGCGCTGCTGGTCACGCTCAGCCTGGCGGCGCAGGCCGGTGCCCAAAGTACAAACCTGGACCTGGGCAGCGCCGTGAGCCGCGCCCTGACCAGCGGCCCGGACGTCAGCACGGGCCGGGCCAACCTGCAAAAAGCTCAGGCCAACTTCAAGGCGGTGATTGCCGACCCCACCAGCCTCATCACCGACCAGACCGCCGCTCAGCAGACCTTAGGCAGCGCCAGCGTGGGCCTGAGCGGCGCCAAACTGAGCGTGCTCCAGACGGTGGTGACCCAGTACCTGAGCATCTACGAGGCCGAACTCAAAACCAGCCTGAATGCGGCCCAGGTCAACTTCTATTCCCGCAGCCTGCAAATCGCCCAGGCCCGGCTGGCCGCCAAGGTCGCCACCACCCTCGACGTCACCAAAGCCCAGAACAGCCTGGCCAGCAACCAGCAGGAACTCAGCGACGCCCGTGCCAGCCGCCCCATCGCCGAGGCCCAGCTCGCCAAGACGCTGGGGCTGGGCAAGGTCGCCCTGAGCGTCAAGGCGCCGCCCGCGCCCCCGACTCTGCGCGAGAGCCTGAGCGCCTTGCAGACCGGCCTGGAGTCCCGCCTGGGCACGCTGGTCCAGGCCGCCAACGCCGCGCAGCTCGCCGAGTTACAGGTCAAGGTCGCCAGCAACGACTACACCCCGGCCCGCACCCTCCAGGACGCCCAGACGGCCCTCGGCAACGCCGTGCGCGACCTCGACAGTGCCCGCAAAACCGCCAACACCGCCCTGAGCGACGCCTACCGCGCCGCCCTCAGCGCCCGCGAGGCCGCCAGCATCAGCGCCGCGAGCCTGGCCGCCCAGCAGACCACGCTGGCCCAGGCGCAGGCGAAACTCAAGGCCGGAACCGCCGCCGCCGTGGACGTGCAAAACGCCCAGGTACAGACCCAGGCCGCCCAGGTGGCGCTGGTCACCGCCCAGGACGCGCTCTGGAAGGCGCTGGCGGCCCTCTCGGTGGCCGCCGGTAGAGACATGACCGGACTGGCCCAGACCGGATCAGCGCAGACCGGATCGGCACAGTAATGACGGTCTGGCCGCCACCTTCCAGACACGGGTTGCGGCCTGGCGCCGCGCTGCTGCTCGGCACCGCGCTGCTGCTGAGTGCCTGCACCAAACCTGCCGCAACCACCCAGACCGATACCAAGACCCCCAGCGGCGCCTCCAGCACCAACAATCTCGACGCCGCGCCGCCCAAGGCCAGCGCCCTGAATGTCAGCGTGGTGCGGCCCAAACAGGGCAACCTGAGCGTGGCCCGGTCTTCGAGCGCCACCGTGAAAGCCGCGCTCGACAGCAACGTGGCGGCCCTGACCGGCGGCGCCGTGACCAAGGTGCTGGCCCAGGCCGGACAGAGCGTGCAGGCCGGGCAGGTGGTCGTGCAGCTCGATGACTCGACGCTCAGGCAGGCGCTCGACACCGCCCGCATCGGGCTTCAGAACGCCCAGATCAATCTGTCGCAGACCACCCGGAATACCTCGCAGGGCGACCCACAGCTTCAGTCGGCCATCACTGCCGCGCAGGTCAGCCGCGACAAAGCGGCCCAGGAGGTGCAGGCCAACCAGAAGCTGTTCACACTGGGCGGCCTCAGCGCCGCCGACCTCAAGACCTCGCAGGCCGCGCTGGCTCAGGCCGATTCGGCGCTCTCGCTGGCCCGCAACAACCTGACCCAGAACGGCCAGAGCGGGCAGAGCAGCCTGGCCCTGCTGCAAAACCAGGTGGCCAGCGCCCAGGTCAGCTTCAAACAGGCCCAGGAGAATCTGGCCAAGGCCAGCGTCCGGGCGCCCTTTTCCGGCACGGTGGCGAGCGTGGGCGCCAAGCTGGGCGAGTACGTCAACACCGGCACGGCGGTCTTTCGGCTGGTCAATCCCGGCAGCCTCAGCGCCGAGTTCAGCGTGGCGCCCAGCGACGCCGCCGTGCTGGGCACCGGCACCAAGCTCAACTTCAGCGCCGGGGGCAACACCTACCTGGCCCAGATCAAAGCCGGAGACCGGGTGGCCGGAACGGACCGACTGGTGCTGCTCAGCGCCCGGCTCTACGGCGCCAGCGGCCTGCCGGTGGGCAGCGTGGGCAGCGTGCGCTACAACGTCAAACTGGCGGGCGGCGCCCTGCTGCCGACGGGCGCCATTCAGAACGACGGCGGCAGCAACGCCGTGTACGTGGTGGGGGGCGGCGCCGCCGTGCGCACCCCGGTCAGGATCCTGGCCGAGTCGCAGGGCCAGGTGGCGCTCAGCGGCGTGCCCAGCGGCGCCCAGGTCATCTATCCGGTGCCGCCCAGCCTGCAAGACGGCGCCGGAGTCAGCGTAGGCACTGCGAAGGTAGGGAGCCCATGAACGACGACAACGGCGGCAAGCGCACATTCGGCTTCAGGCGCAAGGGAGACCAGGGGAAGCTAGACCTCGGTAAATCCGGCTCTGCCCCACACCCCACACCCCACGACCCACAACCCGGCTCCAGCGAACTCCCGCGCGTCAACCCCGCCGTGCGCTTCAGCGTGGCGCGGTACGTGTTCTCCATCGGCGTGTTCGTGGCGCTGGTGCTGTTCGGAATTGTCAGCACCACCCGGCTGGGCGTGGAACTGCTGCCCAACTTCGAGGTGCCGATTTTGTCGGTCAGCACCGGCTACAGCGGCGCCACGCCCGATCAGGTGGACCGCGAAATCTCGCGCAAGATCGAGGATTCGGTCAGCACCATCTCCGGCGTCTCCGACATTCGCAGCACCAGCGTCAGCGGCCAGAGCGCCGTCATCGTCACCTTTCAGAACGGCACCGATATCAACTCGGCGGCCAACAGCGTCTCGCAGGCGGTGGCGGCCATTCGCGGCACGCTGCCCGCCGACGCCGACGCGCCGATCGTTCGGAAGTTCGACCCCAACGCCCAGCCGATCATGACCATGGCGCTCCAGGGCGGCACGGCGCGGGCCGCCGACGTGACCACCTACGCCACCGATACCCTGGTGCCCAGACTCCAGCGCGTCAGCGGCGTGGCCGACATCGGCGTCTCAGGCGGCCCGGAGCGCCAGATTCAGGTGCTGCTCGACCCGGCCAGATTGCAGAGCTACAACCTGACCCCCGCCCGGCTGACCGCCGCCATCAGCGCCTCGGCGCTCGATCTGCCCGCCGGAACGCTGACCCAGAACGGCAGCTCGGTGGGGTTTTCGACCCGCAACACGCCGACCAGCGTGGCCGATGTCGGCAACATCGTGGTGGACCCCCAGACCGGCCTGCGGGTCGCCGATGTGGCCACCGTGCGCGACACCCTGGCGGCGGCCACCACCTACGCCCGCCTCAACGGCCAGCCTGCCGTGCTGCTCAATGTGCGTAAATCGTCGGGCACCAACTCGGTCTCGGTGGCCGACAATGTTCGTAAAAGTATGGAGAGCGTCAAGCTGCCGCCCGGCTACTCCCTGTCGCTGGCCTCCGACACCACCCGCACCACCCGCGCCACCGTCAACGACACCTTCAAAGAGTTCCTGATCGGCATCGCGGCGGTGGGCGTGGTCGTGCTGCTGTTTCTGGGGCGGCTCAACACCGTCTTCGCGGTGGTGCTAGCCATTCCCATCTCGATCAGCGCCGCGCCGCTGTTCTACAGCCTGTTCGGCTTCACCTTCAACCTGATTTCGCTGCTGGCCATCGTGGTCGCCATCGGTATCGTGGTGGACGACAGCATCGTGGTGGCCGAGAACGTCCAGCGCTACCGCGACCTGGGCTACTCGCGCCTGAACTCGGTGCTCTACGGCGGCTCGGAGGTGTTCAGTGCCGTCACCGCCGCCAGCTTCTCGCTGCTGGCCGTGCTGGTGCCGCTGAGCTTCATGCCGGGCATCCTGGGCCAGTTCTTCCGGCAGTTCGCGATTGGACTCATTGCCGCCATCGCCCTGAGCTGGCTGGAATCGCTGCTGTTCCTGACGGTGCGCATGGCCTACACCAGCGACCCGACCCCGATCACCTGGCGGCAGTTCGGCAAGCTGCTGGGCCGCTTCCCCGAAATCATCCGCTGGGCCTTCATGCGCAAGACGTTGTTGAGCACCTGGGGCCTGCTGGGCGTCGCCGCCTTCGCGCTGGTGCTGAACTTCGCCGCCAGGCCGCTCGGCCCGGCCCGTTTCGCCGCCGTGCTGCTGTTTCCGCTGGTGCTGGGCGTGGTGCGCTATGTGCTGATGGTCCTCTACGGCCTGCTGGAAGCCATCACCGCCAGCCTGCACGGCGTCGTCAACATCGGTGTGATGGCGCTGGCGCGCGGCTACGCCCGCTCGGTGGCCTGGGTGCTGCCGCGCAACTGGCTGCCGATTGTGCTGGGCGTGGTCTTCCTGGTCAGCATCGCCATTCCGATTACCAAAGTCGGCTTCGTCTTCACGCCCAAGAGCGACGGCGGCATCATCACGGCGGACCTGGGCCTGCCGGTGGGCACCAGCCTGGGGCAGACCAACGCCGCCACCCGCAAGATGGAGGCGTACCTGCTCACGCAACCGGATGTCAAACTGGTCTCGACCAGCGTGGGCAGCGGCTCCCGGCAGGGCAGCGGGGCGCAGCAGAGCGGACTAAACATCACCCTGACCGACAAAACGACGCGCCCCAGCATCGACGAGCTGGTGACCAGATACCAGACCGGCATCAAGAAGGCCCTGACAGGCGTCACCCTCGACACCCTGACCATCGCCGCCGAGCAGGGCGGCCCCGGCGGCACGGCGGACCTCAGCCTGGCCCTCAACGCGCCCAACCAGGCGGTGCTGGAATCGAGCAACCGCGCCCTGGTGCGCCTGCTGGGCAAAGACCGCAACCTCAGCAGCGTCAACAGCTCGCTGAGTGCCACCCGCCAGGAGCGCAACTTCGTGCCCAATCAGGCGGCGCTGGTCGGCTCCGGACTGACCACTTCGGATCTGGCCCAGGCGCTGCGGACCTACAACGACGGCACCGTGAGCGGCAGCTTGCGCGACGGCGACAAATCGCTGGACATCGTGGTCAAGCTCGATCCCAGCCTGGTGCAAAACGAGCAGTCGCTGCTCTCGCAGACGGTGTATTCGCAGAGCCTGGGCGCCAACGTGCCGCTGAGCAGCCTCGGAGCCTTCCGGCTTCAGCAGGCACCCGCCACCCTCAACCGCTTCAACAAATCGTACACCTCCACCATCGACATCAACCTGATCAAGGGCGGCCCCAACGCCTTTACCTACAAAAACCAGATCATCGAGAACGCCACCAAGGCCGGAATTCTCAGCGGCGGCGTGACACTGGGCGACGCCTCGAACCTCAACCTGACCGGCGACCTGGTGGTCTACGGCCCCGTCGTGGTGGTGCTGGCCATTCTGATGACCTACCTGGTGCTGGGCAGCCAGTTCAACAGCTTCCGTTACCCGCTGTACCTGCTGCTGCCGGTGCCGCTGGCCATCGTGGGCGCGGTCTGGACGCTGTTTTTGTTCAAGACCTCGCTGGACGTCATCACCATTCTGGGCATGGTCATCTTGCTGGGCCTGGCGACCAAGAACTCGATTCTGTACCTGGAATTCGTGGTGGACCGCATGAAGCACCTGAGCATCGAAAAGGCGCTGGTCGAGGCCGCCGAGCTGCGCTTCCGGCCCATCATCATGACCACCATCACCGTG
>NZ_JANYGJ010000131.1 GCF_025362455.1 Deinococcus sp. | reverse complement strand
GGGCGTGTCGTTTGAGGTCCAGAGCAGATGTCATAAAAAGACCCTTTTTATGACCGAGCGGAGCGAGTAGTTTTAACTGAGCAGGACGCAGAATGGAGGCGCGGGGAGGCTGTTTTCCCCGTGGCGTAATTCGGAGTACTGCTCCATGCTGGGCTTCCCGAAGACTGGGACCGCCACACCTGCGTGATGGGCCGGAGTGGTCCTCGGCGCCCTTTTTGAAGCTTGGCGACTATCCCGTGCTCAGCAGCTATCCCGTGCTCAGCAGCAGGGCCGCGCCCACCACCACGGCGGCGCCGAGCAGGGCCAATGCCCCCAACCGCTCACCGAAGATGAGGGCGGCCAGCAGCGAGGCGACCACCGGCTCCAGGCTGGCGATGACGCTGGCGCGGGTGGCGTTCAGCAGCCGCAGGCCCAGCCCATACGCCGTGTAGGCCGCGAAGGTACACAGCAGCGCCACCGCGCCCAGTTCGCTCCAGGCCAGCGAGGTTTTGGGCGAGAACTCGACCAGCGGCAAGAGGCCCAGCGCCCCCACCGGCAGCGCCAGGGCGTACAGCGCCTGCGGATCGTACCGGCGAAAAAATGCCCGCCCATACAGGTAATACAAACTGTAGGTCAGCCCGGCGACTATGCCCCAGCTCAGCGACGTGGCCGAGACGCGCACGCCCTGCCCGCCGCCCAGCGCGATCAGCGCCACGCCGCCCAGGGTCAGGGTGATCGCTGCTACACTGCGCGCTTTCAGGCGCTCCTTCCAGATCAGGTAGCCCGACAGCGCCACGAAGGCCGGGGCGGTGTAGAGCAGCACCGAGGCCAGGCTGGCGCCGCCGGTGCGCACCGCGAGCTGGTAGCTGCCGTAAAAGATGCTCACGCCGCTCAGCCCGAACAGCCCGGTCAGCAGCAGGTCGCGGCCACGCGGCAGCCGTGAGCGCCGCAGCCCGGCACTCAGCGCGAAGCAGGCCCCGCCCAGCAGCGCCCGCCAGAAGGCCACCTCCAGCGGAGAAAGGCCCTGTGCCTGGAGCGCCTTGCCGAAGATGCCCAGCAGGCCCCATAGGCAGGCGGCGGCCAATACCCACAGCGCCCCGGCCCGCTCCGGTTTCAACTTCGGCGGCGCCAGGCCACGATTCCGGCCAGGACCGCCACCACCAGTGCGCTGAGCGCCGCCCACAGCAGGTGCAGCGCCCGCTCGTCGCGCACGGTGCCCACGGCGCTCAGCTCGGCAGTGGCGTAGACGGCTTTCTGGTCGCCGCTCAGCAGCACGTCGAGCGGCACGGGGCTGCCCTCGCGGGCGCTGCGCAGGCCCACCGCCGTGTCGCCGCCGGGGCGCAGGTAGCCGTCCGGGCTCAGGGGCGTGTAGGCGCTGGCCGTCACCCAGTAGCTGTACTGCCCGGCCCGCAGGTCCGTGGCGATCACCAGATCGGTGCCCTCCAGCCTGACCTGGGGCGCGGCGGCGGAGCGCGGTTTGCCCTGGGGGGCGGCGCTGAAGTGCTGCGCCGAAAAGCCGTCGAGGCGGTAGTGTTCCTGCCAGCCGTCACCACTGGGGGTGCTTAGGCCCAGCCCGGTCAGCTCGCGGGCGCCGCCCACCTGGGTTTTGACGAACACGTCGAGCACCACGCCGGAAAAGCCAGCCGGGCTGTTCCAGGGGTTGCCCACGGCGCCCAGCGACACCGCCAGTTGCAGCTTGCCGCCCACGTCTTCGGCCCGCAGCAGCCGCAGATCGAGCGTCGCCGCGCTGACGCCTGGCCGGGTTGAGAGCAGATAACTGCCGTCGCCTGTGGCGTCCCCGGCGGGGTCAGGCACGCTCAGCAGCAAAGAAGCCGGAAGCACGGCGGCGGCGAGCATCGGCACAGAAAGGATTGGCGCGGAGAAGATCAGCACGGGCACGCCGGGAGTATAGAGCGCCGGTGGGTGAAGGGCCTGGGAGGCGGGACAGGGGAGGCGGGGCGCGGGAAAAGCGAATGAGGGAAATGGGCAGGAAGTTTGGGGGGGCGCTCGGTACGACCCCTCTGCTCCGCAGCTCTACGAGTCCGTCTGCTGCGCAGCCACCTCCCCTCAAAAGCTGGGTGATGCACGTATCTCTCTCATAAACTCGGCGATGCCGATGGACACAGTGTTTTTAGCTCCTCTTCCCTTGTGGGAAAGGTTGGGAGATGGGTGACGCAAACGCCCTCCCAGCGCGGTTTAAGAAAAAGGGCATCTGGCAAAAGTTGGCGCAAGGACAAAGATGAGAGACTTGCGTGCATCATCCAGCCCCTCAACAGGGAGGCGAAAGAGCGAATGCCTGTGGGGCGTAGTCTTTCGGCTCCCTTTTGCGTGGTACACCTCGAAGAGAGGAGGGCTCCCGCGCAGCGGGTGGGGGTCATACCGGCCAGCCCCAGACTGCCGAGAAACGACTATCTGTCCCCGCGCACCGCCTCCCACTCTCCCACCTCCCTCAGCGGACCTTGAACTGACGGGGGGGCGGGGGTCACAGTTCTTTTACGCGCTCACGGCGATGCTCTAGGATGCCGGGACGCCTGATGCCGCCGTTTGCCTTGAGTCCTGAATTCTTTTCGCCCGGAAGTCGCCGCAAGTTGCTGCTGCTTACGCTGCTGCTCATCGCCTGCTCGCTGCTGGGGCTGGTCGTGGCGGCCTCGCCTGCCGGGCTGCGCAATCCGGCGCTGTGGTGGCCGCTGGCGCTGGTCGCTGCCCTGACGGTGCTGGCGGCGGCGCGGCGGGTTCCGGTAGAGGTCACGGTGACGCTGGGGCTGCTGGTGTTCTTGCCGGTGGCGCTGCTCGACTTGCAACACGCCCTGCGCTCGGCGGCCCTGCCCAGCGGCCTGAGCCTGTGGACCCCGGCCCTCATCGTGGAGGTGTTTTTGTTTCTCGGCTCTCGCACCGGGCTGGTGGTGGTGGGGCTGGTGGGGGCGCTGCTGCTGCTGGCGCTGAGCGAGCACTTTCCGGCCTCGCTGGCACTCAGGGGAGCCTGGCTCAATCTGGCGCTGGCCTCGCTGCTGTTGACCGTCTTGGGCTACACCCTCAGCTCCTCGCTGGAAAGGTCGCGCCGGATGCAGGCCAGCAGCCGCAGCGCCCTGGCCCTGGCCCGCCAGGACGCCCTGACCGGCCTGATGGGCCGCGCCGCCCTGGAGGACCACCTGGAGCGCAGTCTGGCCCGCGCTTTGCGCCACACAACCCCGCTGAGCCTGCTGGTCTGCGACATCGACCACTTCAAGGCCATCAACGACCGCCACGGCCACAGCAAGGGCGACGAGGTGCTGCGCTCGGTGGCCCGGCGCCTGGCGCGGGCAGCGGGCGGCGGCGTGGTGGGCCGCTGGGGCGGCGAGGAATTCCTGGTGGTGGTGCCCCTATCTCAGCCTGACGCCCTGGCGGTGGCAGAGCGGATGCGGGCCGATATCGCAGGGCGCCCCCTCGCCGGGCTGAACGTGACCGTCAGTCTGGGCGCTGCCACCCACCGCAGCGGCGAGAATGTCACCACCCTGTTCGCCCGCGCCGATCAGCATCTGTACGAGGCCAAGCGGGCGGGGCGCAACAGGGTGAGGTAGTGGGAAGTGGGAAGTGGGAAGTGGGAACAGATGGGGGACGCTTTCGGCTTCGCGGTTCAGCCAGGTGCCGGGCCAGTGATTGCGCCCTCGGTCCCTGCCCACTTCCCACTCCCCACCAGCGGCGCAGCCGCGCCCCACTTCTCACTTCCCCCTTCCCACCCAGACGCCGCCGGGGCAAGCTGATATGCTCCGAGCAGAATGAACGCCGCCTCGCCGCTCGCCCCGATTGCCGCCGTACAGGACGGCCCCCAGCGGCTGCGCGTGACCGGCAGCGTCAACAAGGTGCGTTTCCGGGCCGAGAGCGGTTTTACGGTCATGTCGGCGACCCTCAAAAACGAAGACGGTCAGGACGACGACGCCACCGTGGTGGGGATGATGCCGCCGCTGGACGCCGGGGACAGCTTCACGGCGGACGTGTCGATGGAGGAGCACCGCGAGTACGGCTACCAGTACAAGGTGCTCAACATGATTCTGGAGGCCGTGCCCGCCGACTTAAGCGAAGAGGGCGTGGCCGCTTACTTAGAGGCCCGCGTCGGCGGCGTGGGCAAGGTGCTCGCCAAACGAATCGCCAAGTATTTCGGCCCGGCGGCCTTCGACGTGCTCTCCGACAGCCCGGAGAAGCTGCTTCAGGTGCCGGGCGTGACCCAGAGCACCCTCTTTAAAATGACCCAGAGCTGGAGCGCCCAGGGCGGCGAGCGCCGCACATTGGCCTCGCTCCAGGGCCTGGGCCTGACCATCTCGCAGGCGCAGCGGGCCATCAAACACTTCGGGGTCACGGCCACCGAACGCCTCCAGGCCGACATCTACGCCCTGACCGAGATCGAGGGCATCGGTTTTCTGAGCGCCGACAAATTGGCCCAGGAACAGGGCATGACCACTGACGACCCGCGCCGCCTGACCGCCGCAGCGGTGTACGCCATGCAGCAGGCCGCGCAGCAGGGCGGCCACAGTTTCATGCCGCGTGAACGCGCCGAGAAGGGCGTGGCCCACTACGCCCGCGTCTCGGAGGGTCAGGCGACGCTGGCCCTCGACAACGCCATCGAATTGGGGCGCTTGAAAGACGACGCGGGCCGGGTGTATCTGCCTCAAGTCCTGCGGGCTGAGAAACGGCTGGCGAGCACCATCCGTACCCTCATCAACACGCCGCCCACCGGGGACTGGTCGGTGCCCGGCACGGCCAGGGGCGCCCTCTCCGAGCAGCAGGGCAGCGTGCTCAAGCTGATGCAGTATCACCGGCTGATCGTCCTGACCGGCGGCCCCGGCACCGGCAAGAGTACCACCACGCGGGCCGTCGCCGACCTGGCCGAGTCGCTGGGCCTGGAAGTCGGCCTATGTGCGCCCACCGGCAAGGCGGCGCGGCGGCTGGGCGAGCTGACGGGCCGCAGCGCCAGCACCATTCACCGCCTGCTCGGCTACGGCCCGGAGGGCTTCCGGCACAACCACCTGGAACCGGCACCCTACGACCTCATCATCGTGGACGAGGTGAGCATGTGCGGCGACGCGCTGATGCTCAGCCTGCTCGCCGCCGTGGCCCCCGGCGCCCGCGTGCTGCTGGTGGGCGACACCGATCAGTTGCCCCCGGTGGACGCGGGATTGCCGCTGCACGCCGTCTCGCAGGTGGCCCCGACCATCCGGCTCGATCAGGTCTACCGTCAGGCGGCGCAGAACCCGATCATCCGGGCGGCGCACGACCTGCTGCACGGTCAGGCGCCGAGCTGGGGGCCAGCCGAGCTGCACCACGTCGCCACTGAGGCCGACGTGGGGGCGCGGCGGGTGGCGATGCTGGTGCGCGAGCTGGGTGGGCCGGGCAAGGTCCAGGTGCTGACCCCCATGCGTAAAGGTCCGCTGGGGGTAGAGATGCTCAACCACCACCTCCAGGGCATTTTTAACCCCGGCCAGGGCGGCGTGCGGATTGCCGACAGCGAGGCGCGGGCGGGCGACATCGTGGTGCAGACCAAGAACGACTACCAGAACGAGGTCTTCAACGGCACCCTCGGCACCGTGCTGCGCGAGGACCGGGGCAAGTTGCAGATCGATTTCGATGGCAACGTCGTGGAACTGGCGGGCGCCGAGCTGTTCAACCTCCAGCTCGGTTACGCGCTGACGGTCCACCGCGCCCAGGGCAGCGAGTGGGGCACGGTGCTGGGCGTGCTGCACGAGGCCCACATGCCGATGCTCTCGCGCAATCTGGCCTACACGGCGCTGACCCGCGCCCGCGAGCGCTTCATCGGCGTGGGCTCGCTCAGCGCCTGGACGCGGGC
>NZ_JANYGJ010000091.1 GCF_025362455.1 Deinococcus sp. | reverse complement strand
TTGAATTCGTCGCTCCAGCTCAGCGTCCAGGCAGGGTCGGCAGGGATAGGTGCTAGCGAGGACTGAGCCGATGCGTGAGAAAAGGTCAGCGCGGCAAGCAGCGCCGTTGTCGTGAACTTGAACATGATCCATGATCGCACTCTGGCGGGGCGAGTGGAATCACCCACAGAAAAACGCCGACCCAGCTTCCACTGGCGTCGGCGCTCCCCTCACTCCCCAAATCTTTTCCCACAAGCCACGCGCCACAAGCCTCCCCCTCAGTTCCCCAGATACTTGTGCCACTCGTGGCGGTCCTGCGCGAACTGGCCCTGGGCGTAGAAACCGAAGCTGGGGGCACGCGGGCGCAGCCGCAGCGGCATGGCGGCCTCTTCGGGCGTGCGGTCGCCCTTGCGCTGGTTGCAGGGGCGGCAGGCCACCACCACGTTCTCCCAGCCGTGGCGCCCGCCGCGTGAGCGGGGATGCACGTGGTCAAGGGTCAGGTCGGCCTTGTCGCCGCAGTACTGGCAGGTGTAGGCGTCGCGGCGCAAGACATTGCGGCGGTTGAACGGAATCGGGTGGACGCGGGGGCGGCGGATGTAGCGCCTTAAGCGGATCACGCTGGGCACGCTGAGCACGGTGCTGGGGGAGCGCACCACGTCGTCGCTGTTTTCCAGCACCTCGGCGACGCCGTACTGAATGAGGGTGATGGCCCGCTTGGCACTGGTAACGTGCAGCGGTTCAAAAGAAGCGTTCAGCACCAGCACGCGCGGCACGTTCAGGTTCAAAGCCACCCGTACAGGCACAGGAGATATCTCTGGCCCGTTCATGGCGTCAGTTTAGTGTCAAATCGCCGAAAAAATGTTGCGCCGAACGGCTTAGGCCCATTGACCAGCAGGCAGGCCACCGGAAAGTGCCGCCTGGGAGGCTCAATTGCTCAGTCTGATGGTGCGGCGCTCAAGCGCCGAGAAAGCCCCGCACCCCATCGGCGACGTACTGAACTGCCAGCGCGGCCAGCAGCACGCCCAGCACCCGCGTGACGACATGCACGCCCGACTCGCCGATCACGCGGGCGATCTGGCCGGATAACCTCAGCGCCAGGTAACACAGCAGCAGCACGCCCGCCGTCACCACGAACACGGCGCTCAGCAGCAGCGGGTTGCCGTGTGCGCCGCCCGCCAGGATCATGATGCTGGCCAGCGTGCCCGGCCCGGCGATCAGCGGAATCGCCAGCGGAAACACGCTGATGTCGGGCCGGGTCTGGGCCTCGTGTTCCTCGCCCGCGTTCTCACGGCTGGGATTGCCGCGTGCGAAGACCATATCGAGCGCGATCAGAAACAGCAGGATGCCGCCCGCCACCCGAAAGGCGCTCAGGTCGATGCCCAGGTGGTCGAGCAGCGGCTTGCCCAGCAGCCCGAACACCAGAATGATGCCGCCCGCCACCAGCGAGGCTTTCAGGGCGATGGCGCGGCGATCAACCGCCGGGCGGTCCCCGGCCAGGCCGATGTACAGCGGCGCCAGGCCGATGGGGTCCATGACCACCAGCATGGTCAGGAAGGTTTGCAGTGCGGTGCTCAGGAGGGCCGTGGTGTTCATGGGTCCAGCCTAACCCAGCGCCGGTTGGAGACTGAGAAAGGCGGCACTCTCCCGGCTTTCGGCAGGAGCCACTACGCCGTGCTGAGCTTACGGGACGCGGGCGAGGC
Source organism: Deinococcus sp. (assembly GCF_025362455.1). Classification (GTDB taxonomy): domain Bacteria; phylum Deinococcota; class Deinococci; order Deinococcales; family Deinococcaceae; genus Deinococcus. The sequence goes on along the minus strand of NZ_JANYGJ010000091.1, from coordinate 63,077 downwards.
CAACGCGGCGGCTGTGGCGGGCGCGGCGGCTGTGGCGGGCGCGGCGCGGCGCGGGCACCCGGCGAAACCCTGGCCTGCACCGCAACCGCGCACCGGACTGGACCACCGGGCCTACCGCCCCTATTTACCAGCAGCAAACGCCGTGCTGACCGCTGCCCAGGCCCTCCAGATGAAAAGCAGTTAAGCCCTACGCGGGCCTTCTCATGAGAATGGGCCGTAGGGTAGAAGCATGGAACGAAAGCCGCTTGTCCTCGTCATCGAAGACGAAAAAGACATCGCCCGCTTTATCGAGTTGGAGCTGGCCGCCGAGGGTTACGCCACCGAGGTCGCCTTCGACGGCGTGACGGGCCTGTCCAAATTCCGCGAAGTCAACCCCGATCTGGTGATCCTCGATTTGATGCTGCCGGTGCTCGACGGCCTGGAAGTGGCCCGCCGGGTGCGCAAGACCTCCAACACCCCCATCATCATCCTGACCGCCAAGGACGGCATTCAGGACAAGGTGGAGGGCCTGGATTCCGGCGCCGACGACTACCTCATCAAGCCCTTTTCCATCGAGGAGTTGCTGGCCCGCGTGCGCGCCCACCTGCGCCGGGTCAACCCCGCCGTGACCGGTGAGGTGCGCGTCGCCGATCTGGTCATGAACTTAGATGGGCGCGAGATCTTCCGGGGCGGGCGGCGCGTCGAGCTGTCGGCCAAGGAGTTCGAGCTGCTGGAACTGCTGGCCCGCAATCCCGGCAAGGTGTTTAGCCGCTTTGAAATCGAGGAAAAGGTCTGGCCCGAATATACCGGCGGCAGCAACGTGGTGGACGTCTACATCGGCTACCTGCGCCGCAAACTCGAAGAGGGCAGCGAACGACGGCTGATTCATACCGTGCGCGGCGTCGGCTACGTGCTGCGCGAGGAATGACGCCCTGCCGAGACGGGTATTGGAGGCAGGTCTTCATCACCTACCCTTAGACTGAGCCCATGTTGGCCAGACTGAGTGAACCGCCCTCGTGTGAGCCGCCCTCGTGACCCTGCGCGGGCGGCTGACGCTGTTTTATACGGTGCTGCTCACGGCGCTGCTGCTGCTGCTGGCGGTGCTGGTGCTGGGGCTGATGCGCAACCGCCTGATCGGCAGCATCAAAGAAGACCTGCGGGGCAATACCTTCGGTCAGATCACCCGGCTGACCCTGACGCCGGGCGACGGTGAGACCGGCACCTCGCCCAGCCCGACGCTCTCGAAGCTGCGCCAGAACTTCCCCAACTACCGCGTGCAGGTCGAATTTCTGTTTCCCAGCATCGAGGTGATTCAAAAAGAGTTGCAGGGCAGCGCCCAGGACCGCCAGAAGGAGCTGAGCTTTCTGCGCCGGATGCAGCGCGAGAAGCCGGTCAATTCCGGCATTACCCAGGGCTCGCCGGTGGTGCTCAGCGACGAGCAACTGCTGGAGCTGCTGAGCAACCCGGACCGGGGCCTGGAGCTGACCACGGCGACCCAGGCCGATTTCGAGGAACCGGTGCCGACCCAGGTGTACGTGCAACTGACCGAGGTCCAGACCGGCAAATCCATCATCGAGAACACCGACGAGACTCAGCCTGCACTGGTGTACGTGGGACGCAGCCTCCAGGGCACCTACGACACGCTCGACCGGCTGCGTTCGCTGATGCTGGTGCTGTTTATCGCCGGGCTGTTCATCAGCAGCGGGGGCGCCTACGTCCTGTCGGGGCAGGCGCTCAGGCCACTGCGGCAGGTGCAGCGGGCCGCCGAGCTGATCGGCGGCAAGAACCTCAGCGCCCGCGTGCCGGAGCCGCCCACCCAGGACGAGGTGCAGGCCCTGGCCCAGTCGCTCAACCGGATGCTGGGGCGACTGGAAGGCTCGTTCGAGGCCCAGCGGCGCTTTACCTCCGACGCCAGCCACGAGTTGCGGACCCCTGTGACGGCCATCAGCGGCCACGCCAGCTACCTGCTGCGCCGCACCGACCCCAGCGAGGGCCAGCGCGAAAGCCTGACGATTATTCGCAGCGAGGCCGAGCGGCTCACCAATCTGATCAGCAGCCTGCTGGACCTGGCCCGCTCCGACGGCGGCGTGATGGTGCTCAGGCGCCAGCCGGTGCTGCCCACCCTACTGATGGGCGACATCGCCCGCGAGTTGCAGCCGCTGGCCCAGGCCCAGAACGCCGTGCTGAACGTGACCGGCAGCGACGAGGCGCTGGAGGGCGATCCGGACCGGCTCAAGCAGGTCATCATTAACCTGGTCAGCAACGCGCTGAAGGCCGGGTCCACACGGGTCGAGCTGAGCAGCCGCGCAGACAGGGGTATACGCGGCGAGGACGGCGTGCGCCTGAGCGTCAGCGACGACGGCCCCGGCATCGCCCCGGAGCACCTGGAGCGGCTGTTTGACCGCTTCTACCGCGTCGAGGAGTCACGCAGCCGTGACCAGGGCGGCGCCGGACTGGGCCTGGCGATTGCCCGCAGCATCGTGGACGCCCATGAGGGCCGCATCTGGTTCGAGAGCGAGGTGGGACACGGGACGACCGTGAACGTTTGGCTGCCCAGGGGCAAGGTGGCGATGCTCGACGAGGACGTGGCGTGAGGAGAAAACAAGATGAATGACGAACTGCGGCTGTTGTATTCCTGGGTCAAGGGTTCGCGCGAGCGGGTCTTTGCCTGGTTGGAAACCCTCCCACCCGGCGTATTGAGCACCGAGCACCCGGACTTTGCTTACGGCAGTCTGCGGAATATCCAGGCGCACATCGCCGATTGTTATCTTCTGTGGGTGGGCCAGCGCGGCCTGGGTCTCAATCGGAACGGACCATGGATTGACGCTGAGAGTTTTGAAGACGTTTCGGCGCTACGCGAACAATTCCGCGAGGTGAACGACGTGCTGGAGACGGCCTTCGGACGCTTCACCGACCTGGACGCGCCGATCACTGTACAGGACGGACCGTACGACCCGCTGCACGTAACCCAGCGCTGGCTGGTGCTGCACCCGATCACCCACGAATTCCATCACAAGGGCCAGATGCTGGCGCTGGGCCGCCTTCTGGGTCATCCTTACCCACCTGGCCCGGATACCGACCTTGCGCTGCCCTGACTTTGCCTGTCGCCAGCAGCGAAAAGCCCACCCCCCCATTACGGAGAGCGGGCTTCCCCACTACCTACTCCCTTACCTCATCAACCAGTCGAAGACCGCCTTCAGCAACGCACTCCGCGCCGACGGGCTCAGTCCCTCCAGGCCAAAACCCATGTTGACGGTGCGGTAGCGGCCTGCGTCGTTGAGCACGATGGCCCCGGCAGGCTGACCCGCCGACTGGGCGCGCACGGGTGGCTGGCGGACCTTGCCGTTGCCGCTGGCCGCCTGGGCGATCAGTTGGCGCAGGGTCTGGGCCGTGACCTCTTTGACCAGGCCGCGCGGATCGGCGGCTTTGGCCTGGGCGCGGCTGCGGTTGCTGTCGGTGCGGATGCTCTGGGCCTGGATGGTGCCCGCGTTGGCTCCGGCGCTGCCCCAGGTGGCCGCCACGCTGGCGCCCCCGATGTCGGCGATCACGTCCGGGTAAAACTGGTTCTGGGTGCTGCCCTCGGCGTTGAGGGTGTAGCCCGCGTTGCCCAGCGGACCGCTGGTGACGAACTTGCTGGTGCCCGCCGAATCGGCCACGAACTGGGTCTTGAGGTAGTTTTTGTAAAAGCCGGTCTCGCCGATGTCGTAGCCCACATCCTGCCCGCTGACGATCAGCTTGCCGCCGCCATCGAGGTACTGCGCCAGGTTGCCCTGATCCTGGGCGGTGATGGTGCCGTCGTACTGCTCACCGGTCAGCCACAGCACCACGTTGTACTTGCGCATCTCAGACAGCGGCACCGGCCCCTGGCTCTGTACGTCCCAGCGAAAGGCGGAGGCGGCGTTGGCCTTCACGGCGTCGCGCAGGGCGGCGGTCACGTCCGGACCCTGGCCCCGGTCGTCATCGACGAGGAGCACGGTGGGACGTTTGCCGTTGGCCGGTTGCGGAGCGGGCTGAGGCTGCGGAGCCGGAGTGGGTGCCGGTTGCGGCGCGGGCGCCTGGCCGCTGGCCGTTTTCACGAAGCAGCCTTTGAGCTGGCCCGGTGCCGGATCGTTGCCGCCCCATTCCTTGACCGTACACAGCAGCGTGGGCGAGGCGTCGTTGACACCGAAGATGTATTTGCCAGCGGCGCCGAAGGCCACGTCCTTGTTGGCCACGTTGTTGCAACTTCCGCCTTCCAGCGTGCAGAGGGTGTAGCCCGCCGGAGGCGTGGGGGACGCGGGTGCGGGCTGGGGGGGCGGAGCCGGGGCAGGCTGGGGAGCCGGAGCTGGTGCCGGAGTGGGCGCAGGAGCCGGGGCCGGTGTCGGAGCTGGGGCCGGGGCAGGCTGCGGTGCGGGTGCCGGAGCCGGGGCAGGCGCCTGGACGTTCACGCCCAGCTTACCCAGGGCACCCGGCAGATTGATGACGCCGTAGCCGGTGTTGTTGTTCTTCTGGCCACCGTTCGACGCGCTGCTGAACAGGGCATTCTTGATGGCGTCGGGGCTGGTGCCGGGCTTGGCACCGAGCATGACCGCCACCGCGCCCGCCGCGATGGGTGCGGCCTGCGAGGAACCCGACAGCGAGCCGTAGCCGCCGCCCGGAAAGCTGGAGGTAATCGCCACGCCGGGCGCCGCCACGTCCGGCTTGACGAAGGTGCCGTTGTAGGCGCCGGTCCAGGCCACCGGGCCGCGTGAGCTGAACGAGGCCACGGCGCCATTCTGATCTACCGCGCCGACGCCGATCACGTCGGGGATGTTGCCGGGGCTGCCGGTGGAGCCGCCCGTGGGGCCGAAATTGCCGATGGCGAACACCGGGATCACGCCCGCCTTGAGCATGTTCTGAACCGGCGGCACGAACTCCTGGTAGGTGCCGGGCAGGCCCAGGCTCATGCTGACCACATTGGCGCCGTCGTTGGTATCGGCGTTGTTGTCGGGGTCGAGCACCCACTGCATTCCGGCGATCACCTGGGCGAAGGTGCCCTCGCCGCCGGGCAGCACCAGGGCGCTGATGAGCCGGGCGTCGGGCGCCACGCCCACGGTGTTGCCGACCAGCAATCCCGCCGTGTGGGTGCCGTGGTTGCTGGAGTCGTGCGGCGCAGAGTTCGCCACCTTGTCGCCGTCGGCGTTGAACTCGGCGTAGGCGGCGATTTTACCGGCGTACTCGCTGTGGTTGGGGTCGATGCCGGTATCGAGGTGGCCGATGCGCACCCCGCCGCCCCTGAGTCCGGCTGCCCGCGTCGCCGCCGCGCCGATGGCCGAGAGCTGGTACGGCGTGCCTGCCGGAGCGCCGGACGCGCTCTGGGCCGCCACACGGGGCAAGCTCACCTGAAAGTTCTCGAACACCTCGTCCACGATGGGCAGGGTCGCCAGCACGCGGGCCTGCACCGGCGAGAGCTTGAGGTAGATCGACTGATCGAGCCACAGCGCCGTGCCCCCCTGGAGCGCCTGATTGACAAAACCCGCGTCGGAGCCGAGCTTGGCGACGGAGGCCTGAAGCTGCACGCGCAGGTTCTTGAACAGTTCGCGGCCCTGGGCGTTGTTGGCCACCCCGAAGCGCACGATCACGCCGGTCGGGGTGTTGTCGCCCGCGCGGGCCTTGGTCAGCAGGCCCGGCGAGAGCCGCCCTGCCGAGGCGCCGCCGAGGGCGCCCACGCTCAGGGCGGCGCCGAGCATCAAAGCGGCCCTGGTCATCAACGGGATTGGTTTCATGTCAAGCAGCCTAGCGTGCCGGGTATGACGCGCCCTAAGCCGGGCATGAGGAAACCTTAAGCGGGCGTCAGTCCAGGGTCAGGCGGCGTTGGCCCCAGCGCATCAGGGCGCGTCCTGCGGCGTCTTCATCTGGTCTGATTCACCTGGTCTGATTCACCTGGTCTGAGCACTTCCGGATCACGTAAAAATCACCCTGGACTCCCTCCTCAACGACATTGACGGCAGCATGGCCGTGGCCCTGGTCGATTTAAGCAGGATTTCCGGGGCGTCTACGCCAGCGCCCTCGATACCTGGCTGAACCTCAACTCGAACGACATCCTGGGCGGCACCTTCGCGGGGCCGAAGTGGCTGAACTGAAGGTGAAGACCACCCCGAAGCTCTGGCTGGCTGTGGCGCTGCTGACACTGGCGCCCGCCCTGGCCATGCCTGCCTTCCGGCTCCAGGCGATTCCCCAGCTCCACTATGATGAGGGCGAGCCGCTGTGGCAGTACAGCGCCGGGGTTATGGCCTGCACGTTTTGCCACGTGAACGCCAAAGGTGGCGCACCCTGGAATTCTTTCGGCCAGGCGCTCCAGAACGGCTTCCAGGCTGATCCCAAAGCGAAATTCGGCGCGGTGCTGTACACCGTGCTGGCCGCCAACGGCGACGCCGACGGGGACGGGTATCCCGACGCCACCGAAGTTTTCGCCCACACGCTGCCGGGCGACGCCACCAGCCAGCCGGAGCAGCCGCTGGCCGAGCTGGAGGCAGCGTTTGAGAAGGCGGGCGGAGTGGAGTTGTACGCGGCGAAAAGGAAGAAGTAGCCTCCAAGTTACTCACGACGGGTCAGCCGGGCACGACCAGAATGGATGGATGAAGCATCTGCTCCTGTTGGCTCTGACGTGCTCACCCTGCGCCCTGGCCGCTCCGCTGTGCTATCCGGCGACGACTGTGCTCAAGGCGGGTGTGCCGGTGCCGTACCGAGACCAGGTGACAAGCTCCCCGCTGACGCCCGTGCTGCGCGGCGGCGAGGTGTATCTGCCGATCCGGTACGTGGGGAGTGTGCTGAATCAGGAGGTGAGCGCCGACCGTATCTGGAACGTCTTCTACATCAGCGGCGTGACCTTCCGGGTGGGCGAGAAGGAGGCTCACGGCTCGGCTCCGACCATCGGCGGCGTGAACACTGTGGACCTGCGCCTTTACGATGTTTCCCCGTACTTCGAGGCGAGCCGCATCTACGTGCCGCTGAAGATGCTGCCCTGGCTGGAGGCGAGGCGTAGCGCAGACGGCACGCTGAAGCTGGTAGCGCCGAAAGGGTGTCCGAAGTAAGCTGGCGACGCTAATCTGGTCGCCCGCCTGCCAAGCCTGACGGTCGATGCCTTTAGCTCCGCAGCCACGTGACCCACATCGGCTCCGGCACGTAGCCCAGGCGGTGATTGACCTTCAGCATGGCCTGGTTGAGCACGGTGCCCCCGGTACTCGCCTCCGTATGGCCCTGAGCCTTCGCCCAGGCCAGCGAACGCGCCCCAACCAGCGTGCCCAGGCCCCGGCTGCGGTGAGCGCGAGCGACGGCGGTATGCTCGGTTTCGGCGTGCTTGTGTTCGGGGCGCAGGGTCAGGCGCGTGAACGCCACGATTTCGCCCTTCAGCCGCGCCACAAACGCCGTTTCCCCTTGCAGAATCACGGCCCGCAATTCCTCCAGGCTGAGGGCGTCCGGCGTGGTGGTCGGGTTGCGGGGCGCGTCGGCCACGGCTTCAAGGCTCAGGGCGTGGAGGTCGGCCCAATCGGTGTCAGGGGCCGTATTGCTGAGCATTTCGGCCTCGTAACCGTCCAGAAAGAGCCGCTCTTCGAGCTTCTGAAAGGCGGCGAAGTCGAAGCGGTTCAGGTCCAGGTGGGCGCCCCAGGACTGCCAGGCGTTGCGAAACCCGGCGGCGGCGAAGAAGGCCATCTGGGGGCTGAAATCCTCACGGGCCACGCCGACCACCGGGGCGTGTTGCGGCAGCCGGGTCAGGGCCAGGGTATAGAGCGCGTTGAAGTGGGCGGCGTTCCCGGCGAAATCAAGGCGGTAGGCGCCGGGCAAGGGGGTTCCGAACGGCGAAACGCCCAGCGTGGCCTGGACCTGCTGAGCGGCAGCGACGAGACGGAAGCTTTCCGGCGCTGTGGACACCTTGAACTGTTCGGGCGTGTAGGTCCAGTGGCCGTGTACGCTGGCCGTGACCAGTCGAGCGACCTGAGCGGCGTCTGGGAGCTGAAAATCGCGGACGTGAAGCGCGGTGATGTCAGTCATACCTATAGTGTGGACAGCGCCGAGCTGCGGAGCAAAACGTGAGCCTACGCGATCTGGCTTATCCGGCCTGGCTTATCCGGCGCGAGGCTCCAACCAGATCCAGGTTATAATGTGGCAATGCAACAATCTGCACCTCTCCTCAGAACGCTGCTGATCGCTGGCCTGGTGCTGGGCGCCGCGTCCAGTATCTTCGCCAGTTTAACCAGCTCCGTGTCCGCTGCAAACGTGTGGGTGGGCTTGATCGGGCTGACGATCAACGCCTTCTGAACCGTCGCCTACCGCAACTGGGTCGGCGACATCGCCCGCCTGACGCCGGTCTCGACCCTGGCCCGGTCCAGCCGCGTGGTTCAGACGTGGCTCCAGGTGACGCAGATCGTCATTCTGGTGATCGCTGGCCTGGTCGGACTTGCTGGTCTGCTGCTGCTCGTGGTGAGCGGGTCGATCTTACCTGAGCTGAGCGGGGTAACCAGGATCAGCCTCGGCATCGGCTTGATCGTCGGCGCAGCGGCCCTCCTGATCGTCTACCCCATGACCGGCGCGTATCTGCTCTGGACAGGCGCACTGAGCGAGGCCGCCCAATCGAAAGCGGACTCCGTGAATCTACCGAGGGTGCGGCAGACCACCGCCAGACTCTCGGTGTGGCTCGTCGTTCAGATGGTGCTCACGGCGTTGCTGCTGGTCTCTTCACTCTTCACGCCGCAGGACATGGGCCAGAGCCCGCTGGGCCGCTCCCCGGTAGGCTGGCTGGCTCTGGTGATTTCTGCGGCGGCGCAGGTCGTCAACCTCTGGCAGCTCTGGGCAAACCGGGACTTCGCCCTCAAAGCGCAGGCCAGCGCCAGCCGGGGCGAACTGAGCACGTTCAGCACCCTCACCTGACCCTCCCCTTTGGCCTGGAGGGCAGCCGACGGAGCTATGCAGCTATGCAAACCTAAATTACATTCTCTTGCTACGCTGGCAGCGTATTATGTCTTCACCGGAACGGGAGCGCCGTGAGTGTGCTCAGAGTCAACTTTCGGATGGGTCGTGATGGACCCGGCATCAACCATAAAAGCGCCCTCCCGATACCGGAGGGCGTTTGTTTTGGGCGGTGTTCACCTCAAATGCTGGCTCATCCAACGCTTTCTTAAAGCTGAGCTTAAGGCCGACTGCGGGAACGTTCGGGGGCAGACTGCGGTATTCCTGGGCATGAGTGTCGCTTCGGTCATCGTCGGCTGCCTGGCCGCCCTGGGTCTGCTGCTGGGCCTGATTCCCTTCTTCGGCTGGACCAACTGGTTCATCACGCTGCCGCTGGGCATCGTGGGCCTAGTTGTCGCCGCCATCGGCAACAGTCGCCCCGGCCTGATCCTGTGCGGCGTGGTGCTGCTGCTGGCCGGGCTGCGGCTGATGTTGGGCGGCGGCATTATCTGAAGTCGTAAATCTGAAATCGTGTGCGCGAAGGGCGCAGGCTGTACGTGTGGGATGTCGTGACCTTGATCCGGCCAGCCGCCCCTCGACATTTGCAACTCGAACAGTGTTCAGCCTGAGCGCCGCAGAGGGCTGCGCCGTCAGAGACCTTTCACTGCACTCAGGACGACAGCGTATTGTCGCGCCTCAACTTTACGCGCCTCCTTGAAGAACTGCGCCTCTCTAAAGGACTTCCCAGGGGCGGCGTATCCAGCTCAGGGCGGCGCAACCTAACCTTGTGGCGTCGTCCGGCCTCTACCTGGCGGCGCTCAAGGAGAACCATGCCCAACCCTCCACTTTCCAGCGCCCCGCCCTCCGTTCCCAACCCCGAACCCCAGCGGGAGCGCGTCGGTTACGCCGTCGTCGGCCTGGGTGAACTGACCTCCGAGGCGCTGATTCCGGCGCTGCGAACCAGCCAACACGCCTACCTGGCCGCCGTGGTCACCAGCGATATCGACAAGGGCCGGGCCGTCGCCGGGGCCGCCGGGCTCACCGACGCCGACGCCTACGTCTACGACGACTTCGAACAGCTCTCGACGCGAAGCGACGTGCAGGCGGTGTATATCGTGCTGCCCAACAATCTGCACCGCGATTTCGTCGAGCGGGCCGCCAGAATGGGCAAGCACGTCCTGTGCGAAAAGCCGCTGGCCTCCAAGACCCAGGACGCTGAGGCGATGGTGGCCGCCTGCAAAGCCGCCGGGGTCAGGCTGATGGCGGCGTACCGCATCCAGTACACGCCGGAACACTGGGCCGCCAAGAGGGCGATTGCCGAGGGCAAATTGGGCGCGGTCAAGCTGCTGAGCAGCGCCCATACCCAGGTCGAACCCACCGCCGACACCTGGCGCCTGAAACTGAAGCACTCAGGCGGCGGCCCGCTGATGGACGTGGGCATCTACTGCCTGAACACCCTGCGCTTTCTGACGGGTCGGGAGCCCGAATGGGTGTTCGCCGCACAGCACCAGCCCACGGACGACCCGCGCTTCACGGAGGTCGAGGAATCGCTGAGCTTCATGCTGGGTTTTCCCGGCGGCGTCATCGCGAGTGCCCTGTGCAGCTACGGCGCCGACAAAACCACCAGCCTGCGCGTGCTGGGCGACGGCGGCGCGGCGCTGCTGGACCCGGCGTTCGTGTACAGCGGCCTGAAACTCACGCTCTCAGGCGAGGGCGGCGACACGCTGGTGCGCTTCCCCAATTACGACCAGTTCCAGCTTGAGGTCGATCACTTCGCGCAGTGCATCCGATTGGGCCACGAGCCGTACACCCCCGGCGAGGAAGGCGTGCAGGACCACCGCCTGATGGACGCCATCTACGAAAGTGTGCGCAGCGGCCTGCGCGTCGTGTTGCCGAAGCTGAGCGGCACTGACCTGTTCAGGACGGTGAGCAACCAGCCAGCCCAGATTCAGCCGGGCCGCTGACGGCAGGTGTGTCTACAAGTGCATCAAGATGAGACGAACCGCCAGATGAGATGAACGTCATCCGGCCTACACTTGGTCGGTAAAGCTGCAAAGTCATCCGCTTGCTCCATTCAGACTAAAATACGAGGGCCAGGCAGGCAACGGGCACCGCGCCCAACGCCACGCCGCAAGGAGATCACTATGGATAACCGCACCACTTCCAATGTCCTGACCGTCGCCGGATTCGTGTCCATTCTCGCGTCGATCATCATCTGGTTTACCAACGGCGGCAGGGACGGCACCGTCGAGGAGCGTGCCCACGGCGAGCGCTTCGGCATTTTCGTCGGTCTGTGGGCACCAACCTTCTTCGTGCTGTCGAACAAGTACAACGAACAGGCCGTCGCCGAAGAAGAGTAAGCCCTGAGCTGGAGACAAAGAAGCAGGCCGAGCGACATAACGTCTGCCCGGCCTTCCGCTTTGGCCTTTGAGTGTGATGGACGCATCCGTCCGGTAAGAGTTGTCGTCCTGAACGCCGTGAAGGATCTCGTCGTTAAACAGCGAGATCCTTCACGGCGTTCAGGATGACAGCAACAAGACGGTGGGCATCGTCATTCCGTTCACTCTCAGCGCCGCAGCTTCTTGGCGGCCTCCTCCGGCGTGATCGCGCCGCGCTCCAACTGGCTGAGCACCTCGTCGCGGGGGTCGGCGGGCTCAGGCTCGTAGCCGATGGAGCGCAGCAGGTTGTCGAAACGGGCGCGGACGGTCGGGTAACTCAGGCCCAGGATGCGCTCGACTTCCTTGAGGTTGCCGCGCACCTTGATGTACAGCCGCAGAAAATCGAGGCTGTCGGGGGCCAGGGTGGCGAATTCGTTGAGTTCGAACTCGCCCTGCACGCTGATGCCCGCATTGGGAAATCTCAGGCCGGTCACCAGCGGGGCCTCGGTCACGTCGGGGAAAGGCAGGGGCAGCGCTCTGGGCATGGCGCAGTCTACTTGACGCCGACTACTTGACGCCGACTACTTGACGCTGAGCTGCACCGAGTTGCCGTTCTGGTCCTCGGCGCTCAGCAGCGGCCCCACCGGGGGGTTATTTTCCAGAATGAGTTGCAGCGACTCGGCGCTCATTCCGGCGTGCTCCAGGCTTTTGAGGGCGTGGGCAGGCAGCATCTTGGGGATATGGGCGGCCAGGCTCAGCGGCAGATTGGCGTTGTAGTTGCCGCCGTTTTCGTCCTCGATCTCGATGCGCAGGACGGTTCCGGCACGCGGCGCCCCCCGGTCATCAGTAGAGCGGCTGGCGGCGGGCGAGCCGTCGAAGGCCCGTTCCACCGTGTCGGTGATGCGCTCGACCATACCGTCAAAGTTGCCGAGGTTGCCGAGGTTGCCCAGCCAGCCGCCTTTCATGCCGGGTGGTGGGCTGGTCGGGCCACCGCGAGCCGCCGCCGCCTTGGGCGGATCGGTGCGGGCGAACAGAATATCGCTGACGCGCTCCGGGCCAAACCCCTCGGCGACGAGCAAGGCGAACAGCGGCGCCAGGGCGTCTTCGGACAGGTTCAGCTTGGGGTGCAGGGCGGCCAGCAGCGGCGCGGCGTCGGTGCTGCTCAACCTCCCGGCGTGGACCAGCTCCAGAATCCGGCGAATCTGTTCACGCATGATTGACCTCCGAGGGCACATCTGCCGCGTTCAGGCGCACCTGGCCCGCCGCGACCTGGCACGACAGCCCCGCCGCCCCGCTGCCGAGCCTGCCGCTGTAGGTGGCGTTGAGCAGGCCGCCGCGCTTGTCTACCGCGAAGTTGCTGACCAGTTGCCCCACCGTCACCTCGGCGCTGAGCTGCACGCTGCTGCCCGCCTCCAGGTTGAGGGTCGCCGCCCCGCCGTTGATCTCCAGGCGGTGCTGGCCGGAGCTGAGCAGCCCGCTCCAGCTCAGCAGCCCGCCGTTGACCGAGGCGATCAGGGTGGTGCTGTGGGCGACGGTGCCGTTGCCGCCGTTGATCTCCAGGTGCAGGTTGCCCGCCACCGACCCGGCGTTGAGGTTGCCGCCCGACACCTCGGCCTTGAGGTGCCCCACGTCGCCGACGCGCAGATTGCCGCCGGACACCTCGGCCTCCAGGGCGCCGCCGATGTCGGGCAGCACCAGTTGGCCGCCGCTGACCTCGGCCTTGACGTATCTGGGCACGAACGGCACCGACAAAGTAGCCCGGTGAACGCTGCCGAGGCGGATGCTGACGCCGCCCTCGCGCTCCACCGTCCAGCCTTTGGGACCTGAGCGCAGGTGCAGCCCCTCGGTTTCGCCGCCCAGTTGCGGCACCTTCAGGCCCGGCACGGTGCTGACGATCAGCGAATAGCCGCTGACCTCCAGTCGCAGATCGTCGGGGGTGTCGCTCTCAGCGTGCGGCGCGACTTCCTTGACGAAGCGGTCCACCAGTTTGTTGATGACGCTGCCGACGCCGGGCAGGCCGGGGATGGCCGGAATGCTGGGGACGGCTGGCGCTTCGGGGGACGCTGGCGGGGTCGGTGCAGTGGCTGCTGGTGTGAACGGAGCAGCCTCTGGCGCAGCGTTGAGCGCCACCTTCTCCATATCGACAGCGCTCACACCAGCGTTGCCGCCCTCACCGAGCAGATCGGCGGCCTCTTCGGGGGTGAGTTTGCCCTGGGCCACCAGGGTTTCGACCTGCTGCCGGAACGCGCCTTGCCCTGAAAGCGCCGCGTTCTGGCGCTGCTCATTCTTCTCGTCCATAGATCCTCCGTGAGCGCGTAGGTTGAAAGCGCCTACCCACTGGTTGTAAACCTAAAACCACCAGAATGTCAAGTTTAACTTTCCATTTAGAATCTCATGGGCGATTCATGGCCGGATATTCGGACATTTTTCGGGCGGTCCGGGCTGAATGGCAAACTCAGGTTTCCATAGCGGTGATGGGCGCTGACCGGGCGTCCCGCCTACGACCACCGCAGCGTTGTTCGGACCCCGCGCCCGCTATTCTGGGCGACATGACTGCTCCACACGACCCATCCACCGAACTACCCGTTGCTGAACTGTCCGTTGCTGAACTGTCCGTTACTGAGCTGCCCGTCATTGAACTGCCCGTCATTGAGCTGAGCGCCGCCCAGCGCACCGAGGTGGAGTTGCTGGCACGCGGTAAAGGCGAGCGGGCCAGGGCCATCCGCGACGCCAAACTCAGCGAGACGCCCGAAGCCGCCCACGAATTTTTGCTCAGGCACGGCCTCTGGAACGGCTTCCGGGTGCCCTATGCCGACCGGGCGGGCATCGATTTGAGCCCGATTACCCTGGCCGTGCCCGAACTCCCCATCGAGAGTCGCCTGGACCTGACCCACCTGGACGCCTTCGCCATCGACGACGAGGGCAGCCTCGACCCCGACGACGCCATCAGCATCGAGACCGTAAATACACAGACGGGGGGCGGCTACCGGCTGTGGGTGCATGTCGCCGACGTGGCCGCGCTGATCGAACCGAACAGCCCACTCGACCTCGAAGCCCGCTCGCGGGGCGCCACCCTGTATCTGCCCGACCAGATCTACAGCATGGTGCCCGAAAGCGTGGTGCAGTCGCTGGGCCTGGGCCTGCACGAGACGTCCCCGGCGCTGAGCATCAGCATCGACTTCGACGCCGAGTGGAACGCCGACACGGTGGAGGTCCAGCTCACCCGCATCCGGGCCACCCGGCTGAGCTACAGCGCCGCGCAAGTGAAACTGGACGCGGGCGAGGAACCCTTCGTGACCCTGCAACGCCTATCGCGCGCCAGCCGCAAGCAGCGCGAGGCCGAAGGGGCGCTGAGCATCGACTTGCCGGAAGTGCGGGTCAAACTCTTGCAGCGCGAGAACGACGTGCCCGAAGTCCAAATTCGCTCGCTGCCGCGCCCGGAGACGCGCTTCATCGTGCAGGAGTGCATGACGCTGGCCGGTTGGGCCGCCGCCATCTACGCCGACGATCTGGAGATCGCGCTGCCCTACGCCACCCAGGACGCCCCCACCCGCGAGGTGCGCGGCGACGACCTTCCAGCCCACTGGGCGCGGCGCAAAACCCTGGCCCGCACGAGGTTCAGGCCCGCGCCCGGCCCGCATCACGGCATGGGCCTCGACGCCTACGCCCAGGCCACCTCGCCGATGCGCCGCTACCTCGACCTGGTGGTGCATCAGCAGCTCCGGGCCGCCCTGAAAGACCAGCCGGGCCTCACGGGCGGCGAGATCGCCACACGGGTCGCCCAGGCCGAGATGAACGCGGGCGGCACCCGCACCGCCGAACGCCTGACGCGGCGCCACTACACCCTGGTGATGCTGATGCAGCAGCCCGGCGCCGTCTGGAACGCGCAGGTGGTCGAGCGGCGCGGCCCGCAGGCGACGGTGGTGATTCCCGAACTGGCGCTCGATACGCTGATGAGCACGGCGGCGAATGTGGGCGAGCTGCTACGGGTGGAAGTGGCCGAGATCAACCTGCCAAATCTGAGTGTGCGGCTGCGTGAAGTGCGGCGCTAAGGAGCAGACCACATGAAAGCAGCGCCCGGAAGTCGTCCAGGCGCTACTTGATTGACGGGAGTTTAGATTAGTCGGCGGGCATCAACACGGTGTCGATGAGGTGAACCACGCCGTTGCTGGTCGCCACGTCGGTTTTGGTCACGTTGGACTTGCCGCCCTTGGCGTCGGTCAGGCTGACAGCGACGGGGGTAGTGGCGGTGGCGGGCGTGATATTCACGGTGATTTCGCCAGTCTGCACAGTCTTGACTTTCTGCCCGTTCAGCTTGAGCACGTCCGCCGCTTCCGCCTTGATAGGCAGCACGTGATACTTCAGAATCTTGGCCAGCTTGTCTTTGTTTTCAGGCTTGAGCAGATCGGTCAACGTCGCTGCCGGGAGCTTGGCGAAGGCCGCGTCGGTGGGCGCGAACACCGTGTATGGCCCGGTGCCCTTGAGTGTATCGACCAGGCCAGCCGCCGTCAGCGCCTTCACCAGCGTACTCAGCTCAGGAGTGCCCGCCGCCACATCCACAATCGTGCCGGGCACCGGCTTGGGCATCAGCACCGTGTCGATGACGTGAATGACGCCGTTGCTGGCGGCCACATCGGTAGAGGTGACGTTGGAGGTGCCACCTGCGGCGTCGGTCAGGCTGACCTTGGTGCCCGCGATGTTGACAGTGATGTCCTCGCCTTGCACCGTCTTGACCGTCTTACCGTTCAGGGTCAGGACCGTCGCGGCTTTGGCCTCGATAGGCAGCACATGATAGGTCAGAATCTTGACCAACTTGTCTTTGTTTTCGGGCTTGAGCAGATCGGTCAACGTCGCTGCCGGGAGCTTGGCGAACGCCGCGTTGGTGGGCGCGAAGACCGTGAACGGTCCCTTGCCGCTCAGGGTATCGACCAGACCTGCCGCCTTGAGGGCCTTCACCAGTGTGGTGAACTCCGGGTCACTGGCGATGGCCACTTCGACGATGGTGCCGGGCTTGACGGGCTCTGGCTTGGTCGTGGTCATATCGCAGGCGGCGAGTGAAAGGGCCAGGAAAACAGCACCAATGGCATGGATTCGTTTCATATTGTGCCTCCAATCGTAACTCTAAATACTTTGCATGAGGAACAGTGTCTGTCTTCACTCAGACTTTAACTGACCTGGTAGCAGGTTACAATTGCCAGTGAGAATTCGTAAAAACCGGCGCCGGAACGAAGCCCTGGCACCGGAAGTTGAGCTTGAGATGTGAACCTATTCCGGCATCAACACGGTGTCGATCACGTGAATCACGCCGTTGCTGGCCGCGATATCGGTGGCGGTCACATTGGAAACGCCGCCCTTGGCATCGGTCAGGCTGACCTTGCCGCCGCTGACGTTGATGGTGATTTCCGTGCCCTCCAGGGTCTTGACCTTCTTCCCGGCCAGGCTCACCACCGTGGCGGCCTTGGCTTCGAGGGGCAGCACGTGGTAGGTCAGAATTTTGACCAGCGTGGCCTTGTTTTCAGGCTTGAGCAGGGTCTCCACCGTGCCTGCCGGGAGCTTGGCAAAGGCCGCGTTGGTGGGCGCCAGGACGGTCAGCGGGCCTTTGCCGTTCAGGGCATCGACCAGTCCGGCAGCTTTGACGGCGGCGACCAGCGTGCTGAAATCGGGGTTGCCCGCCGCGACGGCGACGATGGTGCCGGGGGCCTTGGCCATTGCCGCGTCGGCCATAACGGCGTCTTTTTTCATGGCGCCGTCGGCCATCATGCCGTCTTTGCCCGTGGTGGCCGCTGGAACGCAGGCGGCGAGAAGAACAGTCAGGCTGACAGCACCGAATGCTTGAACTAATTTCATATTGTGCCTCCACCTACGACTTTAATAATTCCGTCTAGACAACACTGTCCGTCTTCATGCAGACTTTAACTGATATTGCACCAGATTACAATTCGGGGGTTCAGATGTGAGCTGCAACACAGAGTAGGGGCTGCGCAAGGTCGGGGTTACACAATCAGGCGCCGCACAGCAAAAAACCCCGCCCGAAGACGAGGTTTAGTGGTGGTGGCAAAAGCCGGACTTGAACCGGCGACCCAACGATTTTCAGTCGTTTGCTCTACCAACTGAGCTATTTTGCCGCTTGGCGGTCCGGACGGGATTTGAACCCGCGACCTTCTGCGTGACAGGCAGATATGCTAACCGCTACACTACCAGACCCCACCAACAGCCCACACCAACGGCCTTCTTACGGGCGGGTTAAAGGATAGCCGCGCCCCCCGGCATTGTCAACATGGCGGCGGCGAGCACCAGGAGCGGGTCACGTCGGTCTGCACTTTTCGGGCAAGCTGAACGTCAACGCCCTCTCCTGCGGCGTTTTTCAAGTCTCACGCGGCACCTGTCCGGACCCGGCACGGTTGTCCGCCGTGGGAGTGAGCGGCCTGGACGCCCTTGGACACAACAACCCTGGTCATCATGAGCCTGGACACGACAATTCTGGTGACAACAACGCGGCGGCTCACTCTGGCTTCACCGGGACGGCCTTCGCCCTTTCCCACCCCGGTTTTCCCCGTAAGTGGCAAGGCGCTGGACGCCCGACGTGCGTTGCGCCCACCTCACCCTCTTTACCCTCTACCCTCTCACCCTCTTTTCCGGGCTTTACCTGGCGGCGCCTGAGCCTGTATACTTCACAAGTTGCCCCGGCGCAGGCCGGAGGCGGAGTGGTGGCTGTGCGGCGTGATCGGCGCATGGCGTGTTCTGTGAACGCATCTGCTGGCCCCAGGTCAGGCGTGGTGCGGTCCGCCAGCACAAAGGAGAACGTATGACTCAGAGCCGTATTCCCAGAATCAACCGTGGCGCCATCTTGCGCGCCGTCGAGCAGCCGCACCTCAAGGCCGACGTGCCGGAGTTCCAGGCGGGCGACACCGTGCGCGTGGAAACCAAGGTCGTGGAGGGCACCCGCACCCGCCTCCAGGCGTTCGAGGGCGTGGTCATCGCCATCAACGGCGGCGGCACCCGCAAGAGCTTTACCGTGCGCAAGATCTCGTTTGGCGAGGGCGTGGAGCGCGTGTTCCCCTACAACACCCCGCTGATTAGCAAGATCACCATTCTGGAGCGCGGTAAAGTCAGGCGTGCCAAACTGTACTACCTGCGCGAGCTGCGTGGCAAGGCCGCCCGCATCAAGAACGACCGTGGCCGCGTGATGAAAGACGCCGCCCGCAACCAGCGCGTCAAGGAAGAAGCGGCCCAGACGGCAGCAACTGCTTTTGCTGCCCAGGCAGCGGCGGCCACCGCTGCGGCTGAAGTTGCTGCGGCTGAAGCTGCTGCGGCTGCTCCGGTAGCGGCGCCCGCGCCCGCCGAGCAGGCCCCCGAAACCCAGGGCGAGTAAGTCCCGAAGGTTCACATGCCCCGCCCTCCGGTGTGAGCGGCGGGGTTTTGCTGTGCCCCAGGGTTTGCGCCGCAGTCGCCTGACCCGCCCCTGACGGCCTGCCGGAATGCTGAGTGCATGCTGAACTCCCGTGTGTCGGTGGCCGCCCTGAGTCTGAGTTTTTCGCTGGGCCTTGCCCTGAGTGGACCCGGCCAGGCGGCGGAGCTGGTCGGCTACGCGGTACTGAGCGCCGACACCTTTGCCGAGGGTCCGGCCAGCGGGCAGTTTTCGGGTGACGGCAGCAAGGCCGCCCAGCCCCGGTTTCCCAGCCAGCCGGTGCAGGGCTTTTCCGCCGTGCAGTTCGGCGCGGCGGCGCTCAGCTACGCCGTCATGCCCGACAACGGTTACGGCAGCAAATACAACAGCCCAGACTTTCTGCTGCGCCTGTACACCGTGACGCCGAGCTTCAAGACGGCGCCGGGCAGGGCGGGCAGCGTCAAGGTGGGCGCGTTCATTCAGCTCCGCGACCCTGACAAGAAAGTGCCGTTTTTGATCGTCAACGAAAACACCACAGATCGCCTGCTGACCGGCGCCGATTTCGACATCGAGTCGTTTGTGCAGATGCCCGACGGCAGCTTCTGGATCGGTGAGGAGTTCGGGCCGTTCCTGCTGCATGTGGCAAATGACGGCAAGCTGCTGAGCGCCCCGGTGCCGACCCCCGACCTGGCGGCGGGCAAAGACCCGACCAGGGACCTGGTGCGTTCGCCGAACAACCCCAGCATCCTGGCCGCCAGCCCGGCACCTGGCGCGACCAGCCTCGCCAACCTGGGCAGCTCGAAAGGCTTCGAGGGACTGGCCAGCAACCCGGCCCGCACCAAACTTTATCCGCTGCTGGAAGGCTCGGTGCTCGGCGACGCGCCCAGCACGCTGCGCCTGTACGACTTCGACCCGGCCACCGGCACCTTCGGCAAGATCATTGGCCGCTACAAACTCGAAGACCCGGCCAACTCGATTGGCGACCTGACGGTGGTGAGTGACAACGAATACCTGGTGATCGAGCGCGACCAGGCGTCGGGCGAGGCGGCCAAGCTCAAGAAGATCTACAGCATCGACCTGACCAAACAGGGCGCCGATGGAAATTTCGTCAAAACCGAAGTGGCCGACTTGCTGAACATCAGCGACCCGCAGAACCTGGCGGGCCTGGGCACCACCTTCCGCTTTCCGTTTATCACCATCGAGGACGTGCTGGTGCTGGACGCCAATACCATTCTGGTCATCAACGACAACAACTACCCCGGCACAGGCGGGCGCGGCGCCGACGTCAAAGACCCCAGCGAGTTCCTGACCCTCAAGCTCGACACGCCGCTGAAGCTGGGCGCCGGAGTCGGGCGCAAGTAGAGCTTGCTGAGGGTCGGGGGCCGGAGTCCGGGGGCGGGATTTCGGCCCCCGACCGTTCGCCCTGCCGTCACCAGGCGAGTAACCGCCGGGCGGCTCAGGCGGGTGTGGGGTAGCATGGGCCGGAGAATCCAAAAACCGGAATTCAGAGCGCACCAGCTTCCATGCGCACCGATTCCCCCAGGAGAACCACCCATGAGTGAACCCATGAGTAAAATAGTCATGAAAGAACCTGTACGTGTCGCCGTGACCGGAGCGGCGGGCCAGATCGGCTACAGCCTGCTGTTTCGCATCGCGGCGGGCGACATGCTCGGCGCCGACCAGCCGGTCATCTTGCAACTGCTGGAAGTCACTCCGGCCCTCAAAGCGCTCAGCGGTGTGGTCATGGAACTGAGCGACGGCGCCTACCCTCTGCTGCACGGCACCGTGATGAGCGACGACCCGAACGTGGCCTTTGCAGGCGCCGACTACGCCCTGCTGGTGGGCGCCATGCCCCGCAAGGCCGGAATGGAGCGCGGCGACCTGCTGAGCGCCAACGGCGGCATCTTCAAGCCGCAGGGCGAGGCGCTGAGCAAGGTCGCCAGCAAGGGCGTGAAGGTATTGGTGGTCGGCAACCCGGCCAACACCAACGCCCTGATCGCCCAGCAAAACGCGCCGGACCTGGGCGCGCGGCAGTTCACGGCGATGGTCCGGCTCGACCACAACCGCGCCATCTCACAGCTCGCCGCCAAGACGGGCCAGCCGGTGAGCAGCATCAAGAACATCACCATCTGGGGTAACCACTCCTCGACCCAGTACCCGGATCTGTCGCAGGCCACGGTAGACGGTCAGCAGGCGCTGGACCTGGTGGATCAGGCCTGGTACGAGGGCGAGTACATCCCCACCGTCGCCAAGCGCGGCGCGGCCATCATCGAGGCGCGGGGCAGCAGCAGCGCGGCCAGTGCCGCCAGCGCGGCCATCGACCACATGCGCGACTGGGCGCACGGCACCCGTGAGGGCGAGTGGGTCAGCATGGGCATTCCCTCGGACGGCAGCTACGGCATCCCGCAGGGCCTGATCTACGGCTTTCCGGTGACGGTGACAGGCGGCGTTTACAGCATCGTGCAGGGTCTGCCCATCAGCGATTTCAGCCGGGGCCGCATGGACGCCACCGCCCAGGAGCTGACCGAGGAGCGAGACGCGGTGCGCGAACTGGGTCTGGTGAAGTAAGCCGGAAAGCACATAAGAATGGTGGCCGGGACGCGAAATCCCGGCCATTTTCATTCACCCTGCCAGGCGCCTCTACTTACCAAGCGAGCGGTAATCGGTGGTGAACTGCGCCAGGCTCTTGCCCAGGGTGTCGGTCATGCGCTTGGTGTAGGTCGCCCGGTCCCAGACGTCTTTGTCGCCGCCCCAGTAGCCGTCGCTCCAGATGGTGGCGCTGCCGATCTCGGTAGCACCCACGCGGGCCGTGAAGCTTCGCAGACTCAACTCCACGTTGTAGAGGCTGGGCGCCCCCGCCACGTCCAGGCCGAAGGTGAAGTCCAGGTTCAGGTCGCAGTTGATGGCGTCGTCGTACTGCACGGCTCCGAGCTTCAGGACGCGCAGGGTCTCCAGCATGATGGCCCTGGCCTGATCGCCCAGCGCCTCGTCGGGCTCGTCGTCGACCTCGACTTCCGCGCTGTAGCACAGCACCGCGTCCTTCAGGGTCGCCAGGGAGGCGGCGTCGCTGCTCGGCTGGGCGGCCAGCCCAGTGCTAGCCAGCGAGCCAGACAGTAGGGTGCCGAACATCACAGCCAGCTTCATCTTCTTCATGAAAGCAGCATAGGGAGGAGGCGGCTGGAAGTAAAGCCTGAGTGCCGGTAGGGGCACCGTATCCGGTGAGCGGACAACACCAGCTCTGGCAACTTGCTTCCCACTTCCGGCATAGTCAACGGCATGAACCGACCTCTTCGACTGGCCGCGCTCCTGCCTGCGCTCCTGAGCGCTTCACTGAGTTTGCCCACGCTGGCCCGAACCATTCAGGCGACCCCGGCCCCAGCAGCACTCACGCCCCAGGCGGCACTGACCCGGCTGGCCCAGGCGCCCATACTCGACCCCAGATGGTTCGTACCCGCGTTTGCCAGCAAGCTGCGGCAGGTGCAGCGCGGCTTTCAGGGCTTCGCGGGGCAGTACGGCGCCTTTCAGGGAGTGGACGTGCTGGGCCAGGACACCTACCGGCTGCGCTACGCGGGCGGCACGGTCACCGTTTCGGCCCAGCTCAATGCGGCGGGGCAGTTTACCGGGCTGTTTCTAAAGGGTCAGGAAGCGAAGACGGCGGCTCCGACTACGCCAACCAGCACCACACCAGCAACCAGCAGCCCAGCAACCAGCAGCCCAGCAACCAGTACCCCGGCCAGCGCCGCCCTGGACCGACTCTTCCGCGCCGCCGCGCCGCAGGCCGAATGGTTCACACCGGAATTTCTGAACATGGCGCCGATAGCCTCGCTGACCCGCACGCTCAATCTGCTGCGCCAGGGCCTGGGCCTGGGCGCCTTCCAGGGCGTGAGTAAGGACGGCAAAACGCTCAACTTCGCCCAGGGCACCATTCCGGTCAACCGGGTGAGCGTGGACGCCCAGGGCCGTTTTACCGGTCTGTTCGTCGGGGCGCCCAGTCTCAACTCTTCCGCGCCGCGTCCCAGCCTGCAAAGCGCCGTGGACGCCTTCAAGGTTCTGCCCGGCCAGGTCAGCGTGGCCGTGACTGAGAACGGCAAGCTGCTGGGCGGCCTGAATCCGGAAGCCAAACTGGCGGTGGCCTCGGCCTTCAAACTGGGCATCCTGGCCGAGCCACAAGACCAGATCAAAGCCGGAAAGCACGCCTGGGCCGAGGTCGTCACGCTTCAGGACGCCGACAAGTCCCTGCCCAGCGGTTTTTTGCAGACCTGGCCCGACAGCTCAATGCTGACCTTGCAGAGCCTGGCGACCCTGATGATCTCCCAGAGCGACAACACCGCCACCGATCTGCTGCTGCGGGTGGTGGGGGGCAGCGGTGTGGGCCAGAAGCTGGGCCTGGGCGCCGTGCCGAGCACCCGCGAGCTATTCGCGCTGAAAAATCCGGCCAATAAAGCGCTGCTCAGTACCTACCTGGCGGGCGACGATGCTGGAAAAAACGCCGTGCTGGCACAACTTGCCGCCGCCCCACTGCCCGCCGCCGAACTGTTCGGCAACGGCGCGGTGGTCGCGCCCGGCGTCGAGTGGTTCGTGAGTACCACGCGCCTGTGCAGCCTGATGAACGAGGTCGCCGCCCTGCCGCTGATGCAGGTCAATCCTGGCGCCGCCGACCCGGCGCAGTTTGGGGCGGTCAGCTTCAAAGGCGGCAGCGAGGGCGGCGTGCTGAACCTGACCAGCCAGATCATCACCCAGGGCGGGCGCAGCGTCTGCCTGAGCGCCACCTGGAACAACGCGGCCCCGCTCGACGAAAGGCGCTTCGGGCTGCTGTACACCGGGCTGTTGCAAACGCTGAAATAGGACGGCTGAGCTGATCGGGCTGAGCGGGCTGAGCGGAACGCCGCGAAGGGTCTGATACGGAATTGAAAAGACTCCCGAACATGAAGCGTTGGGGCTGCCCGGTGGCCCCCTCTCCCGCAGGGGGTGAGGGGTCAGTCGCGTATACACCGAAGTCAAGTTAATCCCGTATGACGTGGCTGGGAGCCTGGCCAGTCAAAAACCTGGCCAGTCAAAAAAGTCCCTGTCGTGCTCGCTGCGTCCGCTGGGGCCGGGAGATGCTTCGGCAAGCTCAGCATGACGGCCTTCCCTGGTTGGCATCCTGGGTGCTTCCAGGCGTGCCCTAGAGCAGATGTCATAAAAAGACCCTTTTATGACCGAGCGGAGCGAGTAGTGTTGACTGAGCAGGACGCAGAATGGAGGCGCGGGGAGGCTGTTTTCCCCGTGGCGTAATTCGGAGTACTGCCCTAAAACCCGGTCGCCGACTTGTAGGCCGCGATCAACGATCCGCCCCACAGCAGCGCCACCACCGCCCCAATCGCCAGAAACGGGCCGAACTTGACCCGGTTGTCGCTTCTCAGGGCCTTTTGCACGATGCCGAACACCGCGCCCGCGACCACCGCGACGGCCAGCGTCAGCACCAGCTTGTCAAAGCCCAGGAAGGCGCCGATGACGGCGGCCAGCTTCACGTCACCGAAGCCCATCGCCCGTGGGTCGGCGGGGGCGTCCTGGTCGATGGCCTTCTCGTTGACCCACCAGTAGGTGCCCGCCAGCAGACTGACCGCGCCCGCTGCGGCCAGGCCACCGTTCAGACCACCCAGGAAGGCCGGGCCGCCCAGCGTGCTCAGCAGCGGCAGGCCCACCAATGAGCCGCCCACCGTCAGCAGTTCGGGAACGCGCACGGTACGTTTGCTGGCTGCGTTGAGCAGGGTCGAGGCCGCGCCCAGCGCCAGGCCGCCGAGTGTCGCCGCCCACAGGTTGCCGGACAGGCCGCCGATGAGGAGCCCGCCAAAGAGTCCAAGTGCGATCTGCTGGTAGCCCAGCGGCTGCTCCGGGTACTGCATTTCACGGAGGCGCCGCATGATCCACGAGCCGAGCAAATCGATGGTGACCAGCAGCCCCGCGCCCATCAGGCCGCCGCGCAGGGCCTCGCTGAAGACGGGCAGGCCGACGCTGGCCGCGCCGCTGGAAGTGTGCACCAGCCCAAACAGCACGCCGATGACGGCGCCGGGAATGGTCAGCGCGTCGGGCAGGGTGTAGGTTTCGGCGTCGATGACCGACGAGGCGAGCAAGATGGTGAACAGCAGGCACAGCCCGAACACGCCCGCGCCCACCGCGCTGAAGGGAAACAGCAGTCCCAGCCCCAGGTACGCCAGCCCCGAAATCAGCTCGATGATGGGGTAGCGCGGGGTGATCGGCGCCTGGCAGTAGCGGCACTTGCCGCCCAGCGCCACCCAGGACGCCACCGGGACCAGATCGAGGACGGCCAGCGGGTGCTCGCACCTGGGGCAGTGGCTGGGCGGAAAGGCGATATTTTCGCCACGGGGCAGCCGCCAGATCAGCACGTTGGAAAACGAGCCGATCAGCAGGCCCAGCACGCCCAGCGTCACTGCGACGAACACGTCGATATTCACGCCGGGCAGTGTACCCGCCGTCCTCTTGGCCGAGTCTTACAGCGCGTATCCTGACCGGCATGACTGCTCCGAAATCGCCCATGAAACTCCTGCTGATCGTGCCCCACCCCGACGACGAGGTGTACGGCGCGGCGGGCACCCTGATGGACCATGTACACGCCGGGCACACCGTCGGTCTCCTCACCCTGACCAGGGGCGAGGCGGGGCGCACCCTGGGCCTGGCCGACAGTCCACAGGCGCTGGGAGACCTGCGCGAAACCGAGCTGCGAGCGTGCCTGGACGTGATCGGCGTGCAGGTCCACGAGCACCTGAGCTTTCCCGACAAGTACCTTCAGGACCAGCCGCTGACGGCGCTGATCGAGGTCGCCCGCAGCGCCATGCAGCGCTGGCGTCCCGAAACGGTGCTGACCTTTCCGCCCAACGGCAGCAACGGCCACCCGGACCATGTCACCACCCACCGCGCCGTGAAAGCCGCCTGGGACAGCTTGCCGCAGGCCGAGCGCCCGGCGCTGTGGTACTACGCCTCGGACGTGGCGCCCGAAAACGAGGAGTGGCGTGCCCTGTGGCTACCGCCCACCATCCGCCGCGACGTGAGCAGATTTATTACGCGCAAGCTCCAGGCCATCGCCTGCCACCGCACCCAGGCGCTGAGCACGGTGGATTTTATTCGCAAGTACCCGGAGCGCGTCACCGAGGAGACGTTCTACCAGGTGGAATAGGCAGGTGGAGTGAGGCTGGGTGCCTGCGACTACACATCCTGAGTGCAGCGGGCTTGTTGGTCAGGGCCGCGTTTCGTCGCCAGCGGACGCGCCGTGAGCCTCACTCCTGCGGGGCACGCCAGGCTGTCACGGCTCGTGGGGGCGCAAGCACAAGCTTGAGCGGGGTGTGACGGCCTAGATTTGGTTGCCCAGGTTTGGGGGCGGCGTCTTGAACAGAACGGCACCTTCCGGGCCTTCTTGGGCAGAACGGACGCGCCTGGGCACGCCTGCCCGCCTCTTGGCCTGAACAGCGCCGCTGGCGACGCTAGGCCGCTTCTTGGGCACAGCGGACTGTCGTCGTGAACGGACTGTCCTCGTGAACGGACGCCCATGAGGACGCCACTCGTCCCCATGAGGATGCCACTCCTCTCCTGCGGAGCTTTGCAAGTCCGCCTGGGCACGCCTGCCCGCTTCTTGGCCTGAACAGCGCCGCTGGCGACGCTAGGCCGCTGTCCGCCCCTCACTCAAGCCTGGACGACAGCCTGGGATTATCAGCTCTTTGGTGTAAGAACCCCGTCCCAATCCCCCCTTTATTCTGAAAATGTGACGACATCTTCCTCTCCGGCCTCATCCTCGAAAGCTCCGGCGCTGCCCGCAGTCGATGTGCGCGGGCTCAAAAAGAAGTACCGCGACCAGGTGATCCTCGAAGAGGTCTCGCTTCAGGTCAAGCCGGGCGAGGTCTACGCCCTGACCGGCCCCAACGGCGCGGGTAAAACCACGCTGATTCGCTGCATGACCGGCCTGGCCTTTCCCAGCGGCGGCGAGATCAAGCTGATGGGGCTCGACATTCACCACGACGGCCCCCGTGCGCGGGCCAACCTGGGCGCGGTGGTGGAGGCGCCCGCCAAGTTCTACCCGCAGTTCTCCGGCTCGCAAAACCTCCAGATGCACGCCCAGCTCGCCGCGATGGCGCCCGGCTCCAAAAAAATCAGCAGAGACCGGGTGCGCGAGGTGCTGGCGCTGCTCGAACTCACCCGCATGGCCGACCGCCCGGTGGGCGAATACTCGCTGGGCCAGCGGCAACGGCTGGGCGTGGCCGCCGCCATTCTGGCCGAACCCCGCGTGCTGATTCTGGATGAGCCGACCTCCGGACTCGACCCGCTGGGCATCGGGCTGATTCACCGCATCGTGACCGACCTGGCGACGGGCGGCTGCGCGGTGATTCTGAGCACCCACCACCTGCGCGAAATCGCCACCTACGCCCACACCGTCGGCATTCTGACCGGCGGGCGTATGGCCGACACGGTAGACCTGCGTGCCCGCCAGGCCAATTACCGCTTCCGGGTCGACGACGAGGTGGGGGCCGCCGCCGTGCTGAGCGCCCTGCCGTTCGTGCGCAAGGCGACCAGCCGCAAACCCTACGCCATCGCCCACATCGGCGGCGAAACCCGCGTGCCCGACGCCCTGGCCGCACTCTCGCAGGGCGGCATCCGGGTCTTCGAGGCCAGCCCCGATCACTTTGACCTCTACGAGTACTACCGCGAACGGGTGGAGCAACACTGATGCTGCGGACTTCGGCCCTGCCTGGCACCTTGCGCAAAGGGCGCTCCATGCGCTTCACTCCGCGAAATCCGCATCTCGCTCCTCCTTCCGTTGGTCGGATTTCAGGCGTTTTCGGCGCCTCTCAATCGGAGTTCTTATGCTGACTTTAATTAGCCTCGAATTCCGCAAACTGCTCGGTTCGCGCAGCGTGCGACTGGCCGCTGTGCTGTGCCTGCTGCTGCCCTGGATCTGGCCGCTGGCGCCGCGCTTAAAAGAGATCTACAAGCTGATTATCGTCAGCGGCTGGCAGGTGCCGACCCTGGCCCTGGAAACCGTGGCGCCGTTTTTGCTGCCGCTGCTCGTCGCCCTGACCTGCGCCGAGATGATCGGCACCGAGATCGCCCAGGGCACGCTGGCGCCGCTGATTTTGCGCCCGGTCAACCGCAGCCGGGTCATTCTGGCCAAGCTGATAACGGCGCTGCTGTACCCGGCCATCTTGCTGACCATCCTGTTTTTCGGCAGCCTGATCGCGGGCGCCCGCTTCGGCTTCGGCGATTTTACCGGCGGCACCGGCATCGGCCCCGGCCTGTTCGTGGGTGTGGGCGAGCTGAGCAGCGGCGCGGCCTTCGCCGAGGTGGCCCGCGCCTACCTGCTGGCGGCGCTGTCACTGATGCCGATTGCGGCGCTGGCGGTACTGTTCGCCGTCATCTACCTCAGCACGGCGGCGGCGGCGCTGGCGACCCTGGCGACCATCAACATCATGACCCTGCTGGTGGTCTTCCCAGAGGCGCTCCAGAAAATCCTGATTACCACTTACCTCGACCTGTATACGCGCCAGGGCGACATCGGCCAGCCGATCATCCTGATGATTATCTACACCATCGGCTTTTCGGTGATGGCCGTCTTCGCCTTCGAGAAACGCGATCTGTAAACAGAAGTGAGATGAGTGCGGGCAAGACATACGGATGGCCTTGCCCGTAATGCTATTGTTTGATAGTGAAAAAAGTTGGCGTTGGGCTCGCGGTCATAATACTAACCGGTTGTAGCACTGTTCCTCTGCCCTCACGTACTGTCGATCAGGTTTCGGCAGCGCCACACTTTATTACTCTGGGCAGTTCGGTGGTCACGTTAAGTGTAGTGGTGGTCAATAGCGGGAACAAACCTGGCAAGACCAGCCTCGTCGTGCTGTTGAATGGCAGTCCTCACCTGGCCTCCAACGTCAGTATTCAGAGTTTTTATGTTGTTTCTGGCGGTCAGGTATTCAAGACAGCCCCAAACTGGAATGAGACCTTCCTCGACGGCAATCAGCGTTACACCGCGATCCTCCCGACGACGTTAACTACCGGCACCAGCGTTTCTGTCGCCGCTCTGGTGACTGATGGGCCAAACACAGAGCTGCTTCAGACGCCCGATCCTGTTGAAGTCACGGTCGTCTACGTCAGTTTGGCACCCAACCGTCATGAGCGCTTACCTCACTCGTAGCCCAGTTCGCGCAGCGCCTCCACATCCTCGCGCCAGCCGTTGATGACGATGACCTGAAGGCCCAAATAAACCTTGTGATTCAGGAACACTTCGAGCTGTTTACGCGCGGCCTGGCCGATCTCGCGCAGTTGCTTGCCGCCCGCGCCGATGACCATGCCCTTGTGGGCGTTCTTCTCGACCACGATCTCGCCCTCGATGCGTTGCAGGCCGTCGTCGCGCTCGGTCCATGAATTGACTCGCGTGGCGACGGCATACGGCAGCTCGTCGCGCAGCTTTTTCATGGCCTCCTCGCGGATGATCTCGGCGGCCCACTGCTCGCGGCTCTGGTCACTGCTGGCGCCGCGCGGAAAGAAGAAGGGATTTTCCGGCAGGCTGGCCAGGAGCTGATCGCGCAGTTCCAGCACGCGGGTCGGGTTGTTCTGGGCGCTCAGCATCACCTCGCTCAGTTCGGCGCGGCCTTCGAGCAGGGCGCGGTAGAGCTTCATGGCCTCGTCGGGGTACTTGGCGATGTCGGTTTTATTGCCCACCAGGGTCAGCGGTTTGGGCAACTCGCGGATCTGGCGGGCGACCATCTTGTCCTCGTCGGTGGGCGGGTGGCGCAGGTCCACGACCCAGATCACCGCGTCCACGTCGGCCAGCGCGGTGTTGACCTCGCCCTGCATGTACTTGCCCATGGCGTCTTTGGGCTTGTGGACGCCGGGCGTGTCCACGAACACGAGCTGCGCCTCGTCGGTGGTGTAGATGCCGCGCACGCCCTTGCGGGTGGTCTGCGGGCGCGGGCTGGTCGGCGCGACTTTGACGCCCAGGAAGGCATTCAGGAGGGTACTTTTGCCCACGTTGGGCTTGCCGATGATCGCCACGAACCCGGAGCGGGTGGGCGAATCGGTGTTGGATGAAAACTCGGTCATAACGGTTATTGTCTCACGCCGGAGCAGATGAGAAAGAGAAGCCGAGAGGCGGGTGAATAAACGGCTCCCATCTCCCCCACTCCCCACTTCCCACTCCCCATCTGTTCCCACAAGCCACAAGCCACGCGCCACAAGCCTTACTTATTCTCCCATTCGCTGCCGGATGTGGTTCACGTCCCAGCCGGTCAGGTTGGCCAGCGTCTGCGCCTGCTGCTCGCTGCGGCGTTTCAGGTCGGCCTGGTAGCCCCGCGTGGCCTCGCACTTGTCACTTCCCTTGTAGGGGCGGCGCAGCACGTAGCGGCCCTGAAAGTTGTCCTGGTTGTCCGTCACCTTGAATTTGAGGTCTTCGGGAAACGTCGCCTTGGTGTAGCGCACGTGCAGGCGGGTCAGGAACACGGGCCTGCCATCTTCCCCGTTGCCCTGCTGGGGGTTGCCCTGCTGAGGCCAGAATACCCCGGCTTCCTTCAGCTCGGCGGCGTTGGGCGGCTCCCCGGCGCAGGGATCGCAGTTGTTGCTGTTCCAGGCGTATTCGAGCAGGGCCACGTTCTTGCCCTCGCGCTCGTAAGCTTTCTTGAAGACGTGACGGTAAAAGGCGGCGAACTGCGGCTCGACTATCTCCGGAACGTCCTTGTCGGTGGGGACCGGGGCCGTGCGGTAGTTGCTGGTTTCGACCCGGCCCTGCGGCGAGAGCAGATACACCGTCAGGTCCTGTTCGCCGGGCGAATTCAGCGTGCCCAGGCGCATCGGCAACGTGAACTTTTCGGAGGTGTAGCTCAGCACAATCGGGTTCAGGAAACCGCCGCCGCTTTTATCGAAGCGCTGCATGTTCACCCGCACGACAAAAAACTTCATGCCGCCTTTGATGTAGCCGCCCAGCATCTCGTCGGCTCCGGGCGGAAGCTGATAGCCCTCGCCGCGCAGGTAGGTGGCGAGCCCGGTCTGCTGTTTGGCGCTGAGAATCACGATGTCGTACTCGCCGACCTGGTAGCTGGCCTCGACCTTGACGCCGAGGGCGCCAGCGCGGGCCGAGGTGGCTGAGGTGGGCGCCGCTGCACCTGGCGCGGCGTCTTGCAGTTTCTCGTACTTTACCTGCGGCGCACAGGGATTCTCGTCGAAATACTCCACCAGCCGGGGGGCGCTGTAGGCGTCGAGCTTTTTGATGACGCTGGGGTCGCCGATACGGATGTCCTGGCGCCGGGGCACCACCGGTACCGGCACGATGCGGGCAAAGTCCTTCACGTCACCCTGGTAGTCGTTCATCATGGTGAATACGCTGCGGTTGCCGTCGCGGGCGATGACGACCTGAGAGCTGCGGTTGAACAGTTGGCCGCCGCCCTTGGAGACGAAAAACCCGCAAAAGGCCGCCGCCTGTGAAATCAAAACAGTGGACGCCAGCGCCAGGCCGAGCAGGGAGATGGTGCGCCGCTTGAATCTGGACATAGTGTGGCCTCCGGGTGGGACGAATTGACTCAGCATAGCGGAGCAGTGTGAAAAAATGTACTTTTTGAGTTGTTGACTGCCTGATCTGTTGATGGCTTGGCCACACCACCAGCCGCGTTATGCTGAACCCATGCGCCTGAGTGTGCCCAGCCTGCTGACCCTTGCCGCAACCCTAACCGCCTCAGCGCTGGCCGGAGGTGTGGGAGGCGCGGTACTGCCTGCCGACTCGCTGTTTCAGCCGGGGCAGACCTGGCGGGTGACGGGGAGGGGCAGCGCAGGCCAGCCGGTAAGCTACAGCCTGAGCCTGGGCCGGGCGGCGGCCTCTTCCAGAGACCACTGGAGTTTCGCTGCCGGTCAGGGAACATTGAGTTATCAGCCCGCGCTGGGCATGGCGCTGGCCGTCAATGTCGACCCAGCCCTGTTTTTCGTGGCGGCCAGGCCCTACGACTACACCGTGCCAGTCCTGCTGTGTCTGGGCCTGCCGGACGGCAAGGGCCTGCGCGGCATTCTGATTTCCGCGCGGAGCAACGCCGAGCTTCAGGCGCAAAACAGCCTGATTCCCGCCTCTGCCGTCCAGCACCCCCCGAAAACGCCGGATGAACTGCTCAGCGCCGCCCGAACGTGGGGCCTGAAGAGCGGAAGCTGCACCATCAAGCGCCTGAAGTGAGCCGCGCCCGCGCTACCCAGCCGCCGACTTCATGAGCTACACTCCGGAACACTATGGCCGGACACAGTAAATGGTCTCAGATCAAGCGCAAAAAAGGCGCCAACGACAAGAAGCGCTCAGCCGTCATCAGCAAGCACCTGCGGGCCATCACGGCGGCGGTCAGGTCGGGCGGCAGCGGTGATCCGTCGGGCAATCTCAGCCTGAAAAACGTCATCGCGGCGGCCAAGACCGACACGGTGCCGGTGGACAATATCGACAGCGCCATCAAGCGCGCCTTGGGCGGTGAGGCCGGGGCCGCCGACTACAAGGAAGCCGTCTACGAGGGCTACGGGCCGGGCGGCACGGCGATTTATATCGAAACCCTGACCGATAACGTGACCCGCACGGTGGCCGAGGTCCGCAACGTGTTCAACAAGCGCGGCGGCAGCCTGGGCAACAGCGGCTCGGTGGCCTGGCAGTTTGAAAACAAGGGCGTGATCTACCTGCCCGTAAACTCGGAGGCCGCCCAGGAAGCCGCCATCGAACTCGGCGCCGAGGACATGCAAGACGGCGAGGACGGCCTGGAAATCAGCACCGCGCCAACTGAGCTGTATGCCGTCTCGGAGGGCCTGGGCGCCCAGGGCTTCAAGGTCGAGAGTGCCCAACTCAGCCGCGTGCCCAGCAACACGGTGAGCGTGAACACCGATGACGCCCGCAAGCTGATGGTGCTGATCGAGGCCCTCGAAGACCTGGACGACGTGCAGAACGTGTATTCCAACGCCGACTTTCCGGAAGACTACGAGGGCTGATACGGGAAGAAATGCCATGTCTGTGGCAGGAACGCTGCCCGTTGGCCCATCCCCCTGCTGTCATCCTGAGCGCCGCGAAGGATCTCCGGACGGCCCAGCCCGCTCCAGTCCACCTCACGCCCTGCACTTCCCGCGCACCGCCTCCCGCGCCCCCATCTCCCCCCTTCGTGACCGCCTCACTCACACCAGCCCGCCGCGCCGTGCCATCTTAGGGCACCATGCTGATGCAGCCGATTCGATTTGAACGCAGCCCCAAGCTGCACTACATGCTCACCGAACAAGCTCACGCAGTGGGCAGCGTGGTGGTGGTGCAGGGCAAACGCGGCCCGGAGGTCGCCACCATTCGCGCCGAGGCCGAGCCGGAAGGCAGCGGGCGCTACGGCATGATTCTGCGTGCCGCCAGCCCCGACGACCTGAGCGCCTGGGCCAAGCTGGAAGCCGAGGGCGAGGATCTCAAATGGCTGCTGCGCGTCCGCGCCCGTGACCGCAAATTGCCGGTCAAGATCGTGGCGATGGAATTTACCCTCGACGGCGCCCTGCTGACCGTCAGCTACAGCGCCGAGGAGCGCCTGGAACTCGGTGCGCTGATTCAGGACGTGCGTGAGCAGACCCGTGCCAGGGTCAACTTCGTGGCCATCGGGCCGCGTGAGCAGGCGCAGATCATCGGGGCGCTGGGCGCCTGCGGGCGGGAAAACTGCTCGTCGCACCACCTTCAGGACTTCGCGCCGGTCAGCATCCGGATGGCCCGCGACCAGCAGCTCCCGCTGAATCCCGAAAAACTCAGCGGGCCGTGTGGGCGCCTGTTGTGCTGCCTGCAATTCGAGCACACCCAGTACACCGAGCTGCTGCGCGAGATGCCGCGCAAGAACGCCCGCGTGTGCCATACCGAGTCCGGCGCCTGCGGCAAGGTGGTCAAGCTGCACCCGCTGACCAACACCGTGGACGTGCTGGGCGAGGCCGGGGCCGGGTACATGCAGGGCGTGCCGGTCTCGGCCCTGGGACCGGCGCCGGGCGGGGCTAGCGCCAGCAAGCCAGCGGGCAAGAAAGACTGAGTAGCGAGCGTCGTCGAGGGGAGGAGTGGCGTCCTCAAGGGCGCACGACAAAGAGCCGTGCTGGCCAGGAAGCCGTCGCCCTCAAATCGGTACCGTTTTGGACGGAGCAAACCCACCGGGCGCTGCCGACTGACGGCCTGGAATCAGGACCGTTCGGTATGACTTTCGGACTCAGAAAAAGCCGTTTTCAACAGCGTTTCCGCTGCCAATCCAGGGCCACGCAGGCGCTATACTTCGCCGCATGACCAGCATTTCAAGCGAGCTGCACCGCATCGTGGCGTCCCTGAAGGGCAGCGGGCTGAGCGTGGAGCTGCTCGAAGACGGAGCGATGGTCCACGACGGCGAATCACGGGTGGCGCTGTTTGCCGAATCCGACGAACAGGGCGGCGTGCTGGTGCGGCTGCACCTCGATCTCGATCTGTATGTCGAGGAAGACGCCGTGGCCGATGTGCTGGTGGGCATGAACCTGATGAATCAGGGTCTGGATTACGGCACCTTGATGCTCGACCCGGTGGAAGACGAGGAAGACGAGGAACGGGTCGCCTTCGCCGTGCTGGGCCGCAGCGTGTTGTGGCTGCCCGACCTCGACGGCGTGGAACTCCGGCGGCTGCGCGAGCATCTGCGCCGCTTTGAGACCGAGATTACCGAGGCCGTGGAGCGCACCTTGCAGGGCAGCGGGGGCATGAAAGCCTGAACGTCTGGCCAGGGCACCCGACCCGCGTATCCGGCACTCGCGGACCGCCGCAATTCTTGACCCGACTCCCTGCCTGGGCCTGCCTGACCGCCTGGCAAGGTTTTTTCGTGTCCCAGCACCTCGACGATCTGGCCGCTGCACCATACCAATATCCGATTATTCCGGATTGCCATACAACGTTAATGTCGAACGGTAGTATCAGGTTACTCGGAAAAACGGGGTGCGGTCAGAACGTTACCGTGAAATTGACAAAATTGTCATAAACCTGTCAGGAATTTTTGAAAAGTTTCACGAAAATCGGCGTTTTCGGAGGTTTCCATGACTGGATTCTGTAAGTTGAGTTTCTTTACCATACGGTCATGACGAACCCGAAACGTGCCCTGCTTCTGGTGATGGTCTCGCTGGCACTGACCGCCTGCGGACAACAATCCACTCTGCTGCCCGGCACGTCGAAGGCGGCGGCCCCCGAAAGCGCTGCCCCGGCCAGCGCGGCACCGATCAACACGGTCCCGGCCAACACGGCCCCGACCAACACGGTTCCGGCAGATACTGCGCCCGCATCCCACCTCGACACCAGCAAGCTGCCCGCCAACCTGGTCATGACGGTGGGCGACAGCCAGCAACTGCTGCTGAGCCTGGGCGGCCAGACCGTGGCCCCCGCCCCCGACGCGCTGACCTGGACCGTGGGCGACCCCAACGTGGTCTCGGTGACGTCCGGCGGTTTGGTAACGGCCAAGCAGGCGGGCCAGACCAGCGTGAAGATCGTCGAGGTCGCCCATCCGGAGAAAACCTATACCTTCCAGGTGACGGTGCAGTCCGCGCCTGTCGCCGTAGCGCCCAAGCCAGTACCAGCGCCCGCACCGGCTCCGGCACCCGTGCCCGCTCCTGTACCAGCGCCCACACCAGCTCCCGTTCCTGTACCGGCTCCCGTTCCTGTACCAGCTCCCGTTCCTGTACCAGCTCCCGCCCCAGCTCCTGCGCCCACCCCGGCACCTGCACCAGCGCCCGCGCCTGCCCCAGTGCCCACTCCTGCGCCTGCCCCAGCACCGAGTCCCGCACCTGTCCCGACGCCAGCACCGGCTCCGTCCGATTTCGCGGCGCAGGTGTTGCAGCTCACCAACGAGGCCCGCGCCCGTGGCGGCGTGTGCGGCAGCGAAACCTTCGGGCCTTCGGCGCCGGTCACCTGGAACGCCAAGCTGGCCACCTCGGCCCAGGGGCACGCCAGCGACATGGCCGCCCACAATTACTTCAGCCACACCAGCCAGGACGGGCGCACTTTCGACGTCCGCATCAGCAACGCGGGTTACCTCTGGCGGGCCATCAGCGAGAACATCGCCGCCGGGCAGCAGACCCCACAGCAGGTCATCACGAGCTGGATCAACAGCCCCGGCCACTGCCGCGACATGCTCGACCCGACCTACACCGAACTGGGCGTCGGCTTCGATGCGGGCGGCACCTCGACCCTCAACCACTACTGGGTGCAGGACTTCGGCAAGCCGCGCTGAGCGACGCCAGCACAGGGCCGGAAGCGTAGACGTCGCCTCCGGCCTTTGTCATGTTTGAGCTGGACCAGGCGGTAGCGTTCGCCTTCGCCGCCTACTGGCGGTCTTTCAACTCCACGTAATGCTGATCGGTGGCGCCGCTGTATACCGCGTCGGGGCGCAGCAGCCGGTTATCGCGGGTGTACTCGATGACGGAAGCGCACCAGCCGCTGATGCGGGCCAGCGCGAAGATCGGCGTGAACAGTTCCCTTTTGATGCCCAGGTCGGAGTACACCGTGCCGCTGTAGAAATCCACGTTCGGATAGATGCCCTTGGAGCCGATGCGGTCCACGACGGTCTTCTCGATGGTTTCCAGAATCTGGTAATAGGTGCTCTTGCCCTGCTTGTTGGCGACGTGCTCGGCGTAGTCGCGCAGCACCCGGCTACGGGGATCGAAATACTTGTAGACGCGGTGACCCACGCCCATGATCTTTTCCTTGCGGTCGAGCTTACCGCTGATGTACTCGGCGGCCTTGTCGGGCGTGCCCACCTCGTCGAGCATGTCCATGACCGCCTCGTTGGCGCCGCCGTGCAGCGGCCCCTTGAGCGCCCCGATGGCCGACACCACGCAGGAGTACAGGTCGCTCAGCGTGCTGGCCGTGGCAATCGCCGTGAAGGTGCTGGCGTTCATGCCGTGGTCGGCGTGCAGCACCAGCGCGATGTCGAAGAGCCGGGCCTGCTCGGTGGTCGGCTCCTTGCCGGTCAGCATGTACAGGAAGTTGGCGGCGTGCGTCAGGTCCAGGCGGGGCGCCACGACAGCATAGCCGTCACGGGCGCGGGCAATCGCGGCAATAATGGTCGAGAACTGGGCGATCATCCGCAGGCTGATGGCGTATCTAACCTCCTCGCTCACCTCCTCGGCCTGGGCGTCGAATAAGCCCAGGTAGCTGACCGCCGTGCGCAGCGCCTGCATCGGGTGGACACCTCTGGGGAAGCTGGCGATCTCGGCGAGCAGCTTGGCCGGGGCCTCTCTGTTGGCCCGGAGCTGGGCGTCGAATCTGGCCAACTCGGCGGCGCTGGGCAGCCTGGCGTGCAGCAGCGCAAAGCTGAGTTCCTCGAAGGTGCTCTTCTCGGCCCACTCCTGAATCGGAATGCCCAGGTGCGTGAGAATGCCCTCGGTGCCGTTGATGAAGGTCAGCTTGGACTCGGTAAACAGGACGCCTTCAAGCCCTTTGGCGATGTCAGTCATAGTGCAAAGAGTCTATCACCCGGCCTGAGCGCCCCACAGGAGCCTGTCTGTCACGGTGAGGGGAACGGAGCGAGGCTCACCTGTCCATCCCACCTCTCCAGACTCTTTCTCCAGATTATTTCTCTAAAAACGCCGCTTTGAGCAGCGTGGCCAGGTCGCCGCCCCCGTAGTTCTGGACCATCTTGAAGCTGGCCTTGTTCTCCTCGGCGGCGGTATTCACGCGGGCGAACATCTCGTGAAACAGCTCTTCGGGCATGTTCATGGCGGGCGTCAGGCGCATGGTGCGCGCGGCGTTGAGCGAGAAGTTGAGCAGCACGCCGCCCCGGTAAAAGGTCCGCAGCGCCAGCATGCCGGTGGCCTCCGAGATCAGGTTGGCCTGGAGGCCGCCGGGCAGTTTGGCCAGCGGGTGAAAATTCATGGCGAACAGCATCCCCGCGCCGCGCACCTCCTCGATCAGATGGGGCGTGCGGCGCTGGGTGGCCCTGAGCCTCTCCAGGCCGATCTCGCCCAGCCTCAGCGAACGGGCCGGGTAGTCATTGTCGAGCAGCATCTCCAGACTTTTGAGGCCCACCGCCATCGCCAGCAAATTGCCGCCGAAGGTGCTGGAGTGCCGCTTGACCGTTTCGATGCTGCCCAGCAGTGATTTATAGATCTCGTGCCGGACGATGGTGGCGCCCACCGGCACCATGCCGCCGCCCAGCGGTTTGGCCAGCGTGATGATGTCGGGCATCAGCCCCTGCGAGACACTCTCGAACCAGTGCCCGGCGCGGCCCAGCCCGGTCTGAATCTCGTCGGCGATCACCAGGATGCCCTTGGGGCGGCACAGTTCACCGACCCGCTTGAGAAATCCAGGCGGCGGCAACCGGACTCCGGCCTCGCCCAGAATCGGCTCCAGCACCACGGCGATGACCTCGTGGCCGACCCGTTTGATGGCCCGTTCCAGATCGGCCTCGTCGCCGTAGGGCAGGGTAATCACCGCCGGATTCAGGATGTTCTTGAACGGCCCCTGGAGGCTGGGATTGGGCGTCAGGGCCAGCGAGCCGAGCGTTTTACCGTGGTAGGCGCGGGTGAAGTTGATCAGGTATTTGGCACCGGGCCGCGCCGCCGCCGCGAACTTGATGGCCGCCTCGATGGCCTCGGCGCCGGAGTTCGAGAAAAACACCCGCGAGTCGTGGTGCTCACCGCTCTCACGGGCCAGCAGCCGCACCAGATTGGCTTCCAGCGCCGCCCGCCAGGGGCTGACCGACTGCTGGGCGAACATCACCTGGTCGGTCTGCTCCAGCATCTGCCGGACGAAGGCGTTGAGTTCGGATGGATTGTCGCCGAAGGGCAGCGCCGCGTAGCCCGAAGCGTTGATGATCTGGCGACCTTCGGGGTCTTCGAGCGTCCAGGGGCTGAGCACCTTGAAGGGGCCGCCAGCGCCGACCACCTCCAGCAGCCGGATCAGTTTACCGTTGCCGTACTGCTTTTCCAGCTCGGTGGCCTGCGAGGCCGACAATTTGCCCGACAGCACGTCGTCGGCGCGGATGAAGCCGCCAGCAGTGGGCACAGCGGTGAGGCGGGGGGTAGGGGCAGAGATCATGCAAATTATTGTAATGCGGTTACGGAATGCGGCTTGTGTGCTGGGAGGCGAAAGTGGGCGGTTGGCTTTCTGGGCTGGATGGGCGGGTGGGCGGTTGGGTTGCGTTGTTGGGCATCGGCTCGTTGCGAATGCGTCGGCTCCCCCACCCCCCAGCGGGCAGGCGTCCTCATGGGGAGGAGTGGCGTGCCCAGGCGCGTTCTTGTCCAGAACGGCACCTATCGGGCCTGGCCGCTCCGTTCATGACGACAGTCCGTTCACGACGAGTGCTGGCAGGGGGGTAAGTGAGCAACCCTCATGCCCTCATCTGTTCCCACTCCCCACTCCCCACTCCCCACTCCCCACCTCCCCACATGCCACGGGCCACACGCCGCGCCAAGCGCGTTACACTCTTCCCCATGAAACTGATTCGCTTTGAAAGTCTCGTTCTGGGCAATCAGGGCGCACGCTGGGGCCGCCTGGAGGGCGAGCGCATTCACGTCACAGCGGGCATGGGCGGCGAACTCAGCAGCGAAACGGTAGCGCTAGGCAGCGTGCGCCTACTGGCTCCGGCGACGCATGGCAAGATTGTGTGTGTGGGCCGCAATTACTTGGGGCACATCAGGGAGATGGGCCACGGCGAGGCGCTGCCGCGCGAGCCTGGCCTGTTCCTGAAAGGCGCCAATACCCTGAGCCCCAGCGGCGGCAGCGTGGCCTACCCCGACTGGACCGACAACCTCCATTTCGAGGGTGAGCTCGCGCTGGTCATCGCCCAGACGGCCCGTAACCTGAGCCCGGTGGAGGTGAGCGCCGCCGTACTGGGGTATACCTGCGCCATCGACCTGAGCGCCCGCGACAAGCAGCAAAGTGATCTGCAATGGTTCCGGGCCAAGTCGGCGGACGGCTTTTGCCCGCTGGGGCCGAGTCTGGTGACGCAGTTCGACCCGACGGACGTGCGGCTGCAAACCCGCGTGGGCGGTGAAACTCGGCAGGACGCCCGCACCAGCTCGATGATCTTCGACGTGACCCAGATTCTGACCTACGTGACCCGCTATGTGACCCTGGAGCGCGGCGACGTGGTGCTGACCGGCACGCCGTCGGGCGTGGGGCCACTCCAGAGGGGCGACCGCATAGAAGTCGAAATCGATGGGCTGGATATCCTGAGCACCACCATCGTATGACCGGCCCTGATGACAACAGCAGCGCACCAGTCGCTTCCGCACCCAAACTGCCGCGCCTGAGACTACGCCTGTCCCCCGCCGCCGAGGGCCATATCCGGCGCGGGCACCCCTGGGTCTACGAGTCGAGCGTGCGCGAACAGAACCGCGAGGGCGAACCGGGCGAGCTGGCCGTCGTCTATGACCGCCAGGACCGCTTTCTGGCCGCCGGGCTCTACGATCCGCAGTCCGTGATCCGGCTGCGGGTGCTGCACGCCGGGGCGCCGCTGAACCTCGACCTGGTGTGGTGGGGCCGCCACCTGGAGAGCGCCTTGCAGCGCCGGGCCGCCCTGTTCGGCGAGAACACCGACGGCTACCGGTTAATCAACGGCGAGAGCGACGGCTGGCCGGGCCTGATTCTGGACCGCTACGCCAGCACGCTGGTCCTCAAGGTGTATTCGGCGGCCTGGTTCGCTCATCTGGAACTGGTGCTGGGGCTGCTGGTCGCCCGCTTTCCCGCCTTCCGGGTGGTGCTGCGCCTGAGTCGCAACATTCAGGAGTGGGCCGCCCAGCGGGGCTTTACCGACGGTCAGACCCTGGTGGGCGACGAGCCGGACGGCCCGGTCATCTTTCAGGAGTACGGCCTGAGCTTCGAGGCGGACGTAGTTCGCGGCCAGAAGACCGGTTTTTTCTTGGACCAGCGCGAGAACCGCCGGATCGTGGGCAGCATGGTCGAGAAGCTGGTCTCGCAGGGCGACGGGCGGCGGGTGCTGAATGCCTTTTCATTCTCTGGGGGCTTCTCGGTGGCCTCGGCCCGCTCCGGCGCGGCGGAGGTCATCAGCGTGGACATCAGCAGGCACGCGCTGGACAGCAGTGAGCGCAACTTCGCGCTGAACCACGCGCTGGTCGGTGTGGCCCGCTGCTTTCACCGCCCGGTCCAGGCCGACGTGTTCGACTGGCTCTCGGAGGCGGGCGGCGAACCCTTTGATTTCATCGTGCTCGACCCGCCCTCGCTGGCCCGCCGCGAGACCG
Organism: Deinococcus sp.; assembly: GCF_025362455.1. Lineage (GTDB taxonomy): Bacteria > Deinococcota > Deinococci > Deinococcales > Deinococcaceae > Deinococcus. The sequence goes on along the minus strand of NZ_JANYGJ010000091.1, from coordinate 22,226 downwards.
AGCGCGAGGGTGCGCTCCGGGCCTACAGCCGCCTGAGCGAGCAGGCCATCCGCAAGCTGCGCCCCGGCGGCGTGCTGATGGCCGCCTCGTGCTCGGCCCACGTCAGCGCCGAGGACTTCTTCGAGGCCGTGCGAATGGTGGCCCGCCGCAGCAAGCGGAGCTGGAAGGAGCTGCGCACCACCCGCCACGCGCCGGATCACCACGCGACGTTCACCGAGGCCGAGTACCTGAAGGCGATCTATCTGATGGTGGAGTGAGTAGGCTGGCGCCTGGCTTGTGGCGCGTGGCTTGTGGCGCGTGGGAAAGGCGAAAGGCTGTGATGTCGCAGGGATTGCTGGGGACGCCGGGTACAACCCCCCCACCCGCTGATCGGGCCGGTCCACCATACTCCCCATAATTCTGGACGCGCTGTATCTGTTGGCCGTGTGACATAAAGCATACTCGCCGCTGAGCCGGTGGTCTGAGGGGAAATCTGATGGTGTAAGGCCAGAGAAAGCCCTCTTTCCCTACGCTCTGTCAACGAGGCCAGCGTGCAGTGCTGGCCTGCCGTCAACGGAGGTCTTATGGTTTCGCGTCCAGGCTCGCCGCCTGACGTTCGCTCGACGCTGGTGTCCTACGTCCTGTACCTTCTCAGCCTCGGCCACGAGCACACCAGGCCGCTGTCGACCGTCGAGATCAGTTGGTCCCTGACGGAGAGACAGGACGTGCTGGTGCAGCTCACCCTGCCCGGAGGCGACGTCGGCCAGATCGTGCTCCAGGGCGGAATGGCGGTCTACGCCTCCTACGGCGAGGCCGAGCCTGAAGCGGCCCTGACGACCCTGGTCAGGCTGGCGCCGCAGTGCACGGCTTCGCTCAGATTGCTGCCGCCCGACGAGGCGGAGCTGCTCTTCGCCGCTCTGAGCGGAACGGTGCGCCGCTTCGTCTTGCCCGTATCCGCCCTGTCGGAGCTGCTCTCCTTGCAGCGCGCCTTGGTCGCCTCAAGGTTCAGCGGCGTCGTCTTGATCGAGGACCGTCCCCGGATCGACATTCATCTGGTGCAGGGCGGCCTGCTCCAAGCGGCGCTGGCCAGCACCGGGCGGGTCACCATCCTGTCACGGCCAGACAACGCCCTGGAGCCGCTGCGCAGCCTCGACCCCCAGGTTTTGCGGCGCACGCTGATGGGCTTCGGGGTGGCGAGCGCCCGGCAGACCAGCCACGCCGAGGTGTGGAAGCGCTTCGAGCGTGAGGTGAGCGCCGAACTGGGAGAGCGCTCCGAGCGCTTTTTGCTGCGGATGCATGAACTGTACGGACCCGAACAAGACCCTGAGCGCCTGCGCCTCTTCCTGAACACCGAACTGCGCCGAGTGCGCGGTTCGGGCTAAGCACAAAGGAGTTTTATATGACTGAGTACCTCGTGCCCGATCTCGCCCAGTACCACCTCGGCCTGGTGGCCCTGAGCTTCACGGCGGGGGCGATGCTGCTGGTGGGGGCGCTGCTGTGGCTGCTGCGCCCCACCATCGACGCCGCCTACCGCTGGCCGATGACCCTGATGAACCTGGTGGTGCTGATCGCAGGCGCCTACTACATACTGCTGCACGGCGTCTGGGAGCGGGCTTTCGCCTTTGTCAACGGGCAGTTTGCGCCCAGCGGTGCGCCGTTTAGCGAGTCGCTGCGCTATTCCGACTGGCTGCTGACGGTGCCGTTGATGCTCAGCGCCACGCTGCTCACGCTCGACGTGGGCAAAAGCAAACTGACCAGCCTCGTCGCCCGCGTCGCCGGGGCGTCGGTCCTGATGCTGATGCTGGGATTTACCGGCGAGATGCAGAGCGATTCGGGGCTCCGGCTGGCCTGGGGCCTGCTCTCCCTGGCGCCCCTGGCGTACATGATCGCGGTGATGTGGCTGGAAGTCGGCAGCGTCCTGCGCCTGGAGTCGACGCGGGTCCGCACCCTGTTCGTGCGCACCCGCCTGGTGCTGTTTTCGTCGTGGAGCTTTTACCCGGTCATGTTCTTCGTCCCTCTGCTGGGCGTTCAGCTCGGCAACCTCGCGGGCTTCGTGCAGGTCGCCTACAGCCTGGCGGACGTCGTGGCCAAGGGCCTGTTTGCCTTCATGCTGTACTTCGTGGTGCAGCAGAAGACCAACGAACTCCAGGCTCACCGCGCCAAGGTCACCGAGGCGAAACAAGGAGCAGAGCAAAGCGGCGCCTCGGCCTACGCCCAATACTGATTTCCGGTCGCCTCACAGCAGGGTGAGCTTCACATTGGGGGGCCGTTTCGTCCGCTTCGGCCAGGACGAAACACCCCCTTTTTCCTGCGTCGCCAGGCCCTCACACTTGCCTGCAACTGCCCCGCGCTAGGCTGAGGCATGTCCACTTCGCGGCCCCGTCGCCTGATTTGTCGCCTGACTCGTCGCCTGATTTGTCGCCTGATGATCCTCACCGGCCTGAGCCTGCTCGGCGCGGCCCACGCCAGCCCGGCCAGCGACCTCTTCGGCCTGGTCGGCAGCGACCTGAAACGCGACTACTACGGCTGGTCGCAAACCGACCGGAGTGCCCTGGTCGAGAAATACACAGCCGTGCTGACGACCAGATGTGAGGGCGCGGGTGAGGCGTGCAGCTTCGACACGGGCCGGGCGGTGGCGAGCGAGATGCTGCTTGAGCTGCACGACGCCCATACCAGCGTGCGCGACGCCGAGGCCGCCACCCGCCTGAACGAAGTCCAGAACGACCTGAGTGTGCCGCGCAGTGGCCTACGGGTCATCAAGCAGCCCGGCGGCCTGCTGGTGGTCGGGGTGCAGCCGGACAGCCCCGCCGAACGGGTGGGCCTCAGGGTCTATGACCTGATCGTGACGGTGAACGGCAAGCCTGCCGGTAAAGACAAGTCTATTGATTCGCTGGCCTTCGTGCGATTGGAACGCGCCAGCACGCCGCTGAGCTTGCTGTTGCAGCGGGCCGGGCAAACCACCGTGCTGAGTTTCCAGCTCACGCCGGAGCTGGCCAAGGCCCGCGACGTGCCCACCCTGAGCTACCCGCGCCCCGGCACGGCGCTGATTACCCTACCGACCTTCCTGCCCGGCGACAGCGCCCGGCTGTTTCTGGGCAAGGTGGCCGAGGCGCAACAGGGCGGCGCCCGCGAACTGGTCATCGACCTGCGCTTCAACGGCGGTGGGCGGCTCGATCAGTGCGTGGCGGCGGCCAGCATCTTTCGCCCGGTGATCTATCAGGCGCGGTTTCAGGGCGGGAGCTGGACTTACGGCGGCCTGAGCGGTGAACAGGTTCCGGCCCTGAGCGCCCGGATCGACCGCAACAGCGCTGTCTGGAACGGCCCGGCGGCGGTGCTGGTCGGCGAGAACACCGCCTCGTGCGCCGAGGTCTTCGCTTTTTTTGCGCACAAGACCGGCGTCAAGGTGGTGGGCAGCCCCACCAAGGGCGTGGGCAACAGCGGCGTGAGCTTCTTTCCGCTGCCCGACCAGGGCGTGCTCAGCCTGACCATGCTGCGGGCCTTCGACGAGAACGGCGACGCCCTACCGGACCACATCGAGCCGGACCTGAGTGCCCCCACCGACCTGGCCGCCCTGAGCACCACCAGCACCGACAACACCCTGGACGCCGCGCTGAAGCTGCTGAGCGCACCCGCCGCCAACTCCGGCCAGAGCGGGACGGAAAAGTGAGCCGAGCTGAAGTGAACCGGGCTGAAGTGAGCCGATTTGGAGTGGGCCGGACCGACCTGCACCGAACTAAACTGCACCGAACTGACCTGCACCGAACTAAACTGAGCCCTCGGCCTTGATCTTCGCCGTCATCGGCATCGGACTCCTGGCGGGCGTCCTGGGGGCAATTCTGGGCCTGGGCGGGGGCGTGGTGGTGGTGCCCGCGCTGCAAGCCGTGCTGCCGCTGTTCGGGCATCCCATCAGCATCACGCAGGCCGTCGCTATCAGCCAGATCGGGGTGCTGGCGGTGGGGCTGGCGGGGACGGCGGGGTATCTGCGGCGCGGCCTGGTGCGGGCGCGGACCGGCTACCTGCTCTCGCCGTACACCATCATCGGCGGGGCGCTGGGCAGTTATCTGGGCCTGATTCTGCCCGCCAGAGTGGTGGCCACCGTGTTCGCGGCGCTGCTGCTCTACAGCGCCTACAACCTGCTGCGCGGCCTGCGCCGGGCCGAACAGGAGCGCGAGCCGAGTAGATTGGTGCCGCCCGCGATGGGCTTTGCGGGTGTCATGAGCGGGCTGCTGGGCATCGGCGGCGGCACGATCCAGGTGCCGGTCATGAACCTGCTGGCGGGCGTGCCGATCCGCGAGGCGATTGCCACCAGCACCTTCATCATGGGCCTGACGGCGGTAGGCAACGCCCTGATCTACAGCGCGGGCGGTCTGCTCGATTTCCGGCTGGCGGCGGCGGTGGGCCTCGGCATTCTGGTCGGGGCGCGGGCGGGCACCAGTCTGGCGGCCCGCATCAGCGCCGGAAACCTGAAGCTGTTGTTCAGCTTATTGCTGATTCTGACCGCCGGGCAGATGCTCTGGAAGTATTGGGCATGAGCGATAACAACCCGGCGGGCGAGGGCGCCGGGCTGCCGAACTGGCTGTTTGGCGGCGGCTACTTTGTGGCACTGGCCGCGCTGGCGGTGGGCCTGGTCTGGCCGCAACTGGACCGCTACGCCGTGTACTGGATGATGCTGGTGCCGGTGCTGGGGGCGCTGTACGTGGCCGCTGCCAACTGGAAGTCGGACCGCCGCCTGAGCGTGGCCGCGCTGCTGGCGCTCGCCGGGCTGGCGCTGGTGCTGGGGGGAAGGGAACTGGTGAAGTGAGGTTCAGACCAGTTCGAGTCTGAGGCGCTTGCCGAGCACCTGGGCGGCCCGTTCCAGGGTGCGGAGGGTCACGGCGTGATTTTCCGGGTCGAGCAGACGGTCCACCGCCGAGCGGCTGGTGTCCATCCGGGCGGCCAGTTCAGTCTTCGAGAGGCCGGAGCGCGTCAGTTCCTCCGCGATCTGGAAAGCGATGACCCGCTTGAGGGCCACCGCCTCCGTTTCGGCCAGCCTGCCCTCTTCGGCCAGGAAATCGTCGAAGCTGCTGTCGACACGCTTGCGGGTGGATGTTGTGTTCATTCGTTCTCCAGTTGCTTTAGTCTGGTGAGAAGACCGCAGGATTCACATTCTATACCACACCTTCTCAATCGTTTATTTCAAGCATCAAAAATGGCAGCCATTCCATATCGTCAACGTCGTCTTTGGTTGCCCACTCCGATTTCTCGCCTGCTATGGATGCTTCCGTATTAGGAATGAGCCAGCCATTCTTAAAAGACGGAAATATGGCCTCTTCTCTGACAACTTTACTTGGGTCTAAAAATACACTGCCGCATTCGTCGCAAAGGAGAAAAATAAGCCCATTCGATTTACGAAATCCTAATAACCCATCATCACAAATAAGACATGATCCAGCGACAAAATGCATATCGGCTACTCCCTACTCCCCACTCTTCTTCGTCTGATTCGGCGTCGGCTCTGGGAAGTGCGGGTTGGCTTTGCGGCCCGCGTCGTGCTCGGCGGTGCGGGCGTCCACGCCGTAGTGCCACTCGCCGTCCCGGAGCTTAATCCGGGTGGTGCGGGCGGGCAGGCCCATCGCGATGCCGTGCGGCTCGATGTCGCCCCTGAGCAGGGCGTGGGTCGCCAGCAGGGCGTCGTCGCTGACGATGCTGCCCGCCAGAACCGTGGAGTGGTAGGTGAGCCGGGCGCCGCGTCCGATGATGGTTTTGCGCAGCGTCACGTCGGGGCCATCCAAGACGGAGTGGGTGTGGCTGTAGATGTTGACATAATCCGAGACGCTGGCGCCGTCATGCAGTTCTATGCCGCCAATATCGTCGAGCAGCACGCCCCTGTGGACCACCACATCGTCGCCGACCTCCATGTTGTAGCCCACCGAGAACTCGACGTTCTGCCAGCACTTGAAATTGTGCCCCACCCGCTTGAAGATGTGACGCGCCAGCACGCGCCGCAGCGGGATGCCGAATTCCGGATTCTGGCCCAGCGGCGTCAGGTCGATGCTCTTCCACAGCCACAGCAGCGGCTTGACCCGCTGAAACTGCGCGTCGTCGGTCGCCATGTAGTACTCGGCCTCGAAGGTGATGTTGCGCGAATCGAGGTTGAGGGCCGCCATCGGCGCCTCAGCGTTCAGAGCGCTGTAGCTGCGGCCATACATCGCCTGGGCCAGCAACTCGCGCACCAGCTCCGGGCGGGGCGTTGCCAGGTCGCTGAGTCTGGCGTCGAGGTCGGCAAAATACGCCGCGTAAGCGGATTGCGCTTCGGGCGCCAGAACGAGAGGTTTGAGCCAGGTCATCTGGTCGCCGTCCAGTTACGCACCGCCGGGAACAGCACCCGGCAGCGCTCCACTTCCCGAAGACCAGATGCTTTTCCTGCTCGCGTCCGCTCGAAAAAATTCCGAAGCGGCACGGAATTTTTGGGAATCCGTCTCACATGCGCGAGTGTAGCAGCGCGGCGTCAGGCTGACACGAAGTCCTGTTTACAATGGTTATCAACTATTGAACACGCACTGATGTTTTCGCCGTCCTGCTGAGCGGTTTGGCGGATGTACTCCCCCCATCAGGCGGATACACTCAGGCATGAGAATCAGCATTCCGGGGCTGGACGCTGCGCCGATCAACGACAGTGACACCGAGCATCACCGCCAGTTCGAGCAGATGCACCGCGACCTGCCCGGCGCCCCTGGCGAGGAGCGCGAAGCCGCCCAGGCCGCCGCGCTGGGCCTGAGCCTGGAGCAGTTTCGCAGGCTGCGGGCGTCGCTGGAGGCGCTCCGAGGTGGATAGTGACCCCCTCCCCGCTATCATTCCCCCATGCCCGACGCCGCCCTGATTCTCCGGCCCGCCACCAGGGACGACCTGGGGTTCTTGCAGTCGCTGCTGCCCCGCTTCGTCGGCTTCGGGCTCCCCACCGGGCAGGATGAGGGCGCCGTGCTGGCGGGCGCCGCCCAGAACCTGATGGCCGCGCTGGCCGCGCCGCAGTCTGACAGCGCCCTGCTGATCGCCTGGGTCGAGGAGGAGGGAGGGCCTGTGCGCCGCGCCGGATTCCTGCGGCTCGACACCGAGCGGCCCCTCTTTGGCAAGCCGTATGCCTACCTGGCTGACCTGGCGCTGGACACCTGGGCGGAGGGCTACGGGCTGGGCCAGCTCCTGCTTGCCGAAGCCGAGCGCTGGGCGCGGGAACAGGGGCTGGGGCAGATGCAACTGCATGTGTTTGCGACCAACGCCCGTGCGCGGAAACTATACGCCCAGGCCGGGTACACCGAGGTCGCCCTCTCGATGAGCAAGGCGCTGCGCCGGGGGTGAGCTGTGGGCGGTGAGGTTGCGTTGTCTGGTTTGAACGGGCCTGGGGCGGTGACGTTGCTTTTTTGGGCTTCAGCGCTGTGCCAAGGCGTCTGCGCCCCGCGAACCATCCGCCCCTCCCACTCTCCACCCCGCCCCTGCTAGCCTGACTCCATGTCCCCTTTCTCGCTCAAAGACGCCGCCGCCGCGCTGGAAACCACCGCCGATCTGCTGGAGGTGCTGGGCGCCGAAACCTTCCGGGCACAGGCGTACCGCTCGGCGGCGCGCAGCCTGGAGGCGCTGACCGACTGGGACGCGGCGGTGGCGACCAACTTCAGGGGCGTGCCCAGAGTCGGCGCCGCGCTGGCCGGGGCACTCAGCGAGGCCGCGCAGACCGGGCGCTTCGGGCCGCTCGACGAAGCCGCCGCCCAGGTGCCGCCGGGCGTCGTGGACCTGCTGCGGGTGCGTGGGCTGGGGCCGAAGAAGGTGAAGCTGCTGTGGGAGGCGGGCTTCGACTCGCTGGAAGCGCTGCGGGAAGGTTTTGCGGATGGCCGGGTCGCCGCCATGAAGGGCTTCGGGGCCAAAACGGTCCTCACGCTGGGCGCCGCCGTCGACTTCGCGCTCGAAGCCCAGACCCGCCAGCGCCTCGACATCGCTATGAACGTGGCCGGGACGCTGCTCGAAAGGCTGAGTGCCCTCGCGCCGCGCCTGAGCGGGGAAGTGCGCCGGGGCCTGGAGACGACCCGCAGCGTGCGGGTCAGCGTCACAGCCACGCCGGAGCAGCTCCGGGCCGCGCTGCCGGAGCTGAGCCTGAGCCAGCCCGAACACCGCCCGCTGCTGACCGGCGAGTATGAGGGCGTGCCGATCGAGTTGCCGTTCGCCGCCGCGCAGGCGCGTGGGGCGCTCGATCTGATGATGGGCGGCGCAGGCCCTTACCGCGAGTCGCTCAGAGCGCGGGCCACCGATCTCGGCCTGGACCTGACCGGGCACGGCCTGAAGCGCGGCGGTAAGGTGCTGAACACCCCCGAAGAAGCCGACGTGCTGCGCGTATTGGAATTGCCCCACCGCCCCGCCGAGTACCGCGAAATCGAACACGAGGAGGTCTGGACCAGCCTGCCGCCGCCCGCCGAACTGGTCAGCGCCGAGGATATCGTGGGTCTGATCCACACCCATTCCACCTGGAGCGACGGCAGCGCCAGTTTGAAGGCGATGGCCGAGGCGGCCCGCGCCCTGGGCGGCTACCTGGGCAGCGCCGACCACTCCCGCAGCGCCTTTTATGCGGGTGGCCTGAGCCCAGAGCGGTTGCGCGAACAGATCCGGGAGGTGCGCGAGTTGCAGCGGGCGGGCGTGGCGATCATCGCGGGCAGCGAGGTGGACATTCTCGAAGACGGTTCGCTCGACTTTGAAGATGATGTGCTCTGCGAACTCGATTACGTGGTGGCCTCGGTCCACAGCCAGTTCACGCTGAGCGAAGGAGCGCAGACCCAGCGCCTGATCCGCGCCGCCAGCCACCCGCTGATTACCATTCTGGGCCACCCCACCGGCAGGCTGCTGCTGCGCCGCCCCGCTTACGCCGTGGACATGAACGCCGTACTGGGCGCCTGCGCGGCCAACAACACGGTGGTGGAGATCAACGCCAGCCCCTACCGCCTGGACCTCGATTGGCGGCTGGCGCTGGCCTGGCGTGGCCGAGTGAAATTTGCCGTCAACACCGACGCCCACTCCACCCAGGGCCTGGGCCAGACGCGCTACGGCGTGATGATGGCCCGCAAAGCCGGACTGCGGCCCGGCGATGTGGTCAACAGCCTGAGCCAGAGCGGGTTTCTGGAGTTCGTATCGGCGCAGCGAGAGGGCCGGAGACACTGAATGAGCGCCAGGCGCCCTAAAACGAGACCGGCTTCCTGACGCACCCCCCTCATCTGCACGGCAGTGCGTCAGCCAACCCTAAGCACTCTCATGAGGGCAGGTGGCTATCATGCCTGCGTGCCTGAACCTTCCGCCCACCGAGAGCCACGTTGCCAAAAGCCGTGGTCGCCAAGAGCCGTGCCGAGTACCCGGAGCGCCCATGCTGCGCCTTAGCGTGCTCGCGCTGCTGGGGATGCTGGTCTTCGGGCTGGTCTTCGCGCTGCTGCCCGCTGCGCCCAGTGTGCGAAGCTCCGGCGTGACCTTGCAGAACGTCAGGCTCCAGCTTTATCCAGCTCAGGACGCCGACGCCGAGTGGCGCTTTTCGGCAGCCAAAATCGACGTGGACCCCGAAAAAGGTGAAACGGCCCTCGATCAGCTCGGTCAGGGTGCGCGCTGGGTGCAGACCAGGGGCAAGGACGGCAGCGCCGGTCCCCTGCACGAAGACATGCGCATCAAAGCCAGCAACCTGGTTATCGACGGGCAGGACAACCTGCGTGCCCAGCAGGCCGAGCTATACACCATTGCCGATTGCAGCACCTTCACCCTCTCGGCGCTGGGCGACCAGCAGGTGTTCATCAACCAGCAGGGCGGGTACACGGCGCCGCGCGGCAGCATCAGCACACCGAGCAAAAAGGGTGATTTCCGCGATATCAGTGCCAACTTCGATTTCACCAAGTTTCAGGCCGTGCAGGTAAAGAACTACGAGCAACACACCGTCTCACCCCTCATCTGCGTGGGCGGCACTATTCGACCGCGCTGATCGACCATGCTGAGCCACCTTTCGCCGAGCACCTCGGTTCACCAAATAAAGCCCACCAAACGAGAAGGAGTTTTATGAAACGTTCCCTGATCTTACTGCCCATGCTGGCCCTCGCCACCGCCCTCGCTGCTGCGCCGGTAGACCGCGTGCTCAAGTTCGCCACCGACGCCAACGTGCAGGGTAACTTACGGAATGGTCCGGTCGATTACACTGGCCTGAACGGCGCGGCCATTAAAGCCAGCGTCAACAACGTCAACATTACGGCGCCCAAAGCGGTACTGAGTGCCCCAGCGGGCGGCACCCTCGACGGTTCTATCGGCAAGCGCACGGCTATATTCAGCGGCGGCATCAGCGTGGTGCGCGGCAGGTTGCAGGCCAAGGGCGACCAACTGGCCTACAGCGAGGTCACCGGCCAGGGCGTCATGACCGGCACGCCCAGCGCCGTGTTCGTGCCCGACAAGGACAAGGGCGACCCGGTGAACATCAGGGCCGCGCAGATGAGCCTGGACATCGACAACAACCAGAGCACCTCCACCGGCAGCGTGCAGCTCGCCAGCGGCACCCAGACCGGCAAGGCCGACAAGCTGGTCTTCGACGAGGACAGGGAAGTCGGCGTGATGACAGGCAACCCCAGCATGAGCCGCGCCGCCAGCGCCAAGCAAAAAGAGCTGGTGATTACCGGCACCGAAGCCCGCGTGGTGACCAAGGGCAAGCTGCTGTACGTCAGTGGCAAGGTCAGGTTGACCCAGGGCACCATCGTCACGACCGGCGACGCGGTGTACTACGACGACATCAAAAACACCGCCTACGTGGTCGGCAACGCCAAAAGCGTCGATTCCAAAGGTGGCCAGCAGGTCAGCGCCCGCGTGCTACTGCAACGCACCGACCTGGCGCGGGTCAGTCAATTTTCCGGCACCTACCAGATCCCCACTCAGAATTTCAAATTGACCGGCGAGAAGTAGGACCCGGCGAGGCGAGAGATGAAACGCGCGCTGCTCTGGCTCAGCCTCCTGCTGACGACCTCCGCCGTCTACGGTCAGGGGGCGGTGGCCACGCCCGCACCTCCGGCGGCGCCACCAGCGACGAGTGCGCCTGCGGTGCCCGCCGTGTCCCCCGCACCAGCGCCCGCCGAGAGCGCCCCGGCTTCAGACGATCAGCCTAAAATTCAGCTTGAACGAAAGGGCGACGACGGTAAGGTCCGCACCATTCGCATTCTGAAAACCGGCAGTGACGAGGCCGGGATCGCCGTGACCTGTACGCCCCAGGACGATGAGCCCGCAGGATCGCCCAGTGTGGTGGTCTACAGCGATTCCTCTGTCGGTGGCGTGCAGGTCACGGTGGACAAAAACGTGATCCGGGCGCCGCTGGCGATCATCACCAAGCAGGGGCAAAAGGAGGACCAGAAAGAAGGCGAAGGCGGCGGTGACGGTCACATCGAGGTCAGCGCCGGAACCGCCCGCTTTCTCGACGCCGCGCCGGAAGGCAAAACGGACCGCCTCAGCCGCTGCGCCGTCGAGGCCACGCCCACCACCTCGCCCAACACCGTCTTCGTGACCCAGGGCAAGACCAACCTGAGGGGCCAGAAGCTGATTTATGACGAGAAGGACGGCATCGCCCGCATCGACGGCCCGATCACTTTCGAGCGCCCCGCCCCGGAAGGCGAGACCGACGCGGACCGTCTGAGCGGCACCAGCCAGCGCATCGAGGTCAACGTTGACAATGAAACGACCACGCTGGCAGGCGAAGTGGTGCTGACCAGCGGGGAGCGCACCAGCAAAGCCGAGCGGGTGGACTACGACGACGCCAAGAACGTGGCGATCCTGCGCGGCAGCCCTGGCAAACCGGCCCAGTCGGTCAAGGGGAAAGATATTTTGTGCGCTGCCGTCATCCGGTATTACCTCGACACCAATAACGTTGACGTAATCGCGTCGAAAGACGAATCCGGAGCCATCACAGGCACCATCACAGGCTCCTTCAGTGACGGCGACGAAGCCACGTCCAGCTCAAGTAGCGGCAGTTCGTCTAACTCGTCCGGCTGCTGACAGTCCCATCTGGCTGCTAACCCCACCGGGGGATAGGCAGCGTGGCGCAAATCTGTTATGTTATTTGCGTAAGGGCGAGTCGCTGAGCGGCCCTGAAGGAGTTACAGCATGAGCATTCAGATTCACCTGGTCGGGCCGCTGGGGACGAGCATCACGGTAGACGTGCAGGAAGAGCGCGAGATTTTTCCGGCGTTGCGCAAGTACGGCAAGTCCGGCTGGAGCAGCGGCGAGTTGCCTGCGGGCGGCGTGTCGTTGCCGCTGGCGATGGCCGACATCTTCGACTGGAACCTGATCGGTGCCCGGCCTTACACCAACGCCGAGGGCGAAGCTTGCGTGATGTACCGGGGCCAGAGCTACAAGCGCCGCGAACTCGACGAGGTGGACACCAAGAAGATCAAGCTGCCCAAGATCGTCAAGTACTCGCGGGGTGCGCGGCCCACCGATCTGCCCCACCTCAAGGAAGGCGAGGAAGGCGGCGTCCAGTACGTCACCCTGATCGCCTTCCGGGGCGGCGGCAAGGTGCTCGACGCCTACGTGGACCCGGCGAAGATGGCCGGTCAGTCGGGGTAGGCGAAGTCGCTCTGAATTTTTTATAGTTGATCGACGTTATTCAATTTAAAACAGTTGTCATCCTGAGTGAAGCGAAGGATCTCGTAGTTTGACGGCAAGATTCTTCACTACGTTCAGGATGACAGTCCTGCTTTGGCGAAAGCTTCAGATAAAAGCCCAGAGTGTGACTTGAGGGCTCGAATACGGGATTAAAAAGAGTCCAATTTATTGGGCGGGAACGCTGCCCGGACGCCCCCTCACCCCGCTGCTGCGCAGCTCCCCTCTGCAAGCACTCGTCGTGAACGGACTGTCGTCATGAGCCGACACCCATGAGGGTGCCATTCCTCCCCATGAGGGCGCCACTCCTCAGGTCTTCGACTCTCCCGCAAGGGGCGACTGGTACAGCTCCGCAGGAGAGGGGTCAACACGGTCACTTTTGAATATTCACGAGTCGTCTTAATGCCGTACGAAAAGCAGAAGCCACCTTTCGGCGGCCTCGCGCTCCGCTACCGAAATGAGGGAGGGGATGTCTCTAAAGTTTACCTGATTTCGTATGATCGGTCAAAGCCCCTCAGCTCCGCGTCATCTCCAGCGGCACGACCCAGGCGGCGAATTCGTCCTCGGTCACAAAGCCTAGACCGAGCGCCGCTTCCTTCAAACTCAGCCCTTCCCTATGCGCCTTCTTGGCAATCGCGGCGGCTTTGTCGTAGCCGATGTGCTTGTTGAGTGCCGTGACCTGCATCAGATTCACGCTCAGATTGTGCTCGATACGCTCCAGGTTAGGCTCGATGCCCACGGCGCAGTGGTCGTTGAAGGCCAGGCAAGCGTCAGAAATGAGCCGGATGCTCTCCAGCACGGCGTGGACCATCACCGGCTTGAAGACGTTGAGCTGGAAGTTGCCCTGCGACCCGGCGTAAGCCACCGTGGCGTCGTTGCCGAAGACGCGGGTGGCCACCATCGTCAGCGCCTCGGATTGGGTCGGGTTGACCTTGCCGGGCATGATGCTGCTGCCCGGCTCGTTTTCCGGAATCACGATCTCGCCGATGCCGTTGCGCGGCCCGGAGGCCAGCCAGCGCACGTCGTTGGCCATCTTCATCAGGGCGCCCGACAGCGTGCGCAGCGCGGCGGAGACCTGCACCAGCGCGTCGTGGGCGCTCAGGGCGGCGAACTTGTTCTCGGCGCTGCGAAAGGGGTAGCCGGTTTCCAGCGCGTATTTCTGCGCGGCCAGGTCACCGAATTTCGGATGCGCATTCAGGCCGGTGCCGACGGCGGTGCCGCCAATCGCCAGGTCGTACAGACCTTTCTCGGTGTGCCGGACTTCCCCCAGGGCAAAATCGAGCTGCGCGACCCAACCGCCGATTTCCTGTCCGAGCGTGATCGGCGTGGCGTCCTGCAAGTGGGTGCGGCCCACCTTGACGATGCCGGAGAAGGCTTCGGCCTTGGCGTGCAGCGTGTTACGCAGCTTGCCGACGCTGCCGTAGAGCCGTTCACTGAGCTCCAGCACCACGGCGATGTGCATGGCGGTGGGAAAGGTGTCGTTGCTGCTCTGGCCCCGGTTGACGTGATCGTTGGGGTGAACCGGCTGTTTGGACCCCATCGCGCCGCCCGCGAGTTCTATGGCGCGGTTACTGATCACTTCGTTGGCATTCATGTTGCTCTGGGTGCCGGAGCCGGTCTGGAACACCACCAGCGGAAAATGATCGTCGAGCGTACCGGCAATGACTTCATCGGCGGCCCGCACGATCAGGTCGGCAATATCACGGGGCAGTTCGCCGAGTTCGGCGTTGGCCTGGGCGGCGCCTTTTTTCAAAATGCCGAGTGCCCGGACAATCGGGCGGCCCATCACGAAGGTGTCGCGGCCAATCGGGAAGTTGTGAATGCTGCGCTCGGTCTGGGCGCCCCAGTAGCGGCTGGCGTCCACTTCGAGCGTGCCCATGCTGTCGGATTCGGTGCGGGTGATGGTCATGGGTCAAGTTTAGGGGAGCGGGGGGGGGTCGCGGGGCGGAGAAACGGGGCAGCGCAAACCCCCTCGATGGTCTGAGGGGGTTTCGGCGCTGGCCGGACTCGCTGCTGGCCGGACTTGCTGGTGGCCGGACCTGCTGGTGTTGGGGCCTACTTGAGCAGGAGTTGCCCGCGTGCCTCGCCGCCAGCGTTCGCCGCCGTATGCACGTTGACGTAGTATTTTCCGGCTTTCAGATCGGTGATCTGGGCGTCGGTCAGGGTGATGATGGCGTCCTTGTTCTTGATGGTGGCGGTCTTGGCGGCGCTGGTATTGGTGAGGTCGAGCATGAAGAGAACACCGGCATTGCTGCCCACAGCGGCTGGGCCGTGAATATGGGCCATCATCAGATCACCGCTGAGGCCCGACACCGAGCCGCTCAGGGTGGCCGTTTTGGTGTCCTCGTTGAGGGTCAGCGTGGCGTCGCCGGTGGCGGTGGCCGTGACAGCAGGCACCTCGCTGGCCGGGCTGAGGGTGGCGGCGTAGGTGCTGGTCTTGGGGCCGGGGTTGCAGGCTGTCAGGGTCAGGGCGAGGATCAGGGCGGACAGGGCGAGTGTCTTCATATGAGTCTCCTTTACGGTATTTATAAATATATGTGGTGTTCATAAAGATCATCGCATCACATATCGCTGGCTACTGTTCGTTGGCGTACAGGTCATTCAGGTACAGGTCATTCAGGTACAGGTCGCCGGGAAAGCGGCCCCCCAGTTACTTCAGTCGGCGGCCAGGGTCACCGCAGCGCCGGACAGATCCGGCAAGGCCCGCTCCGAGCGCACGATCAGCACCCAACCCAGGCAGCCCAGCAGCATGGCCAGGCCCGCCGCGCCGTAGAACACGCTCGCCGGAAAGCGGTCGAGCAGCGGTGAGACGCACAACAGCGTGACCGGCATTCCCAGGCTGGAGGCGGTGCCCAGCACGGCGAAGACCCGGCCCCGGAAGGCGGCGGGTACCAGGCGCTGCACCAGCGTGACCAGCGGCGCGTTGAGCACCATGAAGCTCAGTCCCAGCCCCAGCGAGCAGGCCAGGAGCGCCGGATACGTCGTGAAGCGGGCCATCACCAGATACAGCGAGCCGCACAGGACCAGGCCCACCGCCGTTGTCCGGCGCGGGGAAACCCGGCTGCCCAGCCCGGCCAGCACCGCTCCACCGATGAGCGCCCCGACGCCTTCCAGTGCCGTGAACAGGCCGTAGCCGCCCGGCCCGGCGCCGAGCTCGTCCATCAGCTTGGGGGTGAGCACCGTGACCGTCACCAGGGCGCCGTTGAGCAGCAGACTCAGCGGCGGCGCGAAGCTCAGCAACTTCGATTTGCCCATCAACCGCAGCCCGGCGCCGAGGTCGGCAACCAGGCTGGGGCGCGGGCCACTGAGGGGTGGGTCACTGAGGGGTAGGTCACTGAGGGGTGGGCGGCCCGGCAATCTCACCAGCGGCAGCAGCCCGGCCATCACGAGAAAGCTCAGGCCGTCGATCAGCAGCGCGGTGGGCGGTCCCAGGCGGGCGACCAGTAGGCCGCCGAGCAGGGTGCCCAGGAGTCCGGCGCCCTGCTGCACACTGCTCTGAAGGGCGTTGGCGCGGGCCAGCTCGGATTCCGGCACCAGCGCTGGGAAGGCCGCGCCGCTGGCGGGGGACGCGAAGATGCCCGCCATACCGCCCAGGAAGGCCGACCCGTTGATGACCCACAGCGGCACGTTGCCCAGCCGCAGGGCGATCAGGGCCACCGTCAGCACCAGTGCGCCGCGCAGCAGATCAGCGGCGATCAGCGGCACCTTCAGGGGCACCCGGTCTACCCAGGCCCCGGCCAGCGGCATCAGCAGGTTTGGACCCAGCGCAAAAGCCAGCGTCAGGGCCATCGCCCCGGCCTGTCCGGTCTGGTGCAGCACCAGGAAACTGAGCGCCAGCCCGCCCATCGCCGAGCCGAACTGCGACTGCCCGGAGGCGATCAGCCAGATGATGAAACTGCGGTTGCAAAGTCGGGTGGGCGGGGTCATGTGCTCAGCCTGCGCCCCCTTCAACTCCAACGGCCAGGCGTTTTTTCAAGTAGACAGCCGCTAAGCTCTACTCATGTCCGACGCGCCGCGCACCGCCACCGCCGAGCAGGCCGAACTGCTGCTCGATGTGGAACTGAGGATGCTGTTTTCGGAACTGATGAAAGCGCCGCGCAGCGCCACCGAACTGGGCCACCACCTCAAACTCAGCCCGCAGCGGGTGCATTACCTCCTGAGAAAGCTGCTGGCCGCCGATGTAGCGCAGCTCGATTCGGTGACGCCCCGCGCCGGGCGAGCAGTCAAGCGCTACCGGGTGTCACCCAGATGGTTCATTCCCTTCGAGGTGACCGGCAACGACACGCTCGACGACTTTCTGAGCGCCCAGATTCTGCCGAGAATGGATCAACTCGTCCGGCTGAGCGTGCGGCAACTGGAAGCCGCGTTCGGCACCTGGGGCTACTGGCTGGAGCAGGAAGGCGAGAGCGGCAGCTTGCGAATGGGCGACCCGGACGGCGCAGCGCAGGAGCTGTATGCCAGCGACGAGCCGTTCTTGCTCAATCTCGGCACCCTACGTCTGAGCCGCGAGCAAGCCGCCGCCCTCAAGCACAAACTGATCGCCGTTCTGGATGAATTCGCAGCCCTGGAGGAGCGCGGCGAGCAGCCGTATACCCTCGGCATTCAACTGGTGCGCGGCGAGATCGGGTGAGCGCGTAGACTGCACCCATGAAACCACTCCTCGCCCCCGGACTGGCCCTGCTCCTCGCCGCGCAGGCCGAGGCGGCGGGCAATGATTACCTGAAACTGGTCTACGAGGGCGGGGTGTTTCAGGGCGTCAAGGACTTGCCCGCCGACCGGCTGATGAAGGGCGAGCGCGGCTACCTGCTGACTCCGAATGCCTACGGCGGCGAGTGGAGCGTGGTGCTGGGCAGCGCGGCGGCGAATACCCTCACCAGCAAGGTTCACCTCAGTTTTGCAGGCAATGTCAAGGCGCTCGATACCGGCGCTCCCACTATCGGGAAACTGATGGCCCGGCTGAGCGTCACGGCGGCGCGGAGCTGCTTTTCTATGGGCACCGAGCGGCTGAGCGCCCTGAAAAGCTGGGTCGAGGAGAGCGTGAAAACCGGCGCGGGCAGCGACCTCAACACCGAACGCAGCTTCGGGCCGCTACGGCTGCAACTGCTGACCAAACGCACGGTTGAGCTGGCCGCAAATGGGCTGGCCGAGGTGGACGTGCTGCTCTCGCGCAGCGGGACGCCGGGGGCGGGAGGGTGGACGCAGGTGTGTGGACGCGGCTGACCCACCTCAATCGGCGCCCGGTGGACCCCGCTGCTCTTCATACGCAGGAGTTGGCGGTGACGGGAGCTGAATGGAATGCAGCTCAAGCAAGGCTGGTAACGCTTCTGCCCACCGCCCGGCCCGCAGTTGCTCACGCCAGCCCGTAATCTGCTCAGCCGCCCTGGCCTCGCTGCCGCCGTAGCCAAAACCCGCCGTCTGGGTCTGGAGGTAGGCCGTCACCGTTTCGTCTGGATCATCGGGTGAGAGAAACTGCACCTTGACCGCTGGACAAGGCACCGCCCTGAACTCATCCGGCGTGACTAGCATGATCTCCTGCGGCTCGCCCTCGGAGTAAAATCCGGCGCGTTCGAGGCGTTCACTCAGGCCGGGCCAGCAGTCGGCCAGAAATTCGAGGCGGGGCGTGCGGGCGTAGGCGGCGAAGGCATCCAGCAGAGCCTTTGTCTCCACTTCGTTCGGCTCGGCGTTCAGCGGCGTGGCCCAGTTGACGCCGCCGAAGTCGTCTTGCGGATCGAGCAGCAGCCGGAAAGCGGGCGTGTCCACCACGCGCCGGGTGCGGGCGGTGGCGGCCACATCGGCGGCGCTGACCTTTGCCAGCCAGTCCAGATCAGCATGGTTTAAATCAGCACGGTCCAGATCAACGCGGTCCAGATCGGTCATGGCCGGGCGACGCCGAGGCGCAGGCCGTCGAGCAGCAGGGCCACCACGGCGTGCGCCTGGGCTTTCCAGCCGGGATCATCGTTGACCCGGCACAAGCTAGTGATCACGGTCAGCACGGTGCCCGGCTCGACATCGGCCCGCAGGCGCCGCTCAGCCACCGCCAGGCGCATCAGCCGCGAGACGGCCTCCATCAGCAGGCGGGGGCCAGCCGTGAACGCCGGGGCGTCCGGAATGCTGCACAGGGCGGCGGCCAGCCCCCGGTTATTGGCCGCGTAGTCGATCATCTGGCCCAGAAAGGCGGCCAGGGCGTCATCGGCGCTCAGGCGACCCAGCAGCTCGTCGGCGCAGGCGCAAAGCGTCCCAATTTCCTGCTGATACACCGCTTCGATCAGCGCCTCGCGGGTTTCAAAATGTCGGTAGATCGTCCCGACACCCACGCCTGAGCGCCGGGCGATGTCCTCCAGGGGAAAGTCGAGCTTACCGCCCAGAAACAGTTCCCGCGCCGTGGCGAGCAGCCGCTCACGGTTGCGCCTCGCGTCGGCCCGTAGCGGTTTGCCTGGAGATGATTTGGTTGGCGACGGTTTCGTTGGCGACGGGTCCACCGGAAGGATCTTCATCTCGCACCGCCGAGCCCTGATTGACAAACGGAATAATTCTCCGTATCTTTATCTGGAGCCATTTTCCGGTTATAGCACGATGACACAACAGGTGAACGAAGACGCCAGCAGCGCCGTGCGTCCGGCCCTGACACCTGTACTCATCCACCCCTCTGAGCACACCGGAGCAGCATGAAAATCTTGATGATCGGACGCGGCGCCATCAGCACGCTGTACGGCTGGGCGCTGGCGAAAGCAGGTCACACCGTCCATTACTATGTCCGGCCAGGCCGGGCCGCCCAGTACAGCCCCACCGTTCAGCTCGATCTGCTGGACGCCCGGACCAGGCTTCAGGGTGTGCGGGTCATGGGAACCCTGAGCACCCCACTGGTCGAGGACCTGAATGCCGACCACGCCTACGACCTGATCGTGGTGAGCGTCCAGCATTACCGCTTTGCGGAAGTGATGAGCTTCCTGGCAGAACGGGTAGGCAGCGCCACCGTGCTGATGTTCAACAACCTGTGGGTGGGTCCGGAGTCGGCGGCGTCTGCCCTGAACGCCGACCAACTGGTGTGGGGCTTTCCCAGGGCGGGCGGCGGCTTCGGGCCGGGGGGCGTGCTGCGCGGCAGTCTGCTGAAAAACGTGATATTCGGTGATCTCGGTGCCGGGGCGGACAGCTCACGGGGACGGACGGTGCGCGAGCTGTTTCGCGGCAGCGGCTTCGGCATTCAGGAACAGCGCGACTTCCGGGGCTGGCTGTCGGTGCATTTCCTGATCAATGCCGGGCTGCTGCCGCAAGCACTCAAGGCGGGGTCGTTCGCCAAGCTGATGAGTTCGGACGCGCATCTGCGCCAGGCGGTGCTGAACGTTCGGGAACTGCTGCCCATCCTGAGCGCGCGTGGCATCGATCTGAAGCTACATGCCGCCGATGTGGCGCCGTTCAGGTTGCCGCCGGGGCTGGTGTCGCTACTGCTCAGGCTGGCCTTCCGCTTCTCCCAGCCAGTTGGGCGGGTGACTGCGGCCCTGCCCGGCGAGGCTCTCCGGCAGGAAGTCAGGCCCATGACCCTTGACGTGCTCAGCGAGGCGCGGCGACTCGGTGTGGCCGTGCCCCGCCTGGAAGCCTTCAGCGCCTCGCTTGAGGAAACGCCGACTCCCCCGACTTCAGCCCAGGTCCTGACCAGTGTTTAATCAGACCAGTCCCCCCAATCAGAACAATGCCTGAGCCCTTTTTGCGTCGTTCACCGGGGACTTTTCGCCGCCTGGGCGGTGCTAGACTTCCCCAATGATGCGCCTGACCCCAGACGACGCCGCCCTGCTCGCCCCTGGCTTGTTAGCGAAGGCCGAGCGCGGGGAGCGCCTGAACCACGCCGAAGTGACCGCCCTCTATCATCTGCCCCTGCCCGACGTGGCGGCGGTGGCCCACAGCCTGCGCCTGAAGCGCTCCGATCCCGACACGGTGACGTTCCTGATCGACCGCAATATCAACTACACCAACGTCTGCAACGTGGGCTGCAACTTCTGCGCCTTCTACCGCACCAAGAGACAGAAAGACAGCTACACCCTCGATTACGAGCAGGTCTCGGCCAAAATTATTGAGCTGGAAGCGGTGGGCGGCTCGCGCATTCTGATGCAGGGCGGCGTGAACCCCGAACTGCCGCTGGAGTATTACACCGGGCTGCTGCGGCACGTCAAGGCGCACCACAAGGGCATCCGCATTGAGGCGTTCAGCCCCGAAGAAGTGCTGTTCATGGAAAAGCAGTTCGGGCTCGATCTGGACACCTTGCTCGACACGCTGATCGCGGCGGGGCTGGACGGCCTGCCCGGCGCGGGCGGCGAGATTCTGGAAGACGACGTGCGGGCCAAGGCGGCGCCCGCCCGCATCCGCAGCGCCGACTGGTTCCGGATTCTCGACGCCGCGCAGCGCAAGGGCCTGTATACCATCAGCACCATGGTCATCGGCTTCGGCGAGACGTATGCCCAGCGGGCCAGCCACCTGCTCAAAATCCGCGACCAGCAGGACAAGGCCCTGCGCGACTACGGGCACGGTTTCGCAGGCTTCGCCATGTGGAGCCTTCAGACCGAGCACACCCGTCTGGCGGGCAAGGCCCCCGGTGCCAGCGCCCACGAGTACCTGCAACAGCTCAGTATTGCCCGTATCGCGCTCGATAACCAGCCGAACATCCAGGCGTCGTGGCCCGCGCAGGGCTTCAAGGTGGCGCAGGCGGCCCTCTATTACGGCGCGTCCGACCTGGGCAGCACCATGCTGGAGGAGAACGTGGTCTCGGCGGCGGGCGGCGGCGGGCGCCACAGCGCCACCATCCGCGAGCTGGTCCGCATCGCTCACGACGCCGGATACAAACCCGCCATCCGCAACAGCTACTTTCACATCCTGCGCTACCCCGACGTAAATGAAGTCCTGGGCCTGGGCCTGGGCGCCGAGCTGGAAGAGGAGCGGGCGGTGGGCGCCGGAGCGTAGGGGTCAGTTCAGTCATAACCATAAAGGCGCTCTGGGAGAACCAGACGCCTGATTTTTGCAGGTGGAATGGGCGGGTGAGCAACCATCTCCTCATGTCACCCTGAGCATAGCGAAGGGTCTAATTCGGTAGCCCACCAGACGACCCCTCACCCTTCCGCCGCTCTGCGGCTCCCTCTGCTGGGCAGGTCTACGACTCCCTCTCCCCAGGGAAGAGGGCTGGGGCGAGGGGCGTATCAGCGGCCATGAGCATGTCTTAAACCCATTTCAATCCCACATCACTCCGTTCCTGGCAGCCTTCTCACCGGCAACTTCACCCAGCCGCGCCGTGAGACCCAGCGGACCAGCACGACCACCGCCGCACCGAGCAGTTGCGTTTCCAGCTCACCGAAATAGGGGTGAATCAGGTACACGGCGACGGCGCCCAGCGCGGCGGCGGTGGCGTAGAGCTGGTCGTTGCGGTACATCACCTCCGGCACCTGGGCGGCCAGCAGATCGCGCACGATGCCGCCGCCCACGCCGCTGAGCATGCCCACGAAGGTCACGCCCAGGAAGCCGAAGCCCAGGCCCACGCCCAGTAGTGCTCCACTGGCGGCAAAGAGGGCCAGGCCGATGGTGTCGAAGAAACTCAGCGCTCTCTCGAAGCGGGCCAGGCGCTCCCCGAAGGCGAAGGCCAGCAC
>NZ_JANYGJ010000076.1 GCF_025362455.1 Deinococcus sp. | reverse complement strand
TCAAGCTTACCGTTCGCTGCGGAGTCGGCCCCTGGAGAGCGTGCTGCTCATCTTGACCATCATGTTCGGGGTGGCGCTGAGCGGCCTGGTGCTGACGGCGGCCTGGCCGGGGCTGGGGAGCACCTCCAGCACGGCGCCGGGCCTGGATGGCCGCGAACTCACGGTGCAGCTTCGCGATCAGGATTATGGTCAGTTCTACAACACGCCGAACGCGCCGCCCGTCGCCCGTGTGGGGCGGGTCGGTGACAAGCCGATCATCGTAAGCGAGACCGATCTGGGCAAGTTCAAGGCGTCGGCTCCGGCGGTCAAGGCGGCCTACGTTACCGAGGAATCCAATATGGGCGACTGGGACAAGGGCCGGGCGGTCCGGGCGGTGAGCAGCGAGTATTTCGGGGCGCTGGGGGCCACGCTGGTCAAAGGCGCCCTGTTCGGCGCCGCCGATTACCGGGAGCAGCGCCCGGTGGTCATCCTGACCGAGTACGGCGCCAAGTTTCTGTTTCCCAAAAAATCGGCGCTGGGACAGAGCGTCGCGGGCTTCCGGGTCATCGGGATCATGAAGGTGCCGGAGGCCGACAAGTTCCAGTTTCGCTCGCCGGAGCAGCCGCAGTACGCGCCCCTGGGCCTGATTCCCTACGGCGCCAAGGTCAAGGAGGGCGACATCATCACCTCGCCGAATCCGCTCTCGGCGCTGCATTTTGTGGCGCAGCTGGGGCAGACCGCCGAGGCGCTCAGTCAGCTCAGTTTCGCGGCGCAAAAGCGCTGGGGCGAGCGGGTGAGCGTCAGCAGCAACGCCCAGCAGGGTGCCGAATACAGCAAGCAGTTTCGGCGCGCCGCCCTGACGCTGGCCCTGCTGGGTGTCGGCGGTCTGTTCGTCGCCAGCCTGAGCGTGCTGGCGCTGATGCTCGCCCGCATGCTCTCTCGCCAGCGTCAGCTCGGAATGGCCGCAGCGTTGGGTGCCAGCCGGGGCAGGCTCCGCAGCCAGTACCTGCTCGAAGTGCTGGTGCTGGGCGTGCTGGGCAGCGTGCTGGGCGGACTGACGGCCCTGGGTCTGGTGTTCTGGCTGACGCGCAGCTCCAGCGGCATGTACGGCTACACGCTGGACATTCAGCCGGTGGCATTGATCGTCACGGTGCTGGCCTCGGTGGTGCTGTGCGTGCTGTTCGGGCTTGTTCCGGCCATCCAGGCGTCGAAAGTGCGTCCCTCGGAGGCCCTGCGTGCTTAGCTCGGTCTGGAAGTCGCTGCGTGCCCGCCCGACCCGCACCGTCATTGCGCTGCTTCAGGCGCTGGTCGGCGCCCTGGTGGTCACGCTGGCGCTGGCGCTGGCCTTTACCCAGAACCGGGCGGCCAACACCTCCTCGGACCTGACCTTGCTGACCGCCGGATTCAGCACCAAAACGGGCTCGACCTCGTTTAGCCTGTTCGTGCCTGCCGACCTGCCCAAATTCCAGAAGCTCGCTCCGGACGTGCTCAAGCTCGACCTGCTCGGCTACGACTTCATCGACAATCTGGCCGTGGGGCAAAACCGCTACAAGCTCTCCGACAGCAAGGCCACCGGCCCGGACTACGCCGCCATCACCGGCCTGAAGGTGCTGCACGGCAGCTATTTCAATGCTCAGGACGTGGAGAAGGGCCGCAAAGTGGTGGTGATCGCCGCCAATACGGCGCTGGCCCTGTTTGGCCGCGAGGACGCCGTGGGCGAAACGCTCAGCATCATCGGGGGCGGCGGTGGTCCGGACAGTGGCAAGCCGCTGCCTTACCGGGTGGTGGGCGTCACCGAGGCGGCCCGGCCCAACCAGCAGGGCATTGCCAGCCCGCTGATCCGGCCTGTGGCGCAGACGGTGGGGAACAAGGCCAGCAGCGTCCTGATGGTGGCTCGCCCCGGACGGCTGGCCCAGGCCAAGGAACAGCTTCTGGCGGCTGCCCGGCGGTCATACAAGAACGACTCCCAGCTCAAAAGTTTTACCACGGGCGGCAAGAGCGGCTTTTTCTACTCCTCCGTGACCAATCCAATGGGGATGCCCAGCAACACCAACTCCACCATGCTCCGCGCCTACTACACCATCGCCGCCCTAACCCTGATCGTCAGTTCGCTAGGCGTGCTCTCGGCGCTGCTGGTCAGCGTCAACGAGCGGACCCGCGAACTCGGACTGCGCCGCGCCATCGGGGCCACGCGGGGGCAGATCGGGGTGAGTCTGCTGCTCGAAACCGGCCTGACCACCCTGCTCGGCAGCCTGGTCGGTACCGGGCTGGCGCTGCTGCTCTCGCCGACGCTGGCCGGACTGTTCGCCACGCTCCTGAACGGTGTCACGCTGGAGATCACGCCCACCCTGGCGGTGACGGTCATCGGCCTGTTCGTGGGCCTAAGTCTGCTGTTCGGCCTCCTGCCTGCCGTTGCCAGCACGCGGATGCGCCCCACCGAGGCGCTGCGGGTGCAAGGATGAGCGTATGACCCAGTCTCTAAAGACGGTGCGTTCCCGGCCCCTGGAAAGTTCGCTGCTGGTGCTGACCATCGGCTTCGGGGCGGCGCTCAGCGGTCTGGTGCTGTCAGCAGCCTGGCCGGGCCTGACGCGAGACCTCGGCGGCTCAGGGATAAGTGGTCACGAACTGCGCGTACAGATCAACGACACCGACATCGGCCTGGACCAGCCGGGTGCGCCGGTTGCCGTTCGCGTCGGGCTGCCAGGGGACGGCGCAGTGGTGATGGATGAGGCCGATCTCGCCAAGCTGGGAGTCCAGGCGCCGGACGTTCAAGTCGCCTACCTGGCGGAAAGCGTGAATATTGGAGACCGGAGCAGAGGACTGGACGTGAGCATGGTCACCAGCGACTATTTCAATGCCCTGAAAGTGGAACTGATGGTCGGCAGCCTGCCCGGCGCCGCCGACTACAAAGCCCAGCGCCCGGTGGTGGTGCTCACTGAGTACGCTGCCCGCACCCTGTTTCCGGGCCAGTCGGCGGTGGGCCAGGAGCTGCAAAACTTCAAGGTCGTCGGCGTCTTACGGGTGCCGGAAGGCGACCAGAACCTGTTTCGCTCGGCGGATCAGACTCAATTTGGCGCACTCGGCCTGGTGCCCTACGGCTCCACCGGTATTCAGCAAAGCGGCATGAACATTCTCCAGCCGCCGCTCTCCACCCTCCGGTTCCTGCCCCTGCCGGGCCGCGACGCGCAGGCTGCCGAGCAACTGGGCCGGGCAGCGCGGGCACGCTGGAGTGAGCGGGTCAGCGTGTCCAGCAACCTGGTGCAGCGGGCCGCTGTGGGCCGCGCTGCCCGGCTGAGCGCCCTGTCGCTGGCTCTGCTGGGCGTGGGCGGCCTGCTGATCGCCAGTCTGAGCATCCTGGCGCTGATGCTGGGCCGGGTCTCCTCACGCACCCGGCAACTGGGCATGGCCGCCGCGCTGGGGGCCAGCCGGGCACGCCTGCGGGGGCAGTATCTCGGAGAAGTGGTGCTGCTCGGCGGCGTCGGAAGCGCCCTGGGCGGCCTGGCCGCTGCCGGGCTGGTCTGGTGGATGGGTCGGGGCGTCAGCGGACCCTATGCGGGCTGGCTGACTCTGGAGCCGTTGGTGCTGGGCGGCGTGATGCTCGGCTCGCTGCTGCTGAGCGTGCTGTTCGGGCTGGTCCCGGCCATTCAGGCGTCACGGGTACGCCCAGCGGAGGCGCTGCGTGCTTAGTTCGGTCTGGACGACCCTGCGTGCCCACCCTGTGCGCTCGGTGATCGCACTGCTTCAGGCGCTGGTCGGGGCGGCGGTGGTCACGCTGGCGTTGGCGCTGGCGTTCGCACAGGGGCGCTCGGCCACCTTCTCGCAGGACCTGACGCTCTTCGGGGCCGGTCAGATCGGCACTTCAGGGCGGCTGTTCGTCTGGCTGTTCATGCCATCCGATCTGCCCAGGCTCATGAAGCTCGCTCCTGATGTGCAGCAGCTCGAACAGGTGGGCGGCGAAAGTTATGAATATGCCGAGGTGGGCTCCGCCCGCTACCGCCTGGCCGGTTTCCAGCAGACCGGTCCTGAATACGCGGCCCTGACCGGCCTGAGGCTGCTGCACGGTACGTATTTTTCGGCCAAGGACGCGCAGGCTCAGGCCCATGTGGCGGTCATCAGCGCTGACCTGGCTCTGTTGTTGTTTGGTCAGGAAGATGTGGTTGGTCGGCGCTTCAAACTCGCCTCGGATGCCGCTGGGCGGGTGCCGGAACCCTTCCGCATCGTGGGCGTGTCCGAGGCCGCCACCACGGGCCGCGAAGGCGTGGCCCGCCCGGTGTTCACGCCCCGCACGTCCTTCCCCGAAGCGTCCAAGTTGATCGTCCTGGCCCGCCCCGGACGGCTGAGCGAGGCCAAGGCGCAGCTCCTGGTGGCCGCCCAGCAACTCTACCGGCACAACACCACGCTCAAGCCGCTCCTGGATGACGGTAAGCCGGGATTCTATTTCGGTTCGGTGGATGACCAGTACGGGCAGTCGGGCACCGTCAACCTCCCCCTGCTGCGCTCCTACTACACCATCGCCGCCCTCACGCTCATCGTCAGCTCGCTGGGTGTGCTCTCGGCCTTGCTAGTCAGCGTGAACGAGCGCACCCGTGACATCGGCATGCGCCGCGCCATCGGGGCCACGCGGGGGCAGATCGTGACCGGGCTGCTGCTCGAATCCAGCCTGACCACCCTGACGGGTAGCCTGATCGGCGTAGGGCTGGCGTGGCTGCTCGCACCTGTCCTCAACGGCACCTTCAGCACCCTGCTGGGCGGCGCCACGTTAGCTGTCACGCCCGGACTGGGATGGTCGGTGATGGGCTTATTCTTGAGTCTGAATCTGCTGTTCGGCCTGGTTCCAGCGCTTTCCAGCACCCGCATCCGGCCCACCGAGGCGCTGAGGGCACTGTGAACCCGATTGTGACTTCAACGTTCAAAGGACTGCCTTCATGACCGACCCCAGGCCCACACCCGAACCCATCGTGCAGGTGCGCGGACCCAAGCGCCGGGCGTCCAGCGCGCCGGGCACGCCCAGACTCAAGGCCGACAAGCCGCGCAGCCAGTGGCCGTTACTCATCTACAGTCTGCTGGCCGTGCTCGTGCTGGCGGGCGGCGCCCTGCTGCTGCTGCGGCCCCGCACGAATGTCTACACGCTGCGCTCGTACCAGGCCGCCACCGTCCAGAAGGCCGACCTGATCGAGACGGAAATCACGGTGGGGACGCTGAGCAGCGGCGACGTGCGCCCGGTTTCGCCGCTGACTGAGGGCACGGTACAGAGCGTGCTGGTGCAGGCCGGACAGGACGTGCAGGCCGGGCAACTGCTTGCCCGCCTGGCCAGCCCCGACCTCGAAGCCGCCCGCGTCAAGGCCCGTGACGCCCTGCTGGTCGCCCAGGACACCCAGGCCGGGGCCGTCCGCACCGCTCAGAGTGCGCTGAGCGAGGCCGGGCGGGCGCAGCAGGCCGCCGCCGCCGCGCTGCCCGCCGCCCGGCTGGCCCTCAGCAGCGCTCAGAACCTCTACGCCATCGGCGGCGTCTCGCAACTCGATCTGAATACCGCCCAGGTGAAGGCCGGAGACGCCGAGCGGGCCATCCAGACGGCGGAAGGCAAGCGCCGCGAGGCCCAGGGCGCCGTGCAGGACGCGAAGAATGCCGGGGTGCTGAAATTGCAGGCCGTCCGGGACGATCTGAAACGCGCCGAAGCTGCCCTGGCGCGGCTGAACCTGCGCTCACCCATCGCCGGGCGAGTCAGCGACCTGGCCCTCAAGCCAGGGCAGCGGGTCACGGCGGGGAGTGTGGCGCTGAACGTCGCCAGCCTGAAGCAGGTCAGTGTGGTGCTGCAACTCGGTGAGGCGCTGGCCGGGCGGGTCAAAGTCGGCCAGGCGGCCAAGATTACCGTCGGCGAGCAGACTTATCCCGGCGAGATCGTGCGGGTGGCGACCCAGGCCAGCGCGGGCTCAGGGTCAGGCAACACCCAGACCGGCCCCACCGTGCAGGCGGAGGCGGCCTTCAAGCAGTTGCCAGCGGGATTGCGGCTGGGCAGCAGCGCCAGCGTGGAAGTGCGGGTGGCGAACCACAAAGGCGTGCTGACCCTGCCCCGCGCCGCCTTCCTGAGTACCGGCGGCGAGGCGCTGGCCTACGTGCTGAACGCGGAAAAAGCCGAGCGCCGGGAAGTCAGTTTCGGTGCCCAGAATGACACCCAGGTCGAGGTTCGCAGCGGCCTACAGGTTGGTGAGCGGGTCATCACCAGCAG
This sequence comes from Deinococcus sp., assembly GCF_025362455.1. Classification (GTDB taxonomy): domain Bacteria; phylum Deinococcota; class Deinococci; order Deinococcales; family Deinococcaceae; genus Deinococcus. Next base: position 858 of record NZ_JANYGJ010000076.1, on the reverse strand, counting down.
TTACGAATCGTTCAAGGACCAGCCCACCATCCAGGCGCCCAAGAGTGGAGAGATCGGCGCCGCATCCAACTCCGGAGGCCAGCCATGACCGCCACACCAGCGCCCGCATCCACCCCACAACCCGTGCCAGACGCCTCAACCAGTCCTGGCGCCGCGCCGATGGTGCAGCTCACGGGCGTTTCCAAGCGCTACGCCCTGGGCGACACGATTGTCACCGCCCTCGACAATGTGAGCCTGACCGTCATGCGCGGCGAATACGTCGCCATCATGGGGACTTCCGGCAGCGGTAAATCCACGTTGCTGCAAATTCTGGGGGCGCTCGACCAGCCCACCGAGGGCACCTACGAACTCGAAGGGCACGACATCACCGCTCTCGGCGACAAGGAACAGGCCCGCATTCGCAACCGGCACTTCGGCTTCGTGTTCCAGGCGTACAACCTGTTTCCCGAACTGACCGCGCTGGACAACGTTGAATTGCCGCTGACCTACGCCGGGGTGAATAAAAAAGAGCGCCGTGAGCGTGCCCGGCTTCGGCTGGAGCAGATGGGCCTGTCGGCCCGCGAGCGCCACCTTCCGGCCCAGATGTCTGGCGGCGAACAGCAGCGCGTCGCCATCGCCCGCGCCCTGGTCACCAACCCGACCCTGCTGCTGGCCGACGAGCCGACCGGCAACCTCAATCAGGAAGCGGGCGAGCGGATCATGGAGTTGCTGTCGGGCCTGCACGGCGGCGGCACCAGCTTGATCGTGGTGACGCACGACCTCGCGGTGGGGGCGCGGGCGAAGCGGCTGATTACCGTTCGGGACGGCCAAGTGGTCGGGGACGCGGCGCAGGGCTGAGGCGGGACTGAAGCAGTGTGG
>NZ_JANYGJ010000042.1 GCF_025362455.1 Deinococcus sp. | reverse complement strand
CGCGGCGTGGAGGTGCTTTTGTGCTGGGCTCAGCCTGCCGGCGCCGGGCCGCTTGACTTCGAGCAATACAATCCGGCCCGCTTTCACCGCCATCAAATCCGGTATGCCAGGGGTCGAATACACCACGCCGCCCCTGGCGCTGCCCTTGAACGCCTCCATCACCACCCAGCCGCGCAGCCGGAGCAAGTGAACGATGCTGGCCTGAATTGAGTCTTCGAGCGGACCCCCGTCCACCCGGCTCACCCTGGCCCGGTAGCGATGATTCACCGTGACCGCCGGGAAGCCCCCGCCTTCAGGCGTAGGGTCATGACGTCCCCACCTCCAGCAGCTTGAGCAAAATGACCGTCGCCAGGGCGTGTGTGAACGTCGGGGCGCCGGAGGCAGACGGGCCGTTACTCAGTAGCCGGGCACCGTAGGCCATAGAGCCGTCCTCCTGCGTCTCGCTGCGTAGCTCCATCTCCCAGCCGCGCACCTCGCAGCAGACGATCAGGCCGGGGAGGATGCGGGGGACATCGGCGGGGTACACGTCAAGGTCGTCGGCGTCCAGAACCCTGATGGCGAGGGCATCTGGAAACCCGGCCCTCCAGATGAGTGTGTCAACCCAATACAGCAACGGGCCGTACTCCTCACTGCCCCCCAGCAACGCTTCACGCGGCTCAGTCCGGATCAGATCGGGCGCCAGCTCACTGATGCGGGCCAGCGTGCGGGCGAGGGAGAGGGTGCCCTGGCTCATCATCGCCGCCTCGACGCTGGGGAGCGCTGGGGACGGGTGCGAGGTGGGGGCTTCACGATCCCGCCTCGGCGTTCAGGATGATGACAACATCGGCGCTACACATTTCCAGATCGCTGGCCACACACCAGTGACTCGCCTGCGTTCGCCACCTGTCCACCATCTCCCACAACTGCACCTCCCTGCCCCTGTACGCCTCCAGTTCGGCGGCCTGGGCGGCGATGAGGTCGGCCATGTCGAGGACACGGGCGGAGAGGTGATAACCGGGAGTGCCATACTGCCATTGGTCGAGCAAATTCAGGGGCGAAAAATCGCTTGGAGCTTGCCCGCGCAGCTCGGCAACCATTTCAGGGGTGATAGGCATATCAGTTCTCCTTGCCGGAGCGCGTGGCCTCGGCGATATTGCGGGGCATCAGCTCGCCTTCAGGGCCTGGGCCAGCGGCTCGGCGTAGCGGCGCCTCTTCGGGTTGCGCTGCGCCTCCAGCCAGCTCAACGCCACTTCGGGCCGGACGTAGGCGGCGTGAAAGCCTACGCGGTCACGGGTGTGCGGCAGGCCGTCGCGGACCCACTTGCGCAACGTCACCGGCTGCGCCCCGGTCAGGTCGGCCAGGGCTTCGAGGCTGATAAAGCCCTGGGGCTTACCTCTCGCAGCCAGCGGGACCGGCAGGCGGCTCAGTTCGGCGGGATCGTAGCGGCAGGTGCGGCCCGGCGTGCGGAGCAGGCGGTAGCGGCGCAGCTCGTAGCGCTGGGCACGGGTCAGGAACATCCGCAGGGTGATCTGGAGTCGGTCTGCACACTGCCGGGCGGTCAGGAAGTCGCGCTGCCGGGCCTCGTCGGGGTGGATGGTATTCGAGCACGCCTCACGGACCTGCCGCGCCTGCTTCGGGGTCAGGAAGCGCTGCACGGCGCCCCAGGGTGCGGGCTGAATGCCGAGGTGGCCGCAGGTCCGGTAGACGGTATCGCTGCTGATGCTCAGCTCGTGCGCCAGGTCGGCGACGAAGATGCAGGGGTCGGGCGGCAAGCCGAGGCCGTACAGGGTGGTGGCCTGCTGGATGCTGGCGACGCCCACGCCGAGGTATTCGGCAGTCGATTTCGCCGAGTAGCCGCGCCGCAGCCGGTGGCGCAGGTGGCTGATGAGGCTGGGCGTCCAGATGACGGAGCCGCTGGGACGGCGGCGGATGGTCGGGCGGCGCTCGGTCATAACATAGACCTCGCTTGCCGGTACTGCGTCCGGACCTGTTCCAGTGCCTCTGGCGTGACTTCCCACAATCCCTGAGCGCCCCGATGCGGCACCGGCTGAGCAAGCGGCGTGACCTCCAGGCACCAGTGGTATTGCCCTGGCACGGCCCAGGGAGAGGCGCTGTCCTGCCGCACGTCCGAGAGCCGGGCGACGGCCACGATGCCGGGGACACACAGGCCGCGCCCATCGCGCAGCAGCTTGCGGGCCAGGGAGGTGTAGGGGAAATCCCACCGACCCATCCAGAGCACCGCCTCAGTGATTTCGTTCCAGTACTCGCCCGAAGGCGGGGGCATAGCGCCTCCGTGCAAGGCCAGGTAGTCGCCGATCCGAAGCCCCTGGCGTGACGGGTGCCAGGTCCGATTTTCAACGTCTTTGCCGCGCAGGAACGCCCAGCTCCAAGGATGGCGCAGCGTTAGGCCACGCAAGGCAACAGTCATTCCCGCACCCCTTCCCAGGCCAACTTCGCCGCCCGGATGGCGTCCCACTGGTTGGGCCTCAGCGGCCCGGTCAGCACCTCGCCGCTTGCCCGGTCCACGCTGCTGACCTGCCAGCCTGCCTTCGTGCCGACCACGCTCACGTCGGCCTGTGTTCTGAGCCCGTCGAGCCAGTCCCAGGGCTTGATGTCGTCCACGCCCTGAAAGTCGCGGCGGTCCTTTGCCCCGGCCTGCACGGCGGCCACCACCGCCTCGGCTTTGCGCTCAGGGGGCAACTCGGCGAACGGTACGCTCTGACGGGTAGCGGGGTGCTCGACCATGCCCTGGGCCATGTCGCGCACCACCTCACCGACCGCCGCGATGTCGGCGCTGCTGGGGCGCTCCTTGCCTGTCGCGGCCTGGGTCACGGCGACCACCAGGCCGTAATGTTCCGGCGGCGCCAGACCCAGGGCGCGGGCCATGCGCTCGGAGTTGATTTCAATCCCCTGAACCTCGGCGGCGTCGGCGGCGTCCGCCCAGTTGATGAGCTGGTACAGCCGGGCGCGGGTCAGGCGCAGGGCGTCCTGGCCATACCCCTCGAAGGTGGCGTGGGTGCTGCGGTAGAGCCTCGCGTCGCGCAACTCGCGCAGGGCACGGGCACCGCGCAGGGCCAGGGTTTCACCGATCAGCACCAGCTCTTCGAGTTCTAAGCGGCGGGCACGCTGCTCTGGGGTGAGGATGGGCTGGATGTCTACCAGTGGTAGACGTTCAGCAGTCACGGTGGGCAGTGCACGGTCCACGTCGGCAATCCAATCAGAGATCATGGGTTCTCCTTCAGCGTGGTTTCGCGCTCGCGCAGTTCAGTCAGCAGGCCCGACTGGTTGTGTCTGGGGTTGATGCCGAGGGCCAGGGCCATACCGGCTTTCGGGCGGGGGCGGCAGACAGGGCGGCGTCGGCGTCGGCGATCCAGTCGGCGGTCAAGCGGAGTCCTGAAAGCGCAGGCGGCGTTGAGTACGGCGGGAGGCGGCGGTGGTCGCCCCGGTCAGCAAGGCACGCAGATGAGCGGGGCCGCGCTGAAGGAGCAGATCGTTTTTGTCACTGATGCCCGGCAGGACGTGCAGCGCCCGGCCCTCATCGGCGGCCCAGCGCTGGGCATGTCCGGCAGCTTTCTGCCCGGCCTCGTCGAGGTCCAGACACAGGTAGAGCTTGCGGCCTGTCAGGGCAGGGTGTTGCAGTTTGGGCCAGTGGGTCGCGCCGGGGATGCCGACCACGTTCACCTGTCCCTCAAACGCCTCCCAGACGCTCAACACGTCCATTTCACCCTCGACCGCCAGCACGGCGCCGTCCCCCAGCAGGCTCAGGCCATACGGCGCGGTGGCAGCGCCTGCCAGGTTCCGCATCTCGCGCCCCTCGCCCTTGCCGAGCAAGTTGCGGCCCTTCAGGGCCAGCAGCGAGCCGTCATGCCAGGTCGGCAGGGTGATCATGTCCCTCCAGATGCGGTGAGGCAGGCGACCCAGCACGCTGCTGTCGGCCACGCCCAGCCGGTAAACAAAGGGCGACTCGTTCAGGCCACGCGAGCGCAGGTAGGACAGCGCGGCGTGCGAAGCGTCGGATTCGAGCGCCTGGTAGGCCGCCTCGGCCTGCATGGCGAGGTGGGCGTAGTCGTTCGGGTCGGTGCGGGCGGTGTGGATGATAGGCCGGAACGTCACGGGGCGCACCTGACCATCGAACCTGATCGGTGTGTCGATTCCGGCAAGCTGCGCGATCAGCGCAATGGCCTGGTCGAGTTGCAACCCCATCCAGTCGCGGGCCACGGCGAGCAGGTCATAGCTTTTGTTGTCGTCCCCGTAGTCGCAGACGCTCTCGGCGTAAACGTAGGTGCTGGGATTGTTGTCCTGGTACAGCGGGCAACGGATATAGCGGCCCGGCGGCACCTCAATGCCCGCCTGGGCCAGCAAGTCGGTCATGACCGGACGGTTGCGAAGCTCGTCCCTGTAAAAATCCAGCATGGCGCTCATGCGTCCACGCCCGGCAGTTTGATCTGGGGGTTGAGGATGCTGTAGGGCAGGGTAAAGGTACCGGTTTCACCCTGACGGTTTTTTGGCAGCGCCCCGTCGAGCGGCGCGTCACGCAGGCTGCGGTCCGCCTTGTTGGGGTTGTGGATGCTGATGAACAGCGTGCAGTGATTTTTTGGAAGGTCGGAGTCCTGCGTATTTTCCATCTGTGGCATCTCCCCTTCGTTCTCGATGGTTTTCCGGTTGGCCTGGACCAGCCAGAACGTGTGGTGCCCGGTGGCGCGGTCTGACTGCCGGGTGATTTTGACCAGCTCGCCCAGATACTCGCGGCGGTCCATGCGCTGCGTTTTCTGATCCCAGGAGCAGTGATCGAGGTTTTCCATGACGCTCAGGGCCACGCCCCGCGCCCGCTTGTCGGCCAGGCGGATCATCAGCTCGTGCTGATCCATGTCCGGCGCGTCGTTGATGCTGATGGGCAGGCGCCTGACCTGATCCTGTGCCCAGGTCAGGCGCGAGGCCACCGACTCCGGGGGACGTGAGCCACGCGCTTTGAGCAGGGTCGCCAGGCCGTTCCCGTCCCGCTTCAGGGGCAGCCCGGCAACGTAGTGGGCCATGCGCTCGAAAATCTGTTCGGCGCTGGCGTCCGCGATCACGTCGTAATCGACTGAATGGCCCTGATGGGCGGTGGACAGGGCAACGTGGATAGCGACGGCGGTTTTGCCGTGCCCGGACCTGCCGCATAGCAGCACCGTCTCACCGTCCCTGCCGGTGATGGGCAGCCCGCCCCAGCGCAGCAGGGCATTCAGGCTGGGGTGCAGGCGGATGATGCGCTCCGGCGACTCCTCCAGCGCCCGGTAGCGCTCGACCAGATCAGGCATCTCGGACACCGGCACGGCGCGGCTACCGCCAGCCATCAGTTGACTCACGGCGCCGACCAGATTCGAGGCGATGGCGACAGGCGCCTCACCGGCCTGCCGCGCCTTAAGCAGCGCCTGGGCCTCGGTCAGCACCTGGCCCAGATCGGCGGCGGCGCCCTCCTCTTCGAGGCGGTAGGTGCCCAGCGGCAGGTTCTCCAGCTCCGGGGCCGCCTGAATCTGATTGATGAACGCCGTCAGGTCAGGCAGTTGCACGCGCAGGGTCTGAAAGCCCACCGCGCTCCCGGCCTCCAGATGGCCCATCAGGGCCTCTGCGACGCGCCGCCCGGACTCAGAGCCCCAGTGGTGCCCCTTGACCTGTCTGAGGCGGTAACAGAGCGTTCTGTAGCCATTGTCGTCCAGCCCTGGGCTGATGGTCACGGCGGCAGCCAGCACTTGCAGGGCCAGGCTCACTTGAACATCGCCTCGCTGGGGTCTTCGTAGGGCTCGGCAACCGGGGCCAGAGAGCGCCGCACCACGCCGCTGTCGCGCTTCCAGTCCTCGCAGTGCTTCTCAAAGGCGCCCAGCGTCAGCCGCCTGGCCCACCACGGGTCACGCACGCGCCACTCGATCACCCGCACCACGTCCGCCGCTGCCCAGCCCGCGCCACTCAGTTTTGCCGTCACCTTGCCGATCTGGCTGGCATTGCTCCCGGCACCCTGCGGGTAGAGCGCGGTCACGATGGCGTCGAAGATCAGGTTGCGGGGCCGGGCCGCGCCACTCCCGGTTGCCTTCCCGCCTTGCCCCTCGCCCTCGGCCACCGCCTCGCCGGTTTTTTTCCTGTTAGCGCTTTTGGGTACAGCAGCCGACAGGACAGAATCAGCGGTGCGCGGCGGCGGCGTTTTTTCTGCCGCCAGATCTTTTACTTCAATAGGATTACCTTCAATAGGATTACCTTTAGCTGCGCACCTGGTGCTAGGGGGGTGCGCACCTGGTGCTAGGGGGGTGCGCATGACAGACGCAGGGGGGCCAACCAATACGATGTCGTTTGTTGTCTGGCTACCGTCGTCTCGAAAGCGAGTCTCTAAGGTCAGCCACCCTTTGTCGCGTAGCCCGTAAAGCGCTTCCTGAGCTTTTCTGCGGCTGATCTTGCAGACCTCGGCAATGCGTGCCTGGCCCTCCCATACGCGCCCAGAGTCGCCGACGCGACGGCACAGGTGGGCATAAACGCGAAACTCATAAATGTCCAGTTCGGCGTCATCAACATCGCTGTGGACGAACAAGCCGAGTGTGAAGCTGTTGTGCTTCGGGGTGATGTGGCTCATGCCGCGCCCCACAACCGCGCCAGCAGCCGCTGAATTACGTTACGCCCGACCTCGGCGCAGTCCTGTTCACTGATCTGCTCGCGCATCACGTCCTGACAGGCCGCCTCGTCGCCAAAATGCAGCGCGGCTTCGAGTGAGTCGGTCCACTGGGCCGGTGTTTGCAGCCCCGCTTCCGGGTGTTTGATCGTCATGGGCTACTCCCCACGAACCGAGTTTGATATAGGATGATGCCGAGAGACGATGCGTCTCTGGACAGGACCCTACTCGGTCCTCGCCACGCCCGGCAGTTGATAGCTGCGCGGGCGTCGCTTGTGTCTGGGAGTATAGCGTTTTTGCTGTCTCGGCGCAAGTTTTTCACGCCTTGACCGCTTCGCCCAGCGCCGTCTGTGTGGCGTGGTCATCCATCCCGCTCAGCGTGTCGAGCAGCGTCTGCCCCTGATCGTCGGTGAGCTGCTTCGTGCCAATGGCCTCGGTGCCCAGGAGATAGCCCCAGAACGCGGCGCGGGCCTCGCTGGTGTCTGCCCCGGCCTTTCTGGCATGGCCCATCAGTGCGGGGCGGTGGACGGTGGTTTCAGATTCTGAAACGGTGGCCTTGCTCACGCCCAGGTCGCACAACGCCTGGTACGCGGCGCGGGCCTGCGCTTCGTCCGTCTTCCAGCCTGCCACGCCCTTCAGCAGCGCCCTGGCCTCGTCGCCGTGTCCCTGCGTGCTCAGCTTCTCCCCGGCCCGCTTGATCTGACCGTGGAGCTTGCTCAGCGCCTCGCTCGGCTCAGCGGGGCCAGCGGCGCGGGGTGCAGGACTCTGGAGGGCCTGGGTGCGGGCTTGAGCGGGTCGAGTGGGCTGAGAAGCGGCGTGGCCGTCATCGTCGTCCCCGCTCACGATGCCGAGCACCGAGGTCAGGGCATAGCGCTTGCTGTATGTGAGCACGCTTCCCGCCGTCTGCGGATCGTTTTTGCCCAGCGGCATCTGATACGTCTCCATCATGTATTCGCCGCTTGAATGGGCTAGCACAGTTGTCAGCGCCATAAACCCAGCAGGTGCTTCGCAGGGCCACTGGCTGATGCTGAGTCCATTCTCGGCCAGCGGGGCGCGACACGCCTCCCAGACGCTGCCGAGGTCGGCATACTTGCTTTTCAGGTGAGGGTTAACGGCGTCTTTCAGGGCGGGTCTGATACCGGCCTGCGCCTTGCTGAGCGCGGCAAAAAGTGCGGATAGGGTTTCACTGTGCTTCAAAGCATTCTCCCCAACATCTCCACAACCATCCCCACTCCCACCAGCAGCCCCAGCAGCGCAAACGCCCCTGCCCACGCCTGCCAGGACAGGTCGGGGCCCTGGTCGGGGTTCATGACCCGTCCCGGATGATGCGGGCGGCCTTGAGGCCAGCGGGGGTGACGGTGAAGCGGTACGTGACAACGTCGTGTCTCGCGTAGCCGAGCTCAGTGAGGCGGCGGGCGGCTTTGCACGGGATGACAGTGCGGCTGCCGCTGTGGGCCTGACGTGCCGCCGCATCCACCAGCAGTCGCGCAGGCCCGCCCCCGGCTCGCAGGAGGGGGCTCACTTGCGCCCCCGGCTCAGGTACGCCGCTTGCTCATCGTCCACAAGCCCCTGCCACTGGTGTCGCTCCATCCCGGCCTGCCCGGCCCGGCTCAGAACGAACAGCGCCACCAGGAACAGCAGACCGCCCAGCAAAAAACCCTGTTTAAACTCGCTCATCTGGGAGCCTCCAGGAAACCCACTGCTTTAGCTGTGGGAGGAATGGAGCCGACGCCGTAGGCGGCGCAGCCCTTCCGCTTGCTCAAGCCTTCTGCTATACTGAAGTTATGAGCGTGCGAGTTTTGAAACTCAAGTTGAGGACGGTGAACCGGGGCAAGTCTGACCGGCTGGCCGCCATGCAGCGGGAGTATGCGGCGTGCGCTCAGTTCCATCTGGAGGGCATTGAGCGCCTCCAGACCACAAACGCCACCGCTCTGCATCGGGAGTTGTATTTGCCCGCTAAGGAGCGGTTTTCGTTGCCTGTCGTCAACCTCCAGCGGTCCAGAGATAAGGCCATTGAGACGTTTCGCTCGTACCTTGCTCGCAAAGCGAAGGGCAAGCGGGCGTCTGTGCCGAAATTCGGGCCGGGGTTGCCGATGGGAGTTGGACAGCGGGCGCTCGCCATTGTGGGCCGCACCCTGCGCCTCTCGACTGAGAAAGCGCGGGAATACCTGTGGCTGCCTATTGAAATGGATGAGCGTCACGCGCCCTGGGTGGATGCGGTTGCTGCTGGAACCCTGAAGTACGGGGCTTCCGAGCTGCACCGCAGGGGAAAAGACTGGTATCTGCATCTGACCGTGTATGAGGATGTTCCGAACACGGTAGAGAACGGTGTGGTCTACGGCCTTGATCTGGGCGTTGCTAATACAGCAGTGATGAGCGGCCCCGATCTGGTCAAGTTCTGGAGCGGGCAGGCCGTCAGGCACACCCGTAACCGCTATCAGGCGAGGAGAAAAAGTCTTCAGGAAGTGAAGCTCACAGGCGAAGTGCGGCGTAGCAAAGGCAAAGAAAGCCGTTGGATGCGGAACCTTAATCACCAGATCAGTTGCCAGATTCTGAGTGAAGTTGCAAAGAACGGCGGGGCACTCGCTATTGAGAAGTTGCTGGGTATTCGTGACCGGGTGAAACTCACCCGCAAGGTCAACCGGATGATTCACAACTGGGCTTTTGGCGAATTGATTGCCCTGTTGCACCAGAAAGCACCACGCTACGGTGTGAAAATCGTAGAAGTTGACCCCCGGCACACCAGTCAGGGGTGTAGCAAGTGCGGGCATACGGAGAAGGGCAACCGACTCCGGCAGGACCGTTTTAAGTGCAAAGCGTGCGGGTACGCCGTCCATGCGGATTTGAACGCCGCTCGGAACATTGCGAACCGTGGCGCACTGATGCTGGGCTATACGTCCGGCATCACGGGGGGCTTGACACTCCCCGGCAGTGGGAACACTGTCCCCGTCAGCCGTGAATTCGGAGACGGGCAAGCGTCTGATGTTGAAGCTGAAGGGCCTTCGGGTCAGTTGATGCAGAGTCACGACGTAACCTCCTTAAGTTCCTAGTGGGAATCCCACGGATTCATCCGTGGGAGGATGTCAACTGCTGTCTCCAATGGCCGCGTGCCCGGCCTGATTCAGCCGGTAGCGGTAGGGGTGACAGGCAAGGCCATGCCCGGTCCTGCTGACCAGTCGCTGGCCCCGCAGAATCAGCAGACGCATCCGGGCGGCGTTGGTCGAGATGCCCAGCGACTCGCCGAGTTGCCTGGAGTCAGCCCCGTCCAGGTAGCCGATTAGGCGCATGGTCAGCAGCAAGCGAGGCTCCTTGACGCTGCCGCCGACGTGCATCTCATCGAGCTTCGCCTCCCCGGCAACGGTGATGCTGTAGCGGTACTGGTCGCCCGGCCCGCCTATCCCTGAGCGCCGCGCAAAACCGCGACGCGTCAGGTAGAAAAGTTGCTGCTGCACTTCGCCCAGCGCCGGGTCGTGTGTCCTGTCCGCCAGCTCGGCGGCGGTCATGCCCACACCGCACAGACGGGAGAGGAGTCGGTGGGGGCGGTGGCCGCGCTTCATGCCCGACCTCCCAGCAAAGGGATAAAAACTTGTTCGGAAATCGCCTGTGCTAAGCGAGGAGGCACAGCATTTCCGATCAGCGTGTAGGCCGCGCTCTTCGAGACGCCGAGGGGCACCGGCACGCCCTGAAGCGCGGCGCAGCAGAATTCGATGACGCCGGTCACTGCGACTCACCCGCCATACGCGCCTGCTCAGCCGTGCCCAGCGGCCCGCCGCAGCGTTTGCACAGGATCAGGTCAGTCAGCCGTCCACAGGCCGAATAGGGGGCGAGCAATGCCGGAGCGGGCGCGGGTGCTGCCGGGGTGCTGCCGGAAGCCCAGGCGACGTTAGCCACGGTCGCTCACCAGCTCCGGCACACTGATCCGCTCATTGAATTCCAGATACCCCGCGCCCAGGCTCGCACTCAGGTCGGGCAGCGCACCCAGGTCGGCGCAGGAGGCCGCCAGGTGCTCGGTCATGGCCTGCACAGCGGTGTCGAAGGATTCGCCCAGCCAGTCGGCGCCGTTCACCCTTCCCTCGCCGTCATTTCGCCACTTCCAGCAACAGGTTTTCGCTGGGGGCATAGGCGGCGATCAGGCCGTCCACAAACCGCAGCGCGTCAGGTTGCAGCCGTGCGGGCAGGTCGCCATATCCGGCCAGGTTGTAGCGACTGTTGAACGCGCTCCACGCGGCCCGGTAATCCGAGCGGCGCCCGCCCATCAGTCCGACCAGGTGCTTGACCCGCTTGTAGATTTCGTTCTTGGCCGGGCCAGTCACAGGCAGGTCACCCAACCGGGCGTCAATCTCGGCGGTGACCTCGGCGCGAATTTCAGCCTTCACCACGCCCAGCGCTTTGACGGTCAGCCCGGCCAGGCGTTCGAGCTGGCTAAAGTCGGCGGCAGGGAGAACGGGGGCCAGCTCGCGCAGCACCAAGTCTTCTGCGATGTCGCGAAAGAGCTTGGCCCGCTGCGAGCGGATGAAGAAGCCCAGGCGCACAACGCCGCGTTTGGTCCATACCGTCGCCTGCTGCTGCCCGCCAAGGGTGTGAGTAATACTCACGACCCAGTGGCGCCCCTCGACCAGCTCACCGGCCTTGGTTTCCTTGTGCTTGCGGACGTTCTCCGCGCTCACGCCGTAGCCCAGCGCCACCTGCTCGGTGGTCATCAGGTATTCGTGCTCGGTGCTGGGCATGAAGTTCACGACCTGCCCGGCGACGATAAGGGTGTTCTTTGGTGCGGGTTCGTGTATCATTGGGTCACTTCCTCTGTGCTCTGTAGGCGCCCGCGACTTGGACCTCGCGGGCTTTGTTTTTGTCGGTTAGGCCGACGCCTGGGCAGGTAAAAAAAGAGCGCTGGGGTCCACATCAAAGTGATCCGCCAGGGCGATGACGAGGGAATATGTCGGCTCCTGCGTCTCCCCCGTCTCTAGTTTGATGATGGTCGTCCGGGAGACGCCCACCGCGACGGAGAGGGCATTGCGGCTCTCCCCCCACGCTTGCCGAAGGGATTCCAAGTTAGTCATCTTTGGCATGGTCAGAGTCTAGTGATTTAGCACTACAGTGTCAAGGTGCTATAGAGTTCAATACCGCATTGATTGTATTCTTCAATACGAATCATCAATACAAACCCGCTCCCAGCGCGGCTTGAGCGGGAGCGGGTTTGATGGAATTGATCGTGGGATTGATGGTGCCGGACACAAAAACAGGCCCACAGGCGCAGAGGCGCCCACGGGCCTCGATCAGAAAACGCAGCGAGTCGAAGCGTCCACCGAGAGTCACTCCCTCGGTTTGGGCTGAATGACGATTTCAAGGTCCAGGGCGTCAAGGATCGCGGGCCAGTTGCTTTGAGTGACTCATGATTCTCCCTGGGCGAAGTAAGGGTGAATGTTGGGTACGAAAGTGCGGAGAGCTTTCGCAAGCGCATGACGGCCAGCCGGACTTAATTTTTTAAGATTCAGTTGGCTC
>NZ_JANYGJ010000259.1 GCF_025362455.1 Deinococcus sp. | reverse complement strand
CATGCGGGGCAGGTGCGGGTTGAAGCCCCATTTGCCGTAGCTGAACGGGTTGTACTGCAGCAGCACCCAGTCCGGCGGGTCGGCGGCAACCGTGCGTGCGATGTTCCAGACGCTACGCGGATCGGCGGCGTCGAAGACGGTTTCCACGGCGACTCCGGGGACCGGGTCGGGGTCAGTTTGGGCCGTTAGCACTTGGACATCAGCCGAACGCGCCAGCTCCGCCGCCAGCAGGGCCGTGTAGTCGCCGATGCCGTCGAGCCGGGGCGGCAGGGCGGCGGCGATGACGGGGATCTTCAGTTGTGAAACGGTCGAAATGAGGCTGCTCCTAGATCGAAGCCACGGATTAGAAATCCGAGGCTGGAAAAAGCCTACTGTCCAGGGGACAGAAGAAAGTAACGGAAAGGCTGTGCGTCACGCTCTGAACGTCGCTTCGACAGTGGGCACTTCCGAGCCTCGGATTTCCAAATCACGGGCGAGCGGCTTGATGGCGGTGTCGATCTGGCGGTGGAGGACGATATCACGGGCAAACATGCCGTGGGTGGTGGCATTGCGGCAAGCAATCGCTTTGCCGAAGTCGGGAGTAGGCATAGTCGCGAGTCCTTTCATCGTGCAACGATCTCTGCGGCAGCCGCCCGCTCCGATTATGGTAATTCTGCGGGTGTTCTTTAGGATGGGTGGGTTCATGGGTGCGAGTCTCATCAGCATCTATCGACGAACGGCCAGTGCGAATTGCGTGCCAACTCGCCCGCCGCAAGAAAGTAGAAAGGCAAGTGCGGCTCGAAATGAGAAAGTCAGGCGCAGCGACTCCGTCAGCGAATGCCTCGCTGTGGCACGTTTTCCGGTGACCAAAAGAATAATCCCGTGTGCTGTCAACGTCTCGGCCATCAAAACCTTGACCTGAGGATGAATCCGGGTTAGGCTTGCATCGTTCAAAATAGTTCGGTATCGGAACAGGTGCCCTTCCGCCATGTAGATCGGCATACTGGAACTCATTCCACCGCTGTGGGTACGGTAATTCATCAGCCGCTCGGGCAGATAATGCGCACTGCGGCCTGTTCCCACACAGCGATAAAACAGCCAAGAGTCAATCGACCCCTTTGCTTGCTCCGCGATAAAGGCCAGCTCAATCATGGCAGTACGAAAGAGCGATGCCCCGACGGGGATACTGGAATTAACCAGCGCAGAAACAGCGAAGTCCGGCAAAATCCCGGCGGAGAGCCGATTGCGTCGAAAACGCTTTTGTAAGGCTTCGCTTTCTGCAACATTTCTCGACCCGTCCGTACCCATCATCCATTGATCACAAAAAGCCAGAATCACATTCGGATCGCTCCGTAAGGGCTGGAGCAGACTTTCCACGAATGTCGGCTCAAATGTATCGTCATCATGCAGCAGGCAGAAAAACTCGCCCCGCACCCGCTCGATCCCGGCTCGCCAGTTACCCGCGATCCCGAGATTATTCGGGTGCCGAATATAGATCACACGCGGGTCGTCGGCAAATTCAGCGGCAACAGAAGTCGTATCGTCAGGACTTGCATCGTCCAATATCAGTATCTCCAGCTCCCGGTGCGTCTGCGTCACGGCACTCTGGATGGCCTCGCGCAGGAACTCCGCCCGGTTGTAAGTCGGGATCAAGATGGTTACGAGCGAGTTCTTCATTTTGAAGGTCCGCCTGCCTCATGCCGGATGGTATGTTTGGCGACAAACTCTTGAACGTTGTCCGACAGCAGCCCCTTGAATTCACCGCGTATTTTTTCCACCGGCCAATTCCACCACTGGATCTGCTCTAGGGCCTCGATGACGTCGTCACTGAACCGCTTTTTGACCGGCTTCGCCGGGTTCCCGGCGACAACGGTATACGCGGGAACATCTTTCGTGACCACGCTCCGAGCGGCGACGACAACCCCATTCCCAATGGTGACACCGGCCATAATCATAGCGCCAGTGCAGACCCAGACGTCATTCCCAATCACGATGTCGCCTTTGGCACAGGGAAGTCCGATCGTGTCTTCCGCACCCTCAAACAAGACACTGAAGGGATAAGTCGTTACCCACTCCGTCCTATGGTGACCTCCAAAGACAATCCATACATCCTCCGCAAACGAACAATAGTTGCCAATTTTTAGTTTGGCGTCTTCCCCGAAATGCACAATTTTAGGACTCTTCGAGGGGTGCCCGTACGAATACTCCCCGATTTCCCAGCCCTTGTGCCGGTCTAAATGCTTCAGCAGAATGGTCTGGTCAAAGCTGAAGTACTGCTCAAGTCGCCGGTGAACTTTCATGAGAAAAGTACGGAGCAACCTTTGGGCAGGAGTTTTCTCCAATTCTTTCGTGAATCTATGTTTCATTTGTTCAAGAGGGTTCGGAGACGGACGTAAAAGTTCATTAGTGTCTTGAGCAACACTCCGAGAATTCGAGGCGGGCTTGTCACCGCCTTGTTAGGTACATCAGATACACCAATCGACATCGCATGGAGGCGACATCCTTCCCAGTCGAAACCCCATATATCATCACACCAGAACTTCCGTTCTCCATGAATCTGAAAGTGCCTGAGAACCTCGAAGTCCTGCCAATAATATTTTTGAGTTTGAATTGTGTGGGTATCAATTCCGCACTCGCTCCACCCATTAAACCAAGCATCCGGACTTGATTCAAGTTTCCCCGTTAGCTTCCAGTCACGGGTTGCGCTATATACGCTTCGACGCCTGAGCACGGAAGGCGTTGTTCGTAGAGCATTCTCCAAAACGCTGTAGAGTCGCATTTTACTTGCCTGTGCGGCTTCCCGAGTGAGTGCATAATGGAGAACTTTAATATCGTGTAGGTTCAGCCGTGGAGCGGAAGCCGGCATTGGAACACGGATACTGTGTATCTGTTTCGGAGTATGCGGCGCACCGTCGTCCGCATAGCCGATTGGCCAGGGCGTGTCATGTCGAATACATAGGTCCGGCGTATTATACAAGTCTGGTTTCTCAAAGCACAAAATCGTGCCGGGTTTTGCATTGAGCATTGTTTGCCAACCAGGCTGCGTCAGGGCATTCGCCGCGAGTATTTCGTCCGCATCCAAAGCGAGAATGATGCGCGGTTCGGTTACAATATCGCGTGCTGCTTGAAGAAGTATCTGCTGCCTCTCGGCCTCGTTAAATTGCGTTGACTTGTTTTCAAGGATGACAACTTTTGGATATTTTAAGCAAATTTCCAGGCTGCCGTCTGTGGAGCATTGATCTAAGATTATGATTTTATCTGCGAATTGACTGGTCACCGACAAAAAACGATCCAATATCCATGCTTCGTTCTTTACTGGGGTCAAGACGACTATTTTGGGTAAACTCATGGCTTCCTCAACACGAGAAACGCTTGGGATTTGAAGTTACATGTGCGGCAACGGGAAATTCCGTGTTGAGAAAGTCCCCACCCGTATTCTTGTTTCTGTAAGTGTACCTGTCGACACAAAACAACCCCAAAAGCCCCAAAAACAAAAATAGTGTGAAATAGCAGTTGAGATAAAATAAAGTGGTCATTCCAAAACGATTCAAGTATGGATCAAGAAGTCGAAATGGCAAGTTACTTGATCCAAAATACGATGCCATTACTAGTAGGGAAATATTCAATTTCCATAGCAGTGACCGCCGCTCTGGCCATCGAATGCCGTAATCTATTAGCCCCCAGGCAACGAAAATGAGCGAAGCAAGATCGTAGTAACGATGATAGATTAACACAAGGGCGGCCATCATGGCGACCGGCACAGCTAAAGGATGG
>NZ_JANYGJ010000228.1 GCF_025362455.1 Deinococcus sp. | reverse complement strand
TCTAGAGCAGTACTCCGAATTACGCCACGGGGAAAACAGCCTCCCCGTGCCTCCATTCTGCGTCCTGCTCAGTCAAAACTACTCGCTCCGCTCGGTCATAAAAAGGGTCTTTTTATGACATCTGCTCTAAGCGGGAACAGTCCTGAAGTCGCAGCAGTTCTGAAGTACGGCCCTGGCGGACCTTGCCGGGGCCGTACTCATATCGAAATGAACTGACCTGGCGTGTGCTATTTTGTACGGCAGTTGGCCGTACTGCTCAGCCGCGCCAGACTCAGGAGAATCCATGACCACCGCCCCCAAAGCCCAGCGACTCGAAGCCCGAATCGACAGCGACACCAAAGACCTGATCGCCCAGGCCGCTGAGGTGCGGGGGCTGTCGCTGACCGACTTCGTGGTGCAGGCGGCGTATTCCAGCGCTCTGAGCACCCTGGAAGCCCAGCGGCTGTGGCAGCTCTCGCAACGCGATCAGCAGCTCTTCGTCGAGACGCTGATGATGGCGGCGGTGCCCAATGAGGCGCTGCTGGAGGCGGCCCGGCTCAGTCGCGCCCGCTTTGGCCCATGACCGGCCTGCAATTGTGACTGGACGGGCCTTCGAGGTCGTTCCTTACGACGCGGCCTGTGACACCAGCGAGTTCGACTGTCTGGACGAGCACCTGACGGCGTACCTGCGCGGGGGCCGCGCTGCTCGTGACCTGGCTGCCGGTCAGGCCGCCGTGTTCCTGATGATCGACACTGGGCGCCGGGTTTGGGGGTACTACACCCTGTCGTCGGCCAGCGTTTCTCGCCGGGAGCACTTCAGTTCTGCTCAGGCGCGGCAGTTCGGCTATCCGCAGGTCGCGGTGACGCTGCTGGGCCGGGTCGCCGTTCACCGTGAGCTGCGCGGCCAGGGCGTCGGCACCGAGCTGATCGTTCACGCGCTGCGCCAGGCGGTGCGGGCATCCGAGGTCGTGGCCTCCTACGCCGTCATTCTGGACGCCAAGAACGAGAAAGTCGCTGCCCTGTACCGGCGTCTGGGATTTGTGGCCTTCAAGGATCAGCCGCTGAAACTGATGCTGCCGATGGAGACCATCCGGCAGTTGCCTTGAGTGCCGTTGCGTCAGTAGCGACAGTGGGTGTGCCGGGGCCGACTTACACCTTCAGACCTACGACTTTGGACATACGCCGCCCTACCTCTTTGTGCAGATGCGCGGCGGTCAATTAAAAGCTACGCTGGTCTCAACCTGAGCGGAGAGAAACCGTTACAGGCCAGGAACGGAACGCGCAGCCGTTCTGCACGCGGCGCCAGCTCAGGCAAGCTGGATACGGCTGTAGGGTGACCTACGAAACTTCATATTTAAGGATAATGGTGAGTTTATGTTGCGGAAGATGGATATTACCGAGATGGAAGAAGTTACTGGCGGGGGATTTTGGGGGGAAGTTGTGAAGTTTGTCGTGGACACAGTAATTCCGGTAAGCCCAGTTGGTGTAGGATTCTTTCTGCTGGGTATACAGGGTGATACCCCCCAGCCTGACAGAAATTCAACTTCTCAGACTCATGGCTCGACGACTTCTAACATTGTGGCTGCAAACGGTCCTAAGGCCCCCATTGTAAATCAGGCGACAGCTTCCTGGTAATATAACAGCCAGCCACATTCAGGAACATGATGTGGCTGGCTGTTATGAGTGGATTGGGGATGCAAACGCAGTTTCAGACCGCACTTTTGTGGATAGGCTTCTCGACTTCACTTATTGACTACATGATTTTAAACAAAAATATGAGAATTAAATTTGTCTCCAAAATCCAGAATGAAAACCTACTTTTTGACCTCAGTTGGGAGACACATGAAGCAAACCCTTAGAGTTTTGGCCATTTTGCTGTTAGCCTTTATCATCTTCATCCTACCCGACCTCTACCTGGCATCCGTCTATGGCGGTGGAGTCGCTACACTCTACTTTCTCGGCGTCATCATCTTGTTGGCCTGCTTGCGGCCCCTGGCCCGCCGCATCGACAAACGGGACAAATCCTAAAGAACAAGAAAAATAGGTTGGGCTTTTCACCCCAACTTTCGCCACCACGCCCCCCGCCCGCCTGTGCTTGACTATCTGCATGACCCGTTCCACTTCCCCCGGCGCCGGGCAGACCCTGACCCGCTCGCTGCTGCTGTTCATTTTGCTGCTGGGCGCCGTGCCCACCCTAGCCCGCTGGGTCCAGGGCGACTTTGCCCGCTGGCTGCAAAGTGCGCTTTTCCTCCTGGCGACGGCCTGGCTGCTGTGGAACGTCGATAAGGGCTCGGTGCTGGCCTGGCGCGTGGTGAGCAGCATGAGCATCGTGCTGGGCATCCTGGCCATGCTGCTCGGCCTGGTCATCGGTCAGGGCGCGGTGATCTGGTGGCTGGTGGCGGTGGTGGGCGTGCTGTTCGTCACCGCTGGTCTGCTGCTGGTCGGCCTGCCGGACGTGCGGGCCTACCTCGACACCCGCTGGGCGAGCTGGCGACGGGGCAAACCCCGGTCATGAGCAAAGCCCGCGCATGACCCGCCGCTTCACCGTCACCGGCACCAACACGGCCTTCACCTGCGTCCACTGCGGCCTGGAGGTGCAGCCGCTGACGGGCGGTTCGGTGCGCAACCACTGCCCAAAGTGCCTGCACAGCCTGCATCTGGACGTGTTTCCCGGTGACCGGGCGGCTGACTGCGGCGGAGTGATGGTGCCTCTTGATGTCGAGCAGCACCCCAAGAAAGGCTGGATGATCGCCTCGCGCTGCCAGCGCTGCGGTCACGTCGGGCGCAACAAGGCCGCCCTGGACGACCCCCGCCAGCCCGACAGCTTCGAGGCGCTGCTGGCGCTGTCGGCCAGAGCGCGTGAATGAGCAGGCTCAGGTGCGTGAATAACCCGTTTGAATCAGCGGGCTTAAAAACCGCGCTCGCCCGATGCTCTAGACTCGGCGGCATGATCCTGTGGGCTATCGTCACGTTGATTCTGTTTTCCGCGCTGCTGCTTTTCCTGGCCGCGCTCGGACCGCTCAGAGACACGCCCTCGGCCCGGCCTCTGAGCTGGACTGCCGCCGTGCAGGCCGTGCTCGGTTTCGTGCTGGTCGGCGCCCGCCTGAGCGGGGCGGTGTAGGTGCCGGGCCGTGTAGATCCGGGCAGTGTAGAGAGGGCCGCGCCGAAACTGATCGACCTGAATTTCCTGGGTGAGCGCGGCAGCGTCGCCGCCTACCTGCTCGACACCCCGGACGGTCTGGCCCTGGTCGACTGCGGCCCCAGCACGACCCTGGGTGCCCTGGAGAGCGGAATGCGTGCCCACGGCGCCGAGCTGGGCGACCTGCGCCACCTGCTGCTGACCCACATCCACCTCGACCACGCCGGGGCGGCGGGCAGCTTGCAGGCCCGCATTCCTGAATTGCAGGTCTACGTCCACGAGCGCGGCGCCCCGCACCTGCTTGGCCCGGAGCGATTGATCGCCAGCGCCACTCAAATCTACGGCGACCAGATGGCGCGGCTGTGGGGCGAGTTCCGGCCCCTGGACGAACATCGCCTGCACGCGCTGAGCGGCGGTGAAACCATCCTGGGCGGCGTCCGGACCTTCTACACGCCCGGCCACGCGGTGCATCACCTGGCGTATCAGAGCGGGGGAGAGCTGTTCGTCGGCGACGTGGGCGGTATCCGGGTGGACGCGCGGCAGAGCGCCCGGCCCCCCACGCCGCCGCCCGACATCGACCTGGAAGCCTGGGCGCAGAGCATCGAGGTGCTACGTGGGCTGGACGCCGACACCTTGCATCTGGCCCACTTCGGCAGCTACCCGCACGACTCCGCGCACTGGGACGGCCTGGAGGCCAGCATCCGCACCGACGCGGGCCGGGTCGAGTGGCGCCTGGCCGCCGGTGAGACGCTGGCCGCCGTCACCGCTACCTACACCTTAGAACTGGAAGCCGATCTGGAGGCCGAGGGCCACGGCTTCGCCCACCGTTACGCGGCCACCTGCCCGCCGTGGATGAACGTGCAGGGTCTGGCGCGGTATTTCAGCCGCAAAGCCGGGCGCTCAACCGAGTCGGGTGGCCCGCGATGAAGGTGCTCGTCGTCGGCGGGGGCGGGCGCGAACACGCCATCGCGCAGGCCCTGAGCCGCTCAGGCAGCGTCAGCGAGATTCTGTGCTGCCCCGGCAACCCCGGCATCGCGGCCCTGGCCCGTTGCGTGCCTGGTGAACAGTCCCCGGAAGCCGTCGCGGCGCTGGCGCAGGCCGAGCAGGTGGGGCTGGTGATCGTCGGGCCGGAGGCGCCGCTGGCGGCGGGCGTCATCGACGCGCTGGAGGCTGTGGGCATTCCCGCCTTCGGCGCCTCGCAGCGGGCCGCCCAGCTTGAGGGCGACAAAGCCTGGAGCAAGGCGTTCATGCTCCGCCACGGTATTCCCACCGCCGCCCACCAGAGTTTCACCGGGCTGGCGGATGCCCAGGCTTACGCCGCCGCGCACCCGCTGCCCCTGGTGGTCAAGGACGCGGCGCTGCGGGCGGGCAAGGGCGTGACCATCTGCGCCGATCACCAGGCGGCTCAGGCGGCTCTGGAGGCCATCTTCGCCGAACCCAGTTTCAGCGAGCCCGGCCCCCAGGCCGCTGTCGTCGAGGCGTTCATGCGCGGCCAGGAAGTCACGGTGCTGGCGTTTTGCGACGGTCAGCGCGCCGTGATGATGCCGAGTTCGCAGGACCACAAGACCATCTACGCGAATGATCTCGGCCCGATGACCGGCGGTATGGGCGTGATCTGCCCCTTCCCAGTCTCCAGCGCCGATTTGCAGCGCATCCAGACTGAGATTCTGGACGTGACTCTGCGCGGCATGGCCGCCGAGGGCCGTCCGTACAGGGGGGTGCTCTACGCCGGGCTGATGCTGACCGAGACGGGGCCGAAGGTCGTCGAGTTCAACGCCCGCTTCGGCGACCCCGAAGCCCAGGCCGTGTTGCCGCTGCTGGAGAGCGACCTGGCGCAACTGGCCCTGGCCTGCGTGCGCGGCGAACTGGCAGCCGAGTCGGTGAAATTTCGCTCTGAGGCCAGCGCCGTGATCGTCCTGGCGGCGCCCGGCTACCCCGGCGAGCCGCACAAGGGCATCCCTGTGACCTTGCCCGACGTGGCGCCCGGTGAATTCATCTTCCAGGCGGGCACGGCGCTCAGTGGCGGGCGTCTCGTTTCCAGCGGTGGGCGGGTGCTGGCCGCGCAGGCGACGGCGCCCAGTCTGAACGCCGCCCTGGGCCGGGCCTACCGCCTGGCCGACCGCGTTAGCTTTGAAGGGGCCCAGCTCCGGCGCGACATCGGTGCCCGGATCGGCGCGGTGCCGGAGCTGAAGGCGTCGAGTTGACCTTTCCCCGCGCCGCTGCTAGCATCACACCTGCCCTGCACGCGGGGGAACCGAGTTGCCGGAGTGGCGGAATGGCAGACGCATTCGACTCAAAATCGAACGGGAAACCGTGTGGGTTCGACTCCCATCTCCGGCACCATCACGAAGCAATGCCGCTTGCCCAAGCGCGAAAGGACCGCCCATGACCATCCTGATGTCCGTATTTATCGCCCTGTTCGCCTTCGTGTGCATCGGCCTGATTTTCTTCGTGCTGTTGCAGGTGCCCAAGCAGGCCGGGCTCTCGGCCAGCATGGCGTCGAGCGGCGAGCTGTTCGGCGGGCGCGGTGTGGAGGGCGGCCTGGTGCGCATCAGCAGCATCCTGGGCGGGTTTTTCATGCTGCTGGCGCTGCTGATCGGCATTCTCTCGCGCTGAGCAGGTGCCCGGAGTGAGTTCGCGCTGGGGTAGCCAGGCCGGGTGAACGCCTCGCCACGCCGGGCAACTTTGCCTCTCACCAGACAACCCTCTCACCAGACAATCCGGCAAAGAACATGCCTGACTTACCAACGCAAAACGTTTGATCTCTTACACTTACCACCCGGCCTGTCAGATAGGGCCGGTATTTTCGTTTGTAAGGCTGAGTCCGCCTCCGAGGATACATACGCCGTTTGGCCTGGTCTTCATACGCCATTTGCTTGACCTTGGTAAAAAGTGGCGCCTATAGTACGGGTGTTGCCGTCCCCAACGTTTCGTGACTACCGAAATCTGACATCCACCTCACCGCGTCTTTCTCAGGCCGTGGAGATCAGAGGACGCCGGACCGTAGCAGGAATTTCCCGACCCGTTTACCCCAGGAGAGAGAATGAAGAATTTGCTGATGCTCGCCGCCGCTTTGACCATTGGTTCGACCCTCACCTCTGCCGGTGCTGCGCCTTACGTCAACGAAGCCAAGTACAGCAACGCCAAGGGCACGCCAGACATGGGCGGTGTTCTGCGCGGTGCTAACCTGGCCGACTTCAAGACCATCAATCCCTTCACATACCGCGAGAGCCCCAGTCTGCCCGGTAGCATCCTGGTGGCGGGCGGCCTGCTCGGCTACGACGCTTACAGCGGCGACTTTACACCCTATATGGCCGAGTCGTATACCCAGTCCGCCGACAAGACCCTGTTCACGCTGAAAATTCGTAAGGGCATGAAGTGGAGCGACGGCGAGGACATCACCGCCGACGATTATATGACCACCTATACCATCGAGCGCGACGAAAAGGTCGGTAGCAACGCCTTTTCCGGCTGGTATCCCAATGAAAAGCCGATTATTGTTAAAAAGTTGGACGCTTATACCATCACTATCAAGTATCCCAATGCTGATGTGACTGCACTTGAATTTATAGGGGCATACGCGCCGCAGCCCAGCCACATCTTCGATTCGGTGTACAAAACCAAAGGTGCCGAGGGCATCAAGGCCATGTGGAGCGTCTCGACGCCCGCCGCCCAGATCGTCAGCGCGGGGCCGTTCAAGCTGGAGCGCTACGTGCCCGGTGAGCGCGTCACCCTGACCAAGAACAAGTTCTTCGGCGAGTGGAATAAAGACAGCGCCGGACGCGCCCTGCCCTACCTCGACGGCCTCCAGATCAACATTGTGGCTGATGCCAACGCCCAGCTCGCGGCGTTCCTGGCTGGTAACACCGATGTCTACCAGCCGGGTGACCGCGACAAGCTGGCCCAGGTCAAGGCCGCCATCGACGCCAAGAAGCTGACCGCCAACCTGCTGCCCAACGCCAGCAGCCGCGCCAGCTCCGACTTCGTGGTGTTCAACCAGGACACGGCGGGCAGCTTCAAGGGCAAGCTGTTTCGCAACGTCAAGTTTCGCCAGGTGTTCAGCCAGCTCGTCAACCGCGACGCGATGGTCGATCTGGTGCTGGGTGGCCTGGGCGTGCCGACCTACACGGGCGTTTACCCGGTTTACAAGGACTGGGTGGCGGGCGGGGCCGATCAGTTCAAGTTCAACCCCACCGCCGCCGCCGCGACCCTCAAGTCGCTGGGCTTTTCCAAGAAAGACAAGGACGGCGTACTCGTTGACGCCAAGGGCAACCGTCTGGAGTTCACCCTGATCGCCAACGCGGAGAATACCCGCCGTCAGCAGTACGCCAAGATCATCGCCGACGAGGCGCTGAAGGTCGGCGTCAAGATCAACACCAGCTTCATCGCCTTCAACCAGATGAGCGGACTGCTGGACGCCAAGCCCAACTTCGCGCCGCGCAGCTTCGACGCCATCATGATCGGCCTGGTGGGCGGCGGCCTGACTTACCCGGTCAGCAGCGACAACGTGATTACCTGCAACAACCTGCCCGCCGACGGCAACCTGCACATGTTCAACCAGACCGGCAAATGCATCTACCCCTTCGAGACCCAGATCGTGAATCTGTACTACAAGGGGCGCGGCGAGTTCAACCTGGCCAAGCGCAAGGATGTGGCCGTCTCGATTCAGAAGCTCGAAGCCGCCAACCAGCCGGTGACCTACCTGGCCGCCCAGACGGTTCACTACGCCTGGCAGACCAAAGTGCAGGGCGAGGTGCCCAAGCAGATCATGCGCGACGACCTGTCTAACGTTATCTACGGGCCGCGCGACCTGGCGCTGACCTGGATCAACAAGTAACCCGGATCGACAAGTAAGCCTGAGCCGCACCGCGTTTCTGCTGACTGCTGTTTGACCGGATTGTTCCTTCCTATCATCCCCACCAAGCTGCGCGGGCCCTTGTGGGCGAAATCCCGCGCAGCTTTTCCCTTGGAAGGCCAGGGGCAACACCACAGACTCGGCAGTACAGGGGCGACATGGTTCCATTCATTCTCAGGCGGCTGGTTCAGCTCATCCCGACGTTTCTGCTCGCCACGCTGGTGGCCTTCGTCATCATCCAGCTCGCACCCGGCGATTTCCTCTCGCAGCTCAAGGAAAACCCACGTGCCACCGCCGTGCAGATTCAGCAGCTCACGACCCTCTACGGTCTGGACCGCCCCGGCTGGCAGCAGTATTTCCAGTGGCTGTTCAACCTGCTGCGCGGCGACCTGGGGCTGTCGTTCCAGTACAACCAGCCGGTGCTGCAACTCATCAAGGGTCCGGCGCTCAACAGCCTGATTCTGGTGGGCATCAGCGTGGTCATCAGCTTCGCGGTGGCGATCCCGGTGGGCGTCTACGGTGCGCTGCGGCCCTACAGCTTCGGCGACCGCTTCAGCTCGTTTCTGGCCTACTTCGGGCTGGGCATCCCCTCGTTCTTCTTCGCGCTGCTGGCAATTTATGCGCTGCTGGTCACGCAGCAGACCACCGGCTGGGACATGCCGATTGGCGGCAAAACCAGCGGCTCGCTGCCCGCTGACATCTCGGCGGGGCGCCACGCCTGGGATATCTTCGTTCATGCGTTGGTGCCCAGCATCATTTTAGTGCTGCGCTCGATTTCCAGCGACAGCCGCGTGATTCGCGGTCAGATGCTCGAAACGATGGGCCAGGACTACATCCGCACCGCCCGCGCCAAGGGACTGGGTGACCGTCAGGTGACCTACAAGCACGCCCTTAAAATTGCGCTGCTTCCGATCATCGCCAGCATCGGCGGCTTTCTGCCCGCGCTGATTGGCGGCGCGGGCTTCGTCGAGGTGGTATTTAGCTGGCCCGGTCTGACGCCGATGCTGCTCAGCGCCTTTTTCAACAACGACCTGTACGTGCTGATGTCCACCCTGGCGGTCAGTACCCTGCTGTACATTATCGGTAACCTCCTCTCTGACCTGCTGCTGGCCGCCGTCGATCCACGCATCCGGTACACCTGATGACGCACCTGTTCAACTGCTTGCTCTCGGAGGCGCTGTGACCACCACTCCCACCCCCGCCCGGCCCGCCGAGCCCCGCGCCCGCTCTCAGTCTCAGTGGTCGGTGGTGCGGCGCCAATTTGTTCGCAATCCGCTGGCCCGCTTCGGTATGGTCATTCTGGGGCTGCTGTACCTGACGGCCCTGCTGGCCGGGTTTCTGGGGCCTTACGGCATCACCGAGTACAGCACCTCAGACCGCATCTCCTGGGCGCCGCCCACTCATATTCACATCCGCGACGCCCAGGGCCAACTGCGCTCCCCGTTCATCTACGGCGTCAAGCGGGTGGTCAACAACGAGACTTTCCGCGACGAGTATGTGGAAAACAAGGACGTGGTGTGCCCCATCAACTTTCTGACCTCGCGTGAAACGGCTAGCTACCGTTTTCTGGGCTTCATTCCCAGCACCTTCAAACTCTTCGGGGTGGGGGAAGGCTGCAAAATTTACCTGTGGGGCAGCGACAACCTGGGCCGTGACCAGTTTTCGCGGATCATGTACGGCTCGCAGATCAGCCTCACCATCGGCATTCTGGCCACCGTCATTTCGGTGGTGCTGGGGCTGGTCTTCGGCGGCATCGCTGGTTACTTCGGCGGCCTGCCCGACAGTCTGATTATGCGGTTTGTGGAAGTGCTTTCGGCCATTCCAGGGCTGTTTTTGCTGATTACCTTGCGGGCGCTGTTTCCCATCAATGCCAATCCGCTGCTGGTGTTCTACATCGTGGTCATTTTGCTGGGCGTGATCGGCTGGGGCGGCCTGGCCCGCGTGGTCCGGGGGCAACTGCTGTCGGCCCGCGAACTCGACTATGTGCAGGCGGCTCAGGCGTTGGGGGCCAGCGACACCCGCGTGGTGGCCCGCCACATGCTGCCCAACACGGCGACGTTCATCATCATTTCGCTCTCGATTGCTATTCCCGGCTACATTCTGGAGGAAAGCGGGCTGAGTTTCATCGGCATCGGTATCGTGGAGCCCTACGCTTCCTGGGGCAGTCTGCTCAAGCTGGCGCAGGACGGCGGTTTCGAGAGCCTGACCGGGCGTCCCTGGGTGCTGATTCCCGGCATCTTCATCTTCCTGGCCGTACTCGGCTGGCAGTTCGTCGGTGACGGTCTGCGCGACGCCTTCGACCCCCGCAGGCGTTCATAAGCGGTGACAATGAAGTGCCGTGCGTATCACTGCCGTGCCTGCCCTGTATGATGCCGCTTAATTCCAGCGCGTCTGACTGCCCACCCGACTGTTCCCTTCCCTTTCCCAAGGAGCCTGCATGACCCCGACCAACTCCGCTCCCTCCGATCAGCCGCTGCTGTCGGTGACCAACCTCAAAACCTATTTCTACACCGACGACGGCGTGGTCAAGTCGGTGGACGGCGTGACCTTCCACATCGCCAAAGGCGAAACCCTGGCCGTGGTGGGCGAGTCCGGATCGGGCAAGAGCGTGACCAGTCTCAGCGCCATGCGCCTGATCGCCACGCCGCCCGGCAAGATCGTAGAAGGTCAGATGCTGTTTACCGGCAAGGACGGCAGGGCGCGTGACCTGGCCACGGCCAGCGAGGCCGAGATGCGCAAGATTCGCGGCAACGACATCAGCATGATCTTTCAGGAACCGATGACCAGCCTCAATCCGGTCTACACCGTGGGCGACCAGATCGCCGAGGCGGTGACGCTGCACCAGGGCAAAAACCGCAAGGAAGCCATGCAAGTCGCCACCGAGATGCTGCGGCTGGTGGGCATCTCGGCGCCCGAAAAGCGCGTGAATGAGTATCCGCACCAGATGTCGGGCGGCATGCGTCAGCGCGTGATGATCGCCATGGCCCTGAGCTGCAACCCCGCCCTGCTGATCGCCGACGAGCCCACCACGGCGCTCGACGTGACCATCCAGGCGCAGATTCTGGATCTGATGCGCAAACTCAAGACCGACATCGGCATGAGTATTCTCTTCATCACCCACAACCTGGGCGTGGTGGCCGAGATGGCCGACCGGGTGGTGGTGATGTACGGTGGGCGCGTGGTCGAGGAGGGCGACGTCGTTGAAATCTTCAAGGCGCCGCGCCACCCCTACACCATGGGGCTGCTCAACTCCATTCCCCACGTGGACCACGCCGCCGAGTACCACGCCCTGCCCGGCCAGAAAAAGGAGCGGCTGGAGGCGATTCCCGGCAACGTGCCCAACCCGCTGAACCTGCCGCCCGGCTGCGCCTTCGAGCCCAGGTGCAAGTACGCCATTGCCGAGTGCAGCAAGGCCGTGCCCGCGCTCGAAGATACCGGCGCTGGACATATGGCCCGCTGCATTCGCTGGAAGGAATTCGAGTCGGTGGCCAGCACCGGCCTGGCCCAGACCAGCAGCATCGGCATCGACGGCGTTCGCGTTGGGGGCGCCCTGTGACCGCAGGGGCGAACAAGCCGGTGGGTACGCCCGGCGCTGTTGTCGCTCAGGTCAATCAGACACAGACGCCACTGCTGGAAGTTCGCAACCTCGAAAAGTACTTCCCGATCCGGGGCGGGCTGCTCTCGCGGGTGGTCGGTAACGTCAAGGCGGTCAACGACATCAGCTTCACGCTGGGCAAGGGCGAGGTCGTGGGGCTGGTGGGCGAATCGGGTTCGGGTAAAACCACGGCGGGCCGCGCCATCCTGCGGCTGATCGAGCCGACCGGCGGGCAGGTCATCTTCAACGGCGCCGACGTGACCAAGCTCAGCAAGTCCGACATGCGCGATTACCGCCGCCAGATGCAGATCATCTTTCAGGACCCCTTTGCCAGCCTCAACCCGCGTATGACGGTTTCGGACATCATCGGCGAGGCGCTGGACATTCACAAGCTGCACCCCGGCGCCGCCCGCGTCGAGCGGATCTCCAGTTTGCTGCAAAAGGTCGGTCTGCGTCCGGAGCACATGCGCCGCTACCCGCACGAGTTCTCCGGTGGGCAGCGCCAGCGCATCGGCATCGCCCGCGCCCTGGCGGTGGACCCCAGCTTCATCGTGGCTGACGAGCCGGTCTCGGCCCTGGACGTCTCGATTCAGGCCCAGGTCGTGAACCTGCTGCAAGACCTTCAGGAAGAGCTGGGCCTGACGGTGCTGTTCATCGCGCACGACCTGGCCGTCGTGGAGTACATCTGCGACCGGATCATCGTGATGTACCTGGGCCGCATCATGGAGATCGCCTCCAGCCGCGAGCTCAACCGCAACCCCAAGCACCCCTACACCGAGGCGCTGCTCTCGGCGGCCCCGGTGCCCGACCCGACGGTCAAACGCCAGCGCATCATCCTCGAAGGTGACATTCCCAGCCCGATCAACCCGCCGAGCGGCTGCGTGTTCCGGACTAGGTGCCGCTACGCCATTGCCGAGTGCGCCAACGTGATTCCGGAGCTGCGCGAGGTCTCGCCGGGGCACTTCAAAGCCTGCATTCGGGATGATGTGCTTTGAGGGGAGTGGGAAGTGGGTTGTAGGGAGTGGGAACAACCTGATCGACGAGGCCGTCCTGTGATGGGGCGGTTTTTTGATGTGCGATACGGACTACGCTAAATTCCTTAACTTCCGAAAAGGCGCCGGAAGTTAATCCATACCGCAGAGTCCGTACTTGCTCCTACTCCCGTTGGTCGGATTTCATCGTTTTTACAAAACGATTCAATCGGAGTCCGTATGATACGGGACTAAAGTGATTCCCCGACATCGCCCGACCCCTCTGCAAGCACTCGTCGTGAACGGACGCGCCTGGGCACGCCGCTCCTCAGGTCTGCGACTCACCCTTCCGCCGCGTTGCGGCTCCCTCTGCTGGGCAGGTCTACGACTCCCTCTCCCCAGGGGTGACTCGCAGAGCCGCTTAGCGGAGGGCTGGGGTGAGGGGTTGGTTGCCTACGAATCCTGCCACTCGAACGTCAATATCCAGCCCCCGCCCTTCCCACAAGCCACAAGCCACAAGCCGCCCCTCATCCACCCCGCTCCATTCTCATCTGCGTCAGCTTCTCTCACGCGGCGTCAGACGGCGTGGCCCAAAGTAGTTGTATGACCAATGCTGCAAAGTCCGTGACCCTGGCCGTGTCGCTCTCGCTCGCAGGGTTGGCAGGCGCCACCGATCTGCGCATCTACCAGAATTTCGGGGAAATCCGCACGCCGATCAGCGCCGAGAGCAAAACCTACACCGTCAACTTGCCGCCCAGCGCCTGGGAGAACCTGATTCCCGGCACCATCGACCTGGAGGGGCTAAACATCACCCAGGCGGTGCAGACGCGGGATGTGAGCTGGCTGGCCGGGCTCGAAGGCCAGACGCTGACCCTGCGCGAGAACGGTGCCCAGGGCAACACCACCGAGAGGGTGACGCTCGTTCGCGCCGCCGACCTGCTCATCAAGGACGCCAGCGGGCAGTACCGCAACGTGAGCTTTGCCCAGCTCAGCTTTCCTTCCCTGCCGCCCGAAAACGCCCAGAACCCGACCCAGAAGCTGGTCTACACGCTGACCCAGCCGGGCAAGGGCACGCTGAGCTACCTGACCCGCGCCCTGGCCTGGACGCCGCGCTACACCCTCAAGACCTCCAGCAGCAGCGCTACTCTGTCGGCGCTGGCGGACATTCGCAACAATTCCGACCAGGCCTACAACGTCACGGCCACCGAACTCTTCGCCGGTCAGGTGGACGTGCAGGACGTGCAGAATTTCCAGATGCGGGGGAACGTGGCGATGGCTCAGGCCACCTCCGCAGACGCCGCCGCCCCGGCGCCCAAGGTCGGCACGCTCGGCACCGTCAACGGGCTCTACCGCTACGGCCTGGACAGCGCCTTTACCCTGCCGGGGAGCAGCACCTACACCCTGCCGTTCCTGAACCCCAAACTCAGCACCTTCGAGCGCTACGCGGGCCTGAACACCTACTTCAACACCCAGAAGTCGGAGGGCACCCTGGGCCGCTTTTACCGCTTCAAGGCCGACCAGAATCTGCCGGGCGGCCAGCTCACCGTGCGCGAGGACGGGCGGATTTCCGGTCAGACCATGATTCGGGAAACCGCCAAGGGCGAGGCGGTGGAGTTCGGCCTGGGCCGTGACCCCGACGTGCGCTACGTGCGTACCGTCCAGACCATCAGCTCCAGCAAGACCGGCGGCACCTACAAAGTCACCTACAGCTTCGAGAGCAGCAAGGATCGCCAGGTTCGCGCCGAGGTCAGCGAGCAGGTCGGGGGCCGCAAAATCAGCATCGACGGCGTGACCCGCAGCAACCAGGGCTCTGCCGAGCTCAAGGTGGACGTGCCCGCCAAGGGCAAGGCGACCAGGACCTTTACGGTGGTCATCGACAACAGCCAGTAAACGGAAAGTGGGGGAGGCCGGGCGCGTCATGAACGCGGCCCGGCTTTCTGCTGGACGTGGATGATGGACGCCCGGACGGTTCATCACTCAGAATGTGATGATGAAGACCACGCTCAGAATGTTGCTGACCCTCGGTCTACTCAGTCAGGCGTCGGCCACCGATCTGCGCCTCTACCAGAACTTTGCCGAAGTCAGAATGCCGGTCACGGCGCCGAATGAAACGTTCACCATCGACCTGGCCGCGCCGATGTTCGGGGGGCTGTATCCCGGCACCCTCGATCTGGAGCAGTACTCCGAATTACGCCACGGGGAAAACAGCCTCCCCGCGCCTCCATTCTGCGTCCTGCTCAGTTAAAACCACTCGCTCCGCTCGGTCATAAAAAGGGTCTTTTTATGACATCTGCTCTAAGAGACTGTCTGGAAAGTAAGAAGTCGGGCAATACTGTCTCATCGATATGAGTAGAATCAAAGGATGCAATTGTATCCAACCGATACGACAGATGAAGAGTGGGGGATTCTCAAGCCGCT
>NZ_JANYGJ010000205.1 GCF_025362455.1 Deinococcus sp. | reverse complement strand
CCGGACAGACAGCAAACCCAAGAACGAGACGCCCGAAGCCCTGGCTATGGCTCAGAAAGCCAGGCTCAAGGCCGACAAGGTGGCGGGCAGCATGACGCTCGATGGCCTGACCACGCTACACGGTGTACCGGAGGCGGCCTGGCAGTACCGCCTGGGGAACCGTAGTGCCCTGGAGTGGGTACTGGAACGCCACAAGGAAACCACGCCCAAAGACGCGACCATCCGCGAACACTTCAACACCTACCGCTTTGCCGATCACAAAGAGCGCGTAATAGAGCTGCTGGCCCGCGTGACGACGGTAAGCGTAGAAACCATGCGGATTCTGGGCGAAATGCCTGCCGAGACGCTGTAAACGCTTTTGATGATGCGCTTTATTCCCTGAGCGACGACGATCAGTGCTGGCCAGACGACGGGCAAGGTGTGCGCACTGAGAACGCACTCCTCACGGTCTTGGAAACATCAGCCACGCCCAGCCTCTCACGCCGACTTGAGTTTCCGGCTTTCCCAGTCGGCGTGTCCACTCAGGTAGCGCAGCCAGGCGCGGGCGCTGATAGGCCCGATCATGTTGTGGAGCACTTGCTCCCTCACCGGCGGGGTCACCTCGAAACTGCGGGCCAGTTCACTGGTCTGGGCACGGGTCAGCGAAAACAGGTCGCGCAATTCGCTCAGGCCCAGCTCGTCTGCCGGGCGGTAGGGCCGGTACGTATCGTCCACGAACTCGCGCTCGCCGCTCAGCACCCGCAGGCGCGAATGCCCCCAGCGCTCGATGCCGATGATGTGGCGGGCCAGCTCCCGGTTGGCCTCACTGTCGGCGGCGCGGGCCAGGCGTTCACTCAGGCGCGTCCCGGCCCGGTCCAGATCACGGCGCAGCTCGGCGTAACTGCGCCGGGGGGTCTCCAGCACGCCGCCCACCACCAGGGCTTTCAGTTCATTCTGGCGGGCACGAACGAGCCAGACCGCGCCGCCCAGCACGCCCAGCGCCAGCAGCGGTTTCCAGAGGCGGGCGGACGACAACGGCGCGGGAGACGGTGAAGGAGTCATGGCTCAGTGTACAGGCGCGGTATCGGCAGCCGATCAGGGCAGCGGAATTATGGCGATAGAATTATGGCAGTGGAATTATGGCAGCGGATAGGGCAACGTGCCCTCGTAGATGGCCCGGCCCACGATGGCGCCCTCGATGCGCAGCTCGCTCAGCAGCGCCACGTCGGCCAGGTCGCGCACGCCGCCGCCGACGATCAGACTTCTGGTCCAGAGCCCGCGCACCTGGGCCATCAGCTCGGCGTCGAGGCCGCGCAGGGTGCCGTCGCGGCTGACATCGGTGAAGATCAGGGTTTCCAGGCCGAGGTCGGTGAACCGGGCGGTGAGCTGGGCCACCGCTACGCCGCTGCCCTGCGCCCAGCCGTGGGTGACGACTTCCAGACCGCGTGCGTCCAGGCTGACCACCACCCGATCACTGCCGTGGGCGGCGAGCAGTGCGCTGACCAGCTCAGGGTTCTGAACAGCCGCCGTGCCCAGCACCACCCGGCTGACCCCCAGCTCCAGCAGCGCCTCGGCCCGCGCCCGGTCACGAATACCGCCGCCGACTTCCACGGGTATATCCAGATGCGCGGCGATCTCGGCGATGATGGCCGCGTTCTCACCGCGCCCGGTGGCGGCGTCGAGGTCGACCAGGTGCAGCAGCCTGGCGCCCAGATCAGCCCAGTGCCGGGCGGCGGCTTTCGGCGACTCGAAGTAGACCGTCTCGCGCTCAGGGTCGCCCTCGTAGAGCCGCACGGCGCGGCCCCGCTGAATGTCCACGCAGGGAAGAATGAGAGGTGGGGCAGTGGTCTGGGCGGTAAGCTGGGCGGTGGGCTGGGCGGCGGTCATGAGCTGGAGTGTAGAGCACCCGGCGGCGGGGTGGGAGGGCGGCGGCTCCGGAACCCACTTCCGGCCTGGCCCTCACTTCAGCGGGCCTGTGCGCCGAACGGATCACGCTACACTCAACAGCGACGTGCGTATCGGCTTTGTCACCACCACTTATCTGCCCTCGCGCAACGGCGTGGCGACCAGCACCGCGCTGTTTGCCCAGGGCCTGCGCGAGCTGGGCCACGAGGTCGACATCTACGCGCCCAATCATCCGGCCCGCCCACCCGCCGAGGAGGGCGTTCACCGCCTGCCCAGCACCATGATGGGCGCCCCCGCCGATTACCCGGTGCTGCTATGGCCTAACCCCCCGGTGGTGGCGGCTTTGCCCCTGCGCGGCACCGACGTGTTTCACACCATGCACCCCTTTCTGGCAGGTGCCCTGGCGCGGCTGTGGGGGCGCCGCTTTCAGGCCCCGGTGGTGTTCACGGCGCACACCCAGTACGAGCAGTACCTGCACTACGCCCGCGTGATGCCGCGCCGCATGAGCCGGAGTCTGACCCGCTCACATGTGGCCACCTTTGCCCGCAGCGTCGATCAGGTGCTGGTACCGGGCCGGGCCATGGAAGAGACGCTGCGCGGCTACGGCTACGGCGGGCCGCTCAGCCGGATGCCCAACCCGGTCAACCTGGCGGCCTTTCAGGCGGCGGACACCCCACAGGTCCGCTCAGCCGTCCGTGAGCGCTACCAGATTGCCCAGGGCGCCCCGCTGGTGATCTCGCTGGGTCGCCTGGCCGCCGAGAAGAACCTGGGGACGTTGCTGCGCTCCTTTGATCTGGCGCGCCGTTCCCGGCCCGAACTGCGGCTGCTGATGGTCGGCGACGGCCCGGTTCGCCTGGCGCTCGAAGCCCACGCGCCGGGCGGCGTGGTGTTTACCGGCGCCCTGCCCTACGCCGAGGTGCCGCAGCTCCTGGCCGCCGCCGACGTGTTCATGACCGCCAGCACCTCCGAAGTGCTGCCGATGTCGATGATCGAGGCGCTGGCGTCGGGCACGCCGTTAGTCGCCGCCCGCAGCCCCGCCGCCCAGGACCTGATCGTGGGCGACAACGGCATTATCTGCGCGGCCAGCGAAGCCGAGCTGGCCGCCGGGCTGCTGCGTGCCCTGGACAGCGGCCAGTTGCCGCGCCGCGCCCAGGCCGCCCGCGACAGCGCCCAGCAGTACGACCTGCGGGTGCGGGCCAGGGCGATGGCCCGGATGTACGAGGAGTTGCTGGAGTGGCGAGGGGAACAAAAAAGCGGCCCCACCCGATCCGGATAAGGCCGCCGCGTTGCAAAATCCCAGGGGCTCAGGGCTCAGAGCACAGGGGCTCAGGGCACCTTGGTCTGGAAGCAGACCGTGCCTTTGCCGCCCGCGCTCAACCCCGCCGCGCCGAGGTCGAAGGTCATGACACCCTTGGCGTTGGTGCCTAATGTGGTGCTCAGGGTGCCCTGGTCGGCATCGGCAGCGCTGGTCAGGTTCACACCTGCCGGTGTGGCGGTAGCGCCCACCGCAACCGTCACGCCGTCAGCCCAGCGAATACCGTTGCCCGCCGCGTAAGCCCCGACCTGCGCGTCCACACCCGCCGGAACGTTGTCGGTGATCTTGAAATTGGGCGCCGCGCCGCCGGTGTTGCTGTAGACCAGGCAGTACTCCACCACGTCCTTGGGCAGCACACCCACGCTGCCGGTTCCGGCGATGAAGGCGGTGTTCTTGGTGACGTTGCGCCCCAG
>NZ_JANYGJ010000183.1 GCF_025362455.1 Deinococcus sp. | reverse complement strand
CTCGCAGACTTCTACTCGCTCCAGTCTCGCCACACTGAAGCGATGGAAGTGCTGTACGATCTGGCGCCGGAGAAGGACCACCCACTGATTACTGCCACCAAGGGGATGCTGCTTCGCCGCCGTCACCTCTACGCGGCGGCTATCGAAGAATTCGACAAAGCGCTCGATTCGCCGCGCCTGGAGGCCCGCGCCCACCTTCGGACGCTGCTCCACCTGGCCGACGCGCTGTCGAAGCATGGCGAAGTGGAGCGGTCCAGAGAGACCCTGAAACTGGCGCTCGACAGCCTGCTCTCGGCCCGCGACCAGATTCTCTACACGCCGGACATCCGTGAACTCTCCGACCTGGTGCAGCACGCGCTTCTCGACCCCGAACTGTCGCCGTACATGGAACTGGTGCTCGACAAGTTCGCCGCGCTCCACCGCACCGACGACGTGCCGGAAAACACCGTCATTCACCTGAATATCCAGACGATGGGCAAGGCGGCAGTCTTCAGCAGCGGTGAGGAAGTCAAATTCAGCCTGGGCGGCAGCGTCCTGACCCTGGCGTACCTGGCGCTGCACCCCGGCTCCAGCCGCCGCGAACTGGAAACGACCCTCTATCCGGAGCGCGACGGCAAGACGGCGGGCGATTATTTCCGGGCGGTGTTCCGGGAACTCCGGGTCAAGCTCGGCAACGAGGTGCTGTGGATGGACGGCAGCCCCAAGGCGCCGCGCTACCGACTGGGGCCGGGCGTCTTCGTGGACCTCGACCTGGAGCAGTTGCGCCAGGCGCTGGCACGCGGCGATGTGGCGCGGGCGCTGGCGCTCTACCGGGGGCCTTTTTTGCCTGAACTCAAGATGGAGAGCGACTGGGTAGACGACACCCGCGAGGAGCTGCGCCGCGACCTGGGCGCCGAGCTGCGCGCCCGCCTGACCCGCGCCCAGCAGAGCAAAGACCTGCGCCGCGCCCTGCTGCTGGCCAACCAGGCGCTGAAAATCGACCCAGAGAACCTGGAGCTGCTCGAACTGCGCGTCGAGATCGCCCGGCAGGTCGCCACACCGCAGGATCTGGCGCGGTACGTGGTCGAATTGCAGCGCCAATTGAACTGAGACGATTTTTGGTCGATGGAGTCGATTTGAGCCGGGAAGCGGCTGATCTTAAAATACAAGCGCATTTCTTTGACAAATCACCCGGATCGTTTGACCGTCAGGGCGAGTCGCCTCGGCACGCTTGGGGCCGGAATACGCCCGACTGACCGTCCTTCGGCCCCAAAAAAGCGCGACCTGTGATTGTCGAATATTTAACAAATATGCCTGCGCTGAGTAATTCAGATCACGTTTCGCGGCCCTGTCTCTACGCTCGCCGTCTGCCCATCAGTCTAGCAATCAGTCTGCCGGTCCGGTCCGCTTCGCCGGGCCACCTTCCATCAAAACTGCTTCCCATCAACACTACTGCGGGGACTGGCGACATCATGCCTGAAAAGTTGCAGTCGGTGGGTTTGGGCGTTTGCGACAGCCTCTGTCTGCACTCAGTTTAGAGCAGTACTCCGAATTACGCCACGGGGAAAACAGCCTCCCCGCGCCTCCATTCTGCGTCCTGCTCAGTCAAAACTACTCGCTCCGCTCGGTCATAAAAAGGGTCTTTTTATGACATCTGCTCTAATGCTTGGCTCAGCCGGAATGTCCGGCTCAGACGGGCACCGCCGCCTCGGTGTAGCCTGCCGCCTGAAGGTTGTAGAGCGCGGCGTAGCGGGCGTTCAGCGCGATCAGCTCCTGGTGGCTGCCCGCCTCGGCGACCCGGCCCCCGTCGAGCACGATGATCTGGTCGGCCAGGCGCACGGTCGAGAAGCGGTGCGAGATCAGCAGCGTGATGCGGTCACGGGCCTGTTCACGCAGCGCCTGAATGGTCTCGAACTCGGCGCGGGCGTCCAGCGCGGCGGTGGGCTCGTCGAAAACCAGCACCGAGGCGTCACGGAAGTACAGCCGGGCCAGCGCCAGGCGTTGCCACTGTCCCCCCGACAGTTGCCGCCCGCCCTGAAACAGTCGGCCCAGTGGGGTTTTGAGGCCGTCCGGCAGCTCGTGGACGAACTCGGCTCCGGCCTGGGCGATGGCGCGTTGCTGCCCGGCCTCGTCAGCCAGGCGCCCGGTTTCGGCCAGCGCCACGTTTTCCCCGGCCTGCATCTGGTACTGCCCGAAATCCTGAAAGATGATGCTGAGTTGCCGCTGCACGCTGCGCGGACTGAAACGGGCGGCGTCTTGGCCGTTGAGCAGGATGCGTCCGGCGCTCGGTTCGAACAGCCGGGTCAGCAGCTTCATGGCGGTGGTCTTGCCCGCGCCGTTCTCGCCGACCAGCGCCAGTGCCTCGCCGCGCCGCACGGTGAAGCTCAGGCCGCGCAGCACGTCCTTGTCGGTCAGCGGGTAGCGGAAGGCCACGTCCCGGAACTCGATGGTGTCGATGTCGCCTTCCCAGATGTCCCCGGCGTCGAGGTCGCGGGTGGGCAGCTCCAGAAAGCTGTAGAGGTTGCGCATGTACAGCAGGTTCTGGTACACCCCGCTGACGCCCGACAGCAGGCCCGACACCGTGCCCTGAATCTGGGCGATGCCCAGCGCGAACAGCGAGAAGTCGCCCACCGTCAGTTGCCCCGCCGCCGCCCGCCGCAGCACCAGCGCCGAGGCCGCGCCCACCAGCGACGCGGCGATGATCGAGGCGCCCAGGTTGCCCCAGCCGCGCCGCCGCACGATGCCTTCGAGCTGCGTGCGGAAGCCCAGATAGAATTCGCGCCAGCGGCCCAGCAGGTACGGCTCGACGTTGAACAGCCGCACCTCTTTGACCAGGCTGTCGCTGGTCAGCACGGAGCCGAAATAGTTCTGGACGCGGGCGTCGTGGGTCTGCCAGCGCAGCATCCGGTAATTCTCGACCCCGAAGCGGCTCGATACGTACACGCCCGGCAGCGCCGAGAGCAGGATCAGCGGCACGATCAGCGGTCCCAGCCCCACCATCAGCCCGCCCACCGACAGCAGCGTCACCAGGGCGCCCGCCAGCCCGACGAGCTGGGTGGCGACCTGCACCGGGCGCGAGCCGACCTCTCGGTAGGCCTGCTGAAGCCGGTCGTAGGTCTCGGCGTTCTCGAAGCGCTCGACTTCCAGCTCGGTGGCTTTTTGCAAGATCAGGGCGGTGATGCGGTGCTGCAAACTGTCGCCCAGCAGTTCACGGGCCGAGTTCTGGACGATGCCCAGCAAGCTGCCGAGCACGCCCAGTCCGACCTGGAGGCCCAGCAGCCCCAGCAGGGCGCCGTAACTTTCCTGGCCGCCTACCGACAGCGCCACGGCGTCGAGCAGCCGCTTGCTGACGTACAGGTTGAGGGCGGGCAACACCGAGAGCAGCAGCGTGGTGGTCGCAAACCAGGTGGTCTGGGCCGGGCTGGCCTGCCAGACGAGCTTGAGCGTGGCTGTGAGGTCGCGCAACTGCTGGCGGCGCGACGTTTCAGCGGCGGCGGGTTTGGTGGCCGGGGCATTGGGGCTGGGAGGAGTGGCGTTTGGGCGCGGCAGGGTCACACGCGAGTCTAGACCAGGGGATAGCCGTGCGCCTGAACAAAGGTTGCAATAGCCAGTCCAGCCGACCTGTCCAGCCGACCTGGCCGCCCCTCAGCGCCCGTCCAGCTCGTTCCAGAAGGCGCAGCGGTGCCGCTCGGCGAAATCGCTGATGACCGTGTTGCCCGCCGGACTCAGGCTCAAGAGGTTCCTGAGCTGCGGATCAAACGGCGCCCAGGTGCCTTGCCCCGCGCCGTTCGGGTCGCCGCTGCGGGCGAAATTGGCCCAGTAGGTCCGCATCTGCCGGGCCAGCCGGGTCTGCGCCGGACTGAAGGCGGCAGGGTCGGCCAGGCCGGTCAGCGGCGTGCCGAACACCGAGATCAGCTCCGAGGCGTGGTAGGCGCCCAGCTTCGGCACGCTGGCGGTGGGTTTCAGCTCGCTGACGGCCTGCGGGTCGCTGAATTCGTAGGCGTAAGTGGGCACGAAGCGGGCCGCCTGGGTAATCACGCTGTAGACCGGGCAGGCGAACAGCCCGTCGGTGACCACGGCGGCGGCGGCCAGCCCGTTGGTCGGGTAGGCGCGGCCCGGATAGCTCTGCAAAATCGCCCTGGCCCGCTCCAGCTTCAGCGCCGAGATCAGG
Source organism: Deinococcus sp. (assembly GCF_025362455.1). Taxonomy (GTDB): domain Bacteria; phylum Deinococcota; class Deinococci; order Deinococcales; family Deinococcaceae; genus Deinococcus. The sequence goes on along the minus strand of NZ_JANYGJ010000183.1, from coordinate 12,974 downwards.
CCCCAGTACAGCGGCGTGTTCAGCGCCAGCCGGGGCGGTGTCAGGTAAGCGGTGAACGGCGTGCCCTCGTCGCGGTTGCCGCCGATCAGCAGCGGCACCTTGGTCAACAGGCCGCCCTGGTAGGCGTCGTAGGGTTTGCGGGGAATGAGGGCGTCGCCGTAAAGGGGCGGCAGCGCCACGGTGCCCGGCGCCCGGCTGCCCGGCACGGCGGTCTCGATCAGGGTGCTGGCCGGAATCAGCCGCAGGCAACCCGCGACGAGTGGCGAGCAGTTGAAGGCGCCAGTAAACGCCGCCCCGGTGCTCAGCGCCTGGGCCAGCGGCACGGTGTTCAGCGGCGCCGCGCAGGGACCGCTCTGCACGATGGCCCGCTGAAACAGGCCCTGGCTGGCGGGCGAGGTCAGCAGGTCGCAGAGCATGATCGCCCCCGCCGACTCCCCGAAGGCGGTCACGTTGCCCGGATCGCCCCCGAAGGCGGCGGCATTTTCTTTCACCCATTTGAGCGCGGCCAGCAGGTCTTGCAGCGCGTAGTTGCCGCTCTGCGGCCCCAGCGCGGGCGCGGCCAGGAAGCCCAGGGCGCCCAGCCGGTAATTCAGGGTCACCACCACCACGTTCTGTTCACGGGCCAGCAGCGAGGCGTCGTAGATGTTGCCGCTGCCGGTGGTAAACGAGCCGCCGTGAATCCAGACCATCACCGGCAGCGGCCTGACGGTGGCCGCCGTCTGGGTCGCCCCCTCACTGGCACTCCGAACCGGCGCGTAGACATTCAGATACAGGCAGTCTTCCTGACCCCTGAGACGGCGGTCCGGCGACGGGTCGAGCGGGTTGGGCGGTTGCAGACAGACGTCCGCGAAGCGCGAAGCGTCGCGGCGCCCCGGCCAGGCCGTCGGCGGCTGCGGCGGCGCCCAGCGCAGCAGCCCCAGCGGCGGCTGCGCGAAGGGCACCCCGAAAAAGCGCCGCACGCCGCCGTTTTCGCGCCCGCCCAGCAGCCCCTGGGCCACGCGGGCTTGGGTGAGCGTGCCGGGCGCGGCTGGCAGCGTCGTCGCCCTGGGCTGCGGCGCATCTGGGACCGGTGAGGGTGCCTGGGTTGATCCAGCCTGGGTTGATCCAGACTGTGCCGGGCCAGACACGTTCTGCGCCGCCGCCGGAGACGCAGCGGTCTGTGCGCCTGTACCGAACAGGCTGGCACCGAACAGGCTAACCAGTACGGTGCACAGAGTCACGGCGAAACGCAGACGCATACCCCCAAGTCTGGGCGGCGCGGGGGCCGCTTGCGCGTGACCGACTGGCGCCAAGTATTTTTCAAACCTTAATGTCTGGCCCGGCTCAGGTCGGCACGTTCAGGTCTCTGGCACTCAGGCGGGCGGCGCTCCCGGCGCTCCCGGCACGCCCGCCTCGGCGAAGGTCTGCATCTCGCGCAGGGTGGCTGCCGCGCCCAGCAGCAGCGGGGCCGCCAGCACGCCGCCGCTGCCCTCGCCCAGCCGCAGGCCCAGGTCGAACAGCGGCACCAGGCCCAGGCTGCGCAGTTGCGCCGCGTGCCCGATCTCGGCGCACAGGCCCGCCGGAAACAGAAAATCTCGCAGCGCCGGAGCCAGCGCCACGCCGATCAAAGCCGCCGCGCCCTCCACGAAGCCGTCCACGATGACGGCCCGCCGACTGGCCGCCGCCTGAAGCATCATGCCCGTCATGGCGGCGATCTCGAAGCCGCCCAGGTCGGCCAGCGTGCCCAGCGGGTCGCGGGGATCACTACCGCCCCGGTCCAGTGCGCTCTGCACGACCTGCACCTTGTGGGCCAGGCACACGTCGTCGATGCCGGTGCCGCGCCCGGTGACGGCGGCGGCGCCCACGTCCAGCATTCGGGCCGTGAGTGCGCTGGCCGCCGTGGTGTTGGCGATGCCCATTTCGCCGGGAATCAGCAGATCGGCGCCGCCTGCTATGGCGGTGCGGGCCAGCGCGGCACCAGCCAGGATCAGGCTTTGCGTCTCTTCGCGGGTCATGGCGCTTTCCCGGCGCAGGTTGCGGGTGCCGCGCCGCACGGCTGCTCGGACCAGGGCCGGGTGATCGGGCAACGTTGCGGCCACGCCCGCGTCCATCACGTAGACCTCGGCGCCCAGGTTGCGGGCCAGGGCGTTGACCGCCGCGCCGCCCTGGCCCGCCGGGACCGTCATCAGGAAGTTGCCGACCATCGCCTGCGTGACGGCCTGCGGAAAGGCGCTCACCTTCTCCTCGGCGACCCCGTGATCGCCCGCCGCCACCATCACGGCCACGCCTCTCGGATGCGGGCGCGGCGTGCCGAAGACGCCTGCGAGCCGCACCGAGAGCGCTTCGAGCAGCCCCAGGGCGCCGGGCGGCTTGGTGAGCTGGGTCTGGCGCTCCTGGGCGGCCTGCCTGGCGCCCGCGTCGGCGGGTCGAATGGCGCTTATCAGGGCGGCGAGTTCGGGGGGCAGGGCAGGGGACATACGCTCCTTGAGACAGCACTTGATGTGAATTCTTCAAAATGAAAATCGGGTGAGGGCGGCGGCATCCGTGTTCGTCCGGGTCGCTCGCTGATAGAGAATAGCCAGATGGAAAGCCTGCTGCGCGAGAACCCCCAGTACGTGATCGTCTTCGAGAAGCCTTCGGACGCCAACGAAACCCTGCTGGCCGGGGTGCTGAAGGTGCAGCACTCAGAGCCGGGCCGGGCCGAGAGCCGAACGTCGCGGCGCATCTTGCAGCAGCAAAACGGGGTGCATGCCCGCGTCTACGCCCGGCTGGCGGTGGCGGTGGCCAACCTGACCCCCGAACAGGTCGATAGCCTGCGGGCCGAGCCACAGGTGCAGTCGGTGGCCCGCAATCAGCGCCGCACCCTGCCGCCGCTGGTGCTGGCCGCCGCCCAGGCGCCTGTTGCTGGTACTGGCGCACCGGCGCCCGTCAACCGCGCCCTGGAGCAGATCGGGCTGGACCCACTGGCCACCTCGCCCAGCGGCAAGAACATCAAGGTGGCCGTCATCGACACCGGCATCGACCTCACTCACCCCGACCTGAGCGTGCTGCCCGGCAATACCCGCAGCTTCGTGCCCGACGAACCCGACGTGGCGGACCTCAACGGTCACGGCACCCACTGCGCGGGCGTCATCGCGGGGCGCTTCAGCCCGCAGGGCGGCTTTCGATACGGTGTGGCGCCGGGCTGCGAGCTGATTATCGCCAAGGTGCTCAACAAGTTCGGCCAGGGCTACGACGACCAGATTCTCGACGCCATCGACTGGGCCGCCGACCAGGGGGCAAGCGTCCTGTCGATGAGCCTGGGCAGTCCGCGCAGTGCCGGGCAGCCTTACAGCGACCCCTACGAGCGGGTGGCCCAGGTGCTGCTGACCCAGGGCATTGTGCTGGTGGCGGCGGCGGGCAACGAGAGCGAGCGCCCGGCCATGATCGCCCCGGTGGGCAACCCGGCGGCCTGCCCGTCGATTCTGGCGGTGGCGGCAGTCGATGGGCGCGATCAGCCTGCCTATTTCAGTTGCGGCGACACCGACGGGATTGGCCGCATAGACCTGGCCGCGCCGGGCGTGGGCGTGTATTCAGCCTGGATCGGCGGCGAGCACAAACGCCTGTCGGGCACCAGCATGGCCGCGCCGCACGTTTCCGGCGTCGCGGCGCTGTACATGGAGCAGTTTCCGGCACTCTCCGGACAGGCGCTGTGGGACCGGATGACGGTGGACGCAGCCACGCTCATTTCGCCCGCCACCGATGTGGGCGCAGGCATGGTACAGGCGCCGAAGCCGGTTTGAAGCTGACCGGCTCTAGCCCGAACAGTCGATTCTGAACAATTGACCGCCCGCTTTGGATTAAGCTGAGGCGGGAGAAATCAACCATGTCAAGAGTAGAAATCAACCCCCCGCTCAGCCCGGCGCCGCAGACCGCCTCCCGCACCTCGGTGCAGCGGGTCCACGTGACGCTGAGGCCGGAGGTTTGCGCCTCGCCGGACATGTTGCAGGGGGTCTTGGACCAGATCGAGGGCGCCACCGGCATGGTCGGCGTCAATTCCCGCCGCCTGGAGCGCTACGGCATCCTGAGCGGCGAGGTCCGCAGCACCCAGATCGCCCGCCTGGCCGCCATCGACGGCGTGCAGTCGGTACAGACCGACCAGCTCAAGCGGGCGCTGTAGTCTCAGCAGCGTCGTCTGGCCCTGATGGGTTCAGGACACCACCAGGCCGCCTCATCGGGCCGCGCTCGACAGGCCGGATATATGGGGCTTTTGAGACCTGCGGTGCGGCAACGCGGGTCAGTTCACCGACAAGATCAGGATGAAGGGCCGCGTTTGAAGTCGTCATGCACTTCAGAGTGGCTGGCCAGATTTAAAACTTGAACGTGATGCGACATTTCCAGTCCCCAGGTTCCAGTCCCCAGGCTTCATGACGGTCTGTCAGGTGACGATCTGCCAGATGACTGCTTGTCAGATGACTTGGTGTCAAGTTCTGCTAGACTGCGGGATATGACCGAAGTGGTGCTGGCCCGCCGTCTGAGCGCACAGACGCGCCGTGAACAGATTCTGGAGGTGGCAGGGCGGCTGTTTGTGGGGCGCGGCTTCGAGGCGGTGGGCATGGCCGACATCGCCGCCGAGTTGCAGGTGTCGCGCCCGACCATCTACAGCTATTTTCCCTCCACCGAGATGATGCTCGAATCGCTGTTCGAGGCCCGGCTGGAGCATTTTCCCGAACGCCTCTCGCCGCTGCTGCCCGAATCCGGCCTGGTGGCTTTCGACGCGCTGTTTCGGCTGCTGCTTCAGGAACGCGAGCTGCTGTCACTGCTCAACAGCGGTGGCGGGCCGCTGTTTCGTCGCCGTCGCCGGGCCTTCGTGCAGGCCATCGAAACGCGGCTGAAGTTGCGCGAGTTGCCCGCCGTGCGCCGCCAGCCGCATCTGCTGCCCATCTTGCTGAACCTGCTGACCAGCCTGGCCTACGAGCGCATCAGTGCGGCTGAGACGAGTGCGGCTGAGACGAGTGCGGCTGAAGCTGGTGTCGGTGACGAGGCCAGCGAAGACGGCCTGCCGGAAGTGCTGAAAAGCTTCATCCTGGGCGGCATCGCGGGCACCAAGTAGGGGAGAGCCGAATACGCCAACGTTTGTCTTCGGGTAAACCGAGCGGCGTGTACCGTCAGCTCTCAAAGCCGTGCGGGTGCGTGCGGTGCCAGTCCCAGGCCGTTTTCACGATCTCGCCCAGGTCGGTGAACCTGGGGGCGAACTTCAGCTCGGCCATGATCTTGCCGGGGTCTGCGACCAGCGAGGGCGGATCGCCGGGGCGGCGCGGGCCTTCCTCACGTGTCAAAGGCGTGCCCACCACCTCGTCCACCGCGTCCAGCACCTGCCGGACCGAGAAGCCGTGCCCCAGGCCGACGTTGTACGCCTGGGCGCTGGCCGCGCCGCCTACTAAAGCCTGAATCGCCAGTACATGCGCGTCGGCCAGGTCCATGACATGCACGTAGTCGCGCACGCAACTTCCGTCGGGCGTGGGGTAGTCGGTGCCGTTGACGAACATCTTCTGGCGTTGGCCCAGGGCGGTCAGCAGCGCCAGTTCAATGAGATGGGTCTTGTTGGGGTGGTCCTCGCCGATGGTGTGGTCCGGCGCCGCGCCGCAGACGTTGAAGTAGCGCAGCACGGTGTAGGGCAGCCCGTGCGCCACGCCGAAATCGCGCAGAATCTGCTCGACCATCAGTTTGCTGTGGCCGTAGCTGCTGGTGGGCGCCTTGGCGGCGTCTTCGGGAATGGGCGCCGCGCCCGCTTCACCGTAGACGGCGGCGGTGGAGCTGAACACGATAGGCACCTTGCGCGTGTCCACGATGGCCTGAAACAGATTCAGGCTGCCGGTGACGTTGTTCTGGTAATAGCGGCCCGGTGAGCGCATGCTCTCGGACACCTCGATCAGCGCGGCGAAATGAATCACCGCGTCGGGCTGGGCGCTTTGTAGGGCGGCTCGAAGGGCGGGTGGGTCCAGCAGATCGGCGACGATCAGGGCCACCTCGCCCGGCAGGGCTTCCCGGTGCCCGCTCGACAGGTTGTCCAGCACCGTGACCCGGTGCCCGGCGCCCAGCAACTGCCGGACCGTATGTGAACCGATGTACCCTGCCCCGCCGACGACCATCAGATGCATGCGTGCTCTCCCGTGTGGTGCCGAACCGTGGTGTGCTGGCCGAGACTTCGCGCCCGGCCCGAAGCGTGGACGCCCGCGCCCCTGGTCCGCTAGACTGAACAAACGTCCAACCCACATCTTAAAGTGTTCAGAACCACTTGACGCCCGGCCCCTGCCGTGTTTACACTTCGTAACATACGAAAGTAACGAAAGGAAGGAGGCCGCTATGAGGCAGCAGCGCCACGGCCAAGTATTGCACGTTCTGGCACGCCAGGAGCGCATTTCCGTGACTGAGCTGTCGTCTATGTTAGGAGTTTCGGAAGTTACCGTTCGCCATGACCTCGATGCTCTGGCGCAGGCCGGACTGCTGCGCCGCACCCGTGGAGGCGCCGCCCGCGTTCTGGAAACCGAGCAGGCGCTCGAAGCCAGCAGCCTGCGGCACGTCGCCGCCAAACGCCGCATCGGGCGGGCCGCCGCCGCCCTGGTCAGAAGCGGCGACACCATCTTTCTGGATGTCGGCAGCACCACCACCGAAATCGCCCGCTCGCTCTCGCCGACGCTTCAGGGCGTGCTGGTGGTCACCAACGGCCTGAACATCGCCCTGGAACTCGAACGGCTGCCCAACGTCGAAGTCATGGTCACAGGTGGGCGGCTGCGGCGGCTGCAACACAGCCTGGTCAACCCGTACGCGCTGGAACTGCTGGGCCACATTCACGCCGACTGGCTGTTTCTCGGCTGCAACGGCGTGCATCCGGAGCGCGGCGTGACCAACGCCAACTTTGAAGAGGCCGAGGTCAAGGCGGGCATGGTTGCCCGCAGCCGCGAGGTCGTGGTGGTGGCCGACCACAGCAAGCTCGGCGCCGTCAGCCGCGCCCAGATCACCGGTCTGGAACAGGTCACCACCCTGATTACCGACAAGCAGCCCGGCCAGTTCATGACCGACTACGCCGCCCAGGTCGGGCGCGTGCTGTGCGTCTGAAGCGGGCACTGATCTGAGCGGCGACTCGATCTGAATTCCGTCCAACCCAGACTCCATCCAACCCAGACTCTTCCCGAATCCAAATCGGCCCAAGTCAGCCCTCTTCGCCCCACTTCACCGCACAGGAGAACGCATGTCATACGCTCAACCGCCCCGCCTGCTCAAGAAGACCGCCCTGCTGCTCAGCCTCGCGCTGGTGGCCAGCACTGCCCTCGCCGCCGATCCGGCCTTTCCCAAGGCGCCCACCGACAAGGTGCAGCTCGAAGTCTGGTCGTGGGTGCCGGGCCTGGACAAAACGGCGGCTGAGTTCACCAAGCAGTACCCCAACATCACGGTCAAGATCACCAACCTCGGCGGCGGGCCGCAGACCTACACCAAGCTCCGCACCGCCATCGAGGCCAAGAGCGGCGCGCCCGACGTGGCCCAGATCGAGTACGGTTTTCTGCCCGCCTTCGCCGATACCGGCGGCCTGGTCGATCTGAGCAAGTACGGCGCGAGCGACTTCAAGAAGTACTTCGTGCCCTGGACCTGGGGACAGGTCAGCCCCGACGGCCAGGCGGTCTACGCCATTCCGCAGGACACCGGCCCCTTTGCGATGGTCTACCGCGAGGACCTGCTCAAAAAGTACGGCATTGCGACGCCCAAAACCTGGGACGAGTACGCCAAGGCGGCGGCCACCGTCAACACCAAGTCGGCTGGCAAGGTCAAGCTGGGCAACTTCTACACCACCTTCGCGCCCTGGTTCATGGCGATGGCCTGGGCCGACGGCGGGCAGTTTTTCAAGCGTGACGGCGACGGCTGGGTCCAGACCCTGAACAACGCCAGCGCCAAGAAGGTGCTCAACTACTGGTACGCCCTCATCAAGAAAGGCCAGATCGGCACCCTGCAAGCCTTCACCGCCGACTACTGGAACGCGGCGGGTGCCGGAAGCGTCGCCAGCAATTTCGAGGCGGCCTGGGGTCCGGGCGGCTACGCGGGCAGCCTGAAAGACAAGTCGGCGGGCCTGTGGCGCGTGGCTCCGCTGCCGCAGTGGAAGGCGGGCGGCAAGGTCGCCAGCGGCAACTGGGGCGGCAGCTCCAATGTGGTCACCACCCAGAGTAAAAACAAGGAGGCCGCCACGCTGTTCTCGCTGTGGCTCAACCTCTCGCAGACGGCCATCACCGCCAACTGGAACAACGGCGGCCTGTTTCCGGCCTCCGACGCGGGCCTGGCCCTACCAGCCCTGGATGATAAAACCAAGAACCCCAGCAAGTTCTTCGGCGGCCAGAACATCAGCGCCGTCTACGCCGAGGCCTCGCGCGGCGTGAACGTCAACTTCCAGTGGGCGCCCTGGTTCCCCGCCGTCAACGACAACTTCAACAAGCAGATGGACAAGATGATCAAGGGCCAGTTCACCCCCGACCAGGCCCTCGATGCCTGGCAGGCCGAGACGCTGGCAGGCGCCAAGAAGGAAGGCTTCACCGTTAAATAAGACGGTCGAAGCCAGGAGGGGAGGGGCGCGTCAGGCTCCCTTCCCCTTGCGGTTTGGGGGACGAATGTCGTGCATGGGGCGGTAACGCTGCCCGGTGGTCCCCTCACCCCGCTGCCGCGCAGCGCCCCTCTCCCGCAAGGGGCGAGGGGTAACTACAGCAGTTCCGCATGTCTGATAAAAATATAATTCCCCATAAGTTCACCCCCCGCTCTGCACATCCAGCTTTCTATTCCCCCATCAGGAGGTGATTGCCATTGACCGATCTCTCGCTCCCCACCGCCCTCCAGGCGCCCTCGCCCCGGCGCAAGAAAGCGCTGGCGAACCGCTTCACGCCCTGGTTTTTCCTGGCTCCGTTCCTGACGGTGTTCGCCGCGTTCTTCGTGGCGCCCGTCGGCTACGCGCTGTATCTGAGCCTGTTCATCAAAAAGCGCGGCGGCTTCGGCCCGGCCCGCCAGGCCTTCGGCGGCCTGACCAACTACGTGCGGGCTTTTCAGGACAGCGAATTCTTGCAGTCGCTGCTGCACATTCTGCTGTTCATGGTGATTCAGGTGCCGCTGATGCTGCTGGCGGCCACCGCCCTGGCCCTGATTCTCGACGGCGTGAAAAACGGTTTCGCCGGGCGCTTCTTCCGCACCGCCTTTTACCTGCCGTACACGCTGCCCAGCGTCATTGCCGGGCTGCTGTGGGGCTACCTGTACTCCAAGAACCTCTCGCCCTTCAACCAGATCACCGGCCTGAAAACCGACTTTCTGGCCAGCGGGATACTCCTGTTTTCCATCGGCAATATCGTCACCTGGACCTGGACCGGCTACAATATGATCACCCTATACGCCGCGCTGCAAAACGTGCCCGGTGAGCTCTACGAGGCCGCCCGCATCGACGGCGCCAGCAACTGGGATCTGACCCGCTACGTGAAGTTGCCGCTGCTGCGCCCGGCCCTGACGCTCAGCGCCATCTTCTCGGTGATCGGCACCATGCAGATCTTCAGCGAGCCGTTCGTGCTGCGGCCTCTGGGCTACGTGCCCGACAACATCACGCCCAACACGTATCTGTATCTGGTGGTCGCCCGCGACGGCAACTTCAGCTACGGCGCGGCGCTGGCGGTCCTGCTGGCGGTGTTCACCTTCATTCTCAGCGGATTCTTCCTGCGCAGCGTGCAGGGTGAATCGTGAGCGGCGCCCTGCGTTCGGAGGCCCCGGCCCGGCGCCTGGGGAAGCCGCGAAAGTCGTCTGGTCCGCGTTTTACGCCGCTGCAAACAGCCATCCTGCTGCTGTTCGCCTTCTACTGCCTGCTGCCGCTGTGGTGGATGCTGACCACGCTCGCCAAGGATAACGGGCAATTGTTTTCCACGCCCGGCTTTCTGTTCGCCCTGCCCTCGCACCTCTCCGAGAATCTACACACGCTGTTTACCCGCCAGGACGGCATCTTCGCCCGCTGGCTGGTCAATTCGGTGGTCTACGCTGGGCTGACGGCGGCGGGCAGCATGGTCGTCTCGGCGATGGCCGGATACGCCTTCTCCAAGTTCAGATTTACCGGGCGCGACGCCCTGTTCAACGTGATTCTGGCGACCATCATGGTGCCGTCTACCGCGCTGGTGCTACCGATTTTCCTGCTGATGCAGCAGATCGGGCTCATCAACACCTACTGGGCGGTGATTTTGCCCGGCCTGGTCAACCCGTTTGGCCTGTACCTGATGCGGCTGTTCTGGGACGCCGGATTTCCCAGCGAGCTGATGGAAGCCGCCCGCATCGACGGGGCGTCGGAGGGCACCATCTTTTATCAACTGGGGCTGCCGCTGGTGCGCGGCGGGCTGGTCACGGTGGCGCTGTTCGCCTTCGTGGGCGCCTGGAACAACTTCTTTCTGCCGCTGGTGGTCGTCAACAAGGAGGAGCTGTTTCCGCTGACGCTGGGTCTGTCGGTGTGGAATCAGACCAGTTCGAGCAGCGGCCAGGAACCGCTCTACACCGTCATCGTGCTGGGCGCCCTCATCAGCATCCTGCCGCTGGTGATCGCCTTCCTGAGCCTGGGCCGCTACTGGCAGGGCGGGCTGGCGAGCGGGGCCGTCAAGGGCTGAGTTGGATTTGACATGAGGCTGTTGAGAATGGCGTGTGGGGCGGGTTCGCTGCTCGGTGGCCCCCTCACCCTTCCGCCGCGTTGCGGCTCCCTCCCTCTCCCGCAAGGGGCGAGGGTCAACAGCGACCAATACCCAATATCAATAAAGGTAGTCGAGAATCAGTTTCGTCTCGAATGCTTTGAGTAACGCACCACAGAACCTATTCGCCCCAAGGAGCTGCCCGATGTCTGATCCACCCACCCACCTCGAACTCGCCACCTGCGATTACCCGGAGCAGAGCGCCCAGCCGCTCGCTCACGCGGCCACGGCGGCAGCCGGGCAACGCGCGCTGGGCCTGGCCTACGTGCGCCTGGCCGAGTTCGCCTGGAGCAGCTTCGAGCCGCGAGAGGGCCACTACGCCTGGAGCTGTCTGGACGGCGCCATCGACGCCTACGCCGCTGAGGGCCTGAAGGTCGTGCTGTGTACGCCCACCGCCACGCCGCCCGCCTGGCTGACCCGTGCCCACCCCGAAATCTTGCCCTACGACCTCCAGGGCCGGGTCCGCGACTTCGGCTCGCGGCGGCATTACGACTTCGCCTCGCCGATTTACCGTGAGCACTCGAAGCGCATCACGCGGGCAATGGCCGAGCGCTACGGCAATCACCCGGCGGTGGTCGGCTGGCAGACCGACAACGAGTTCGGCTGCCACGCCACCGGGCGCAGTTACGGCGGCGCCAGTGCGGCGGCTTTTCCAGCCTGGCTTCAGCAGCGCTACGGCACGCTGGCCGAGCTCAACACCGCCTGGGGCAACGCCTTCTGGAGCATGGACTACGACGACTGGGCGCAGATCAGGCCGCCGAACCTGACCGTCACGGAAGTCAACCCGGCTCACCAGCTCGACTACTACCGCTTTTGCAGCAGCCTGGTCGTCTCGTTCCAGGCCGAGCAGGTCGCCATCCTGCGCGACTGCTCGCCGGGCCGATTCATCACCCACAATTTCATGATCTTCGAGTCCGGCTTCGATCATTACGAAGTGGCGCGTGGGCTCGATTTCGTGAGCTGGGACAGCTACCCCACCGGCATGCTCGAATTCTTCGCCCCTTTCGGCGTCGCTGAGGCCCTCAAGACCCACTTCGCCCGCACCGGCCACCCCGATCTGGTGAGCTTTAACCATGACCTCTACCGGGGACTTCTGGAAGTGGGAAGTGGGAAGTGGGAAGTGGGAAAAGATCAAGGCGTCCTTCCCACTTCCTACTCCCCACCACCTACTACCCACTCCCCACTCTCCACTTCCGGCTTCTGGGTCATGGAGCAGCAGTGCGGCCAGGTCAACTGGGCGCCGCACAACCCGCTGCCCGCAGGCGGCGCCGTCAAACTCTGGACCGCCCAGGCGTGGGCACACGGGGCCGACGTGGTGAGCTATTTCCGCTGGCAGGCGGCCAGGGCGGCGCAGGAGATCATGCACTCCGGGCTGCTGCGCCACGACGGCTCGCCGGACCGGGGCCACGGCGAAGTGGCGGCGCTCGATCTGACTGCGTTCCCACTGGGGGAGGTGCGCGGCCACGTCGCCCTGCTGCACGACTACGAGAGTCTGTGGATCTATGACGCCCAGCCCCACAGCGCCACCATGAGCTACTGGACCCAACTGATGGCCTACTATGGTGCCCTGCGCTCGCTCGGCCTCGATGTGGACGTGCTTCACCCCGACGCCGACCTGGGCGCCTACCCGGTGGTCATCGCCCCGGCCCTGACGCTGATGACGCCGCAGCGATCACGGCACCTGACCGATCTGGCAGCGGCAGGTAAGAAGCTGGTCTTCGGCCCGCGCACCGCTTTCCGCACCGTCTCCGGCGGCACCCCGGACGAGGGACAGTTCGGCCCGCTGACTTCACTGATCGGCGCCCGGCTGGAAAACTTCGACTCGCTGCGCCCCGGTCTGAGCCAGGCTGTTCGGTACGGCGAGGTGACGTTCCAGGCCACGAGCTGGGCCGAAAGTTACCGCCTGGAGGGTGCCCGAACGCTCGCCAGCTACGTCGGCGGGCCGCTGGGCGGCCAGAGCGCGGTGATCCGCAGGGGCAACGTGACCGTCATCGGTGCCCACGACCCGGAGCTGATCGGCGCGGTGCTCAGCGAGGTCTTCATGAACGCCGGATTCCCGGTGGAGGCCCTGCCGGACGGTGTGCGCCTCAGCCGCCGGGCCGGGAAACTGCTGGTGCAGAACTGGAACCCCGGCAGCGTAAAATGGCGCGGTCAGGTGCTGCCGCCGGTCAGTTTCAGCGTGCTGGACGCTCCGGCGTCGTGAGTCTCACGTCCTGAGCCCTCCTCCCCGTTTTCTATTCCACGTCCCCGCGAGGAGCTTATGACCCAGCCTCC
>NZ_JANYGJ010000138.1 GCF_025362455.1 Deinococcus sp. | reverse complement strand
CCCACGTCGCCCATCACGGGGTCGCAGCAGTACAGGGCGTCCGGGTTGGCGGCCCGGACCCGGCGCACCGCCTCCACCACGGCGCCCACCGTGCCCCCCGAGCCCATGTAGCCGCTGAGCACGGCGCCGCAACTCGGCAGGGCACCCCGCGCCTCGATGCCGCTGAGCAGATCGGCCACCACTTCGGGGGCGAACACCGGGCCGGTCCACTCTCCGTAGCCGGTGTGGTTGGAAAACTGGACGGTATGAATGGCCCAGACTTCGAAGCCCAGGCGCTGCAACGGAAACACGGCGGCGGCGTTGCCCACATGGCCGTAGCTGACCCAGGACTGAATCGAGAGGATGTTGGTGGGGAGCGTTGGCGTCGTCATCATCTGAGGATAGAGGGAAGTGGGATGGGGGAAGTGGGAACAGCGAATGGCCTGGCAGAGATTGCTGTTTCTCTGCACCCGGTCAACTCCACCCCGTCCACCGTCCCGCGTCTCTCCCCACACCCCACTTCCGACTTCCCATCTCTACCCGTTCAGCCGCACGTCCGCCACCTTGCACAGCATCCGGAAGGTCTGGAACAGGTGCAGGGCGTCGGGGCTGGTGTACTCGACGGTCATGGCGTCCAGGCGCGTCACGCCGGGCACGCGCTCGCACTGGTCGGCGCGGGCCTGGTGCTCGAAGCTGAGCTGCACACTGGCGGGATAGCTGATCTGGAGGGGCGCGGCGCGGGCAGATTCGACAGCCCGTTTCGCGCCCGCCTGAATAAGTTCGAGCGCCTTTTTGGGATGCAGATGCACGGCGCTGAACATGCTCAGGCCGCGCTTGACGCTCACGCCGATGACCTGCTCTCCGAGCTGGTCTCGCACCTGCGCCACCGCCTGATCGTCGCCGCTGATGAACACCACCGGCACGCCGAAATGGGCGGCCAGCAGCGCGTTGAGGTACGGTTCGCCTGCCGGAGTACCGTTCACCCGCACGTCCCTCACGTAGCCGTTCCAGGTGTGGGCCAGCGGGGCGCCCACCGTGCTGGCGCGGGCGTGGTAGCCGACGAGGAGCAAAGCGTCCACCCCGGGCTCCTCGACGCCCTGCACCATGCTCAGCGGGCGGTCGTAGCCGGTGACCAGGCGCACCCGTTCATCGAGCAGCTCAGGGAGCAGGTTGCGCATCCCATCGTGTGAGTCGGCGATGGTCACGCCCCCAGCTCCGGCCTCGAAGGCACCCAGGGCGGCGGCGCCCGCTTCCAGGGTCATCTGAATGCGGGCACGTTCGTACCCGGCGCCGCTGACCAGGCCCCCGAATTCCGGCGGGCTGACCTGCACCCACGAGCTGACTCCGCACACGCCTTCCATATCCACGCTGATGACGACGTTCATGACACCAAGCCTACTCGCACTGGCCTACTCGCCCGTGAAGCCATGCCCGGCCTGGTAACGGGGCAACTCATCGGCGGTGGGCAGCTCGGATTCGTGCTGGACGGTCTGGAGCCTGGCCTCGAAGCGCTGCCGCAGATGCCAGAACTGGAGGCACAGCCCGGCCACCGACCTGAGTTCGCTCATCAGGACGTGCGCCTGGGCGGCCCCCCCAAAATACGACTCCCCGGCCCAGACGTGGACCCATTCGCCCTCACGTTCCCGAATTGCCAGGCCCTCGTCACGCAGATTCACACCGTTGCCGGGCGACATGGCGGCCAGCGCCGTCAGGAAGCCGGGGTCGTCCAGATCGTGAAACCAGCTCGCGTTCAGGAACTCGCTCAGGGCGCTCAGGGCTTCGGGGCGACCTGTGGCGCAGCTCAGCCGCAGTCGGGTGGACCCGTACCGGCTGGGGTTGAGGTTGCGGCCCCCATCCGGCACGCCGACCCACCAGATGGCTCCGGAGTCGTCCTCAGCCTCCAGCGTGACGACCTCGCCGGGGGCCAGCGGACTGTTTGCCGGGCGCTCGTCGACGTGCGAGAAGGTCGGCAGCCACAGCGGTTGACCCGGATTCACGGCGAAATGGATCTCCTCCAGCTCCACGCCGCGCAGTTGCCGGGCACGGGCGAGTCTGGCCGCGAGTTTCTCGGCATTGGTTTGACGGGGGTTGGTCTGTTCAGGACTCGGCACGGCTCTCTTCCAGCAGGGTGTGGCCCGCTGTTCTCAGCGCCGCCTGGGCCGTCTGTAACTGATCGCCTTTGACCAGCACGTAATCGGTATCGAAAGTGGACAGCGCGAAGATGCCCACCCCGGCGCCGCGCAGCGGGCCGAGCACCGCGCTCAGAATGCCGGTCAGCGTGAACTCGAAGGGGCCGTGCAGTTTGAAGGCGACCCAGCCGGACTCGTGCTTGACGTTCACCGGAAGCAGACCGGACTGGCAGACCAGCGACCATTCGTCGGGCGTGCGGGTCAGGTTGAAAAGACTGCTTCTTGCCAGTTCGGCCAGATCGAGCGGCATAGCGGCGCTGGGCGGCCACTGCGCCACCGCAAATTCGGTGGGGTGTGGACCGCCCAGGAGGGACAGCGTTAACGGAGGTGTCATGCCCGGAGTGTAACGGGCCAGAGGTTCACTGCCCTTTAGCGAGGCGCTCTAACACCAGGCGCGAAACGGTCTTCAGCGTCTCGAAGACGCCCCGGCCCTGGTCGGCGACGGCCTCGTGCCACTGAAGCTCGTGGCGCGGGTCGATCACGGCGCGGATCATCTCGGTGGTCAGGGCGCCATCGAGGTCGCGCTTGTTGATCTGAAGGATCATCGGCACTTCCTTGACGTCGATGCCGTGCTCGGCGAGGTTCTCGCGGAGGTTGCGCATGCTCTCGGCGTTGGCCCGCAGGCGGTTGGGGGCACTGTCGGCCACGAACACGATGCCGTCCACGCCGCGCAGAATCAGCTTGCGGCTGGCGTTGTAGAACACCTGGCCGGGCACGGTGTAGAGGTGAAAGCGGGTCTTGAAGCCCTGCACCGAGCCCAAATCGAGCGGCAGGAAGTCGAAGAACAGGGTGCGCTCGTCCTCGGTGGCCAGCGACACCATCTCGCCGCGCAGGTGGCTGGGCACCTTGGCGAACACCTGCTTGAGGTTGGTCGTCTTGCCGGACATGCCGGGGCCGTAATACACGATCTTGCAGTTGATTTCGCGGGCGGCGAAGTTGATGGTACTCAAGGCATACCCCTTTTCATGGGACCGCTCGGCGTGGGGCCGGGCGAGGACGAGGCGGAGACGGTCAGGCGAACTCCGTAAGAAAGCCTGAAACTCATGGCAGGCTCAGCCCAGCAGGTCGTCGAGCAGGGCGGTGGCGTTGCTGCCGAAATCGGCGTCGAACTTGATGACCGGCGCTTCCTTGAGGTTTTGCATCACGACGGTCAGGGCGGCGATGGTCTTCTTGGCGTGGAGCTTGACGCGGCCCAGGGGCACGCTGCTCTCGAAGATGAGGGTCAGCAGCGCCACGTCGGCGACGGACTCGACGTAGATGGCGCCCTGCTCGCCCTGGTGGATCTGCTCGGAAAAGGTGCGTTCGCCGAGCATGTTGGCCAGCGCTGCCGTGGCCGCCGCGTTGGAGGCGACGAGGGTGGCCACCGAATCGAGAGCCGGAGGGCGCGGCGCCCAGAGGGCTTCTTTGTGTGAAAGCACGAAGCCCTTGCGGTCAACGAGCAGACAGTAGCGGACGCCGGTCGCTTCAAGCAGGTCTTCGAGGTAAGTCTCGACCTGATCGAAGGATTCACCGTACAGTGCGAGAGAGGGCTCAATCATCGAAGGCAGTATAGGAAGGGTGGTCTTACAAGCAGCGTACAGATTGCCGCCAGCCCTGGACCGGCGCCGCGCCAGGTGGCCCACGCAACCGCCGGAGTCCGTCTGGAACAGCAGATAACGGCCACAAAAGGGCCGGTCCGCAGGCCAGATCGGCACTGATCCAGCACCGGCCCGGCACCCCGGACGCGCCGCGAGAACGCAGCTCTTCACGTCCCCAGGGCGGCCAGCGGTTACACTGCCCGACGTGAAGCGCCCGCACTCCCCGCGCCGTACCGGTTTAACACTGCCACCGGGTCTAACACTGCTGCCCGGTTTGACCCTGCTATTGGCCGCCGCCAGCCTGGTCAGCCTCGGCGTGGCCGGAGCACGCCCGGTGATCGTCGGCGGCGTGGCGACCAGCCCGGTGATCGAAACCAAGTTGCTGAGCGGCGAGCGCGAGGGGTTGCCGGTGTGGTTTTTGCCGCGCCTGGGCATGCAGACCCGCAACGACGCACAGGACCTGTGGCTGAGCTACGGCCCGCGCAGCCTGCGCTACACCCCCCAGGGCGGCTGGCAGGCCAGCGGCTTTACCCTTACTCGCCCGCTGAGCGCCCCGGAGCGCTACGGCGAGGCTGGGTCGGGCGGCGGCAGCCTGCACGTGACCCTGGAGGTGCTGCGTGCCCTGGGACTGGCCCTGGGCGGCAACGCCGAGCACCTGAACGTGGCCGGAGGTCGCCGGGCCGTGGAGGTGCCGGACCTGGCCAGGTTGCCACTGAGCGCCACCGCAGAGGTGAGCGCAGAGCCTGCCCCACTGGCGACCCGGCCCCCCCTGTCCAGAAACGCTGTGCCCAGCGGCACCACGCCCAGAGGCGCCGTCAAACTGACCCCGCCGCCAAGCAAGCCTGGGGCGGTCAAACCGCTGGCGCCAGCGTCGGAACCGGCCAAGGTTGGAAGCGTCAAGTCAGCGCCGGTCAAAGCTGAAGCGGTCAGGCCGGAGCCGTTGAAACCGGAGCCCGCAAGCATCACCGTCAACCCGGTCAAGGCCAGCCCCGTCAGAGCCGTCGCGGTAAAAGTCAGCCCCGTGACGGGCAGCCCAATCAAAATCAGTCCAGTCAGGCCCAGCTCAACCGCAGCGGCTGTCAGTCAGGGCTCGCTGAACCCAGCAGTGAGCTTGACGACGACACCGAAGAGTACGGCACAAAACAACCTGGCTAAGACGCCAGCTCACCCGGCCCGGTCTACGCCGCTAGCCCAGTTGAGTCCAGACCCGACTGTTCCAGCTCAGCCTGCGCCCGTCGAGCCGACGCCGACCCAACCGTCAACCCCACAGCCATCAACGACACAACCCACACCGACCCAGCCGCCACCGACACAGCCGCCACCCACACCGCCGCCACCCATCCAGCCGATTCCCAGCGGGCCGCGCCTGACCGGCGTGCGCAGCAGCCTGAGCCGTGTCCGCAACGTGCAGCTTCAGCGGCTGGTGATCGACCTCAGCGGGCCGGGCAGCTACAGCGCCGTCAACGAGCGCGGCGGCGTGACGGTGTTTTTGCCGGGTGCTGCCGCCGCCGCCGAGGTGCAGACCCTGGAGAGCGGCGATACCCTGACGCTGGCCCCCGACGCCCGTGGCGTGACGGTGCGGCTCGACGCGAACGGAGGCCAGAGTCAGGTGACGGTGCTGGACAACCCGGACCGGCTGGTCATCGACACCGCCACCGGCCTGAATGCCGACGTGCCGCCGCCCATCAAGGAAGACGCGCTGCCGGGCGGCATGGCGCTGCGGACCTTCGGCGGGCTCTCGCTGCTGAGCTTCGACCCGGCGCGGTTCGCTCCGCACGTCGTCACCGCGCCTGTGGGCAGCGCCCTGAGCGTGGCGGAGCTGGTGCGCCGAAGCGGCGGCGTGGCCGGGATCAACGGCGGCTATTTCGATCCGCCCAGCAGCCTGCCCGTCGATTTCGTGGCGGCGAACGGGCTGCTGCTGGCCGCCAGCCTGGAGCGGCGCGGCACGGTGGGCTTCACCGAATCCGGCGAGCCGCTGTTCGGCTTTCCGCGCCCACGCTACACGCTGAGCGGCGCGTTTGGCAGCCTGAACGTCAACACCATCTCGGCGCACTCCAACCCGAACCTGCTGACCGCCTTCGTCGGCGACGGTCATACGGCGGTGGGCGGCCCCAATCTGAGCACCCTGACGCTCAACACGGCGGCCAGCAGCGTGCTCAGGGCCGACAGCGGCGCCGTTGTTCCGGCCACCGGACTGATCAGCCTGAGTTTCGACCCGGCGCGTTTTCCGCTGCTGCCCCGCACGCCCGGCAGCGATCTGAGCGCCACGCTGAATTACCAGCTCCAGCCCTGGCAGGGCGTCCGCGAGGGCCTGAGCGCCGGGCCGATGCTGCTTCAGGGCGGAGAAATCGTGCTCAATCCGGGGCGTGAGGCGTTCAACGTCCTCAGCGGGGTGTGGCGGCCCACCCGCCAGGTGGCCTTCGCCGTCTATAAAGGGCAACCCACCCTGGCTTTTCTGGAATTCGGCACGCCCGACACCTTCGCCCGCGCCCTGCACAGCGCCGGGGTACAAGACGCCCTGCGCCTCGACAGCGGATCGAGCGCCACCGTGTTCGTCACGGGCGGCTACCTGGGCACGGGCGGCTACCTCAACAGCGTCTGGAGTCGCCCGGTGCCCAACGCCATCGTGCTGGTGCCGGTGGAAGGCGCGCAGGCCGCGCGGGCGAACAGGGGCAAATAGAGCAGTACTCCGAATGACGCCACGGGGAAAACAGCCTCCCCGCGCCTCCATTCTGCGCCTTGCTCAGTCAACACTACTCGCTCCGCTCGGTCATAAAAAGGGCCTTTTTATGACATCTGCTCTAGGTCCAGCGGGGCGTTCAAGTACAGACGTCAGGGGGATCAGCAGACACCGCCGCCGGAAAGATGGGGCCTGGCAGCGGTGTTCGTCACAGCGGTGTTCGGTGCAGCGGTGTTCGTTACAACGTTGTTCGGTGCAGCGCTGTCGTCTCCCCTGCTCAGTCGCCCGCGCCCACCCTGGTCAGCACCCGCTGCTCCTGGGGGGCGAGTTCGAGGATGTGGTAGCCGTAGGCGTTGATGACCTGGGCGCCGCTGGCCTCGTCGGTGTAGCTGACCTTTTTGCCCTCGTACTCGTGGATGTGGCCGTGGACGACCAGCTTGGGGTGGCGCCTGGCCATGAAGGCGCTGATCTGCGGGCAGCCCCGGTGGGCGTAGTCGCTTCCGGCGTGCGGCCCGGCAGGCGGCGCGTGGGTCAGCAGAATATCGACCCCGCCGCGTGAGCGCAGACCCAGCTTGCCCAGACCCCAGCGGGCCTGCGAGTCGGTGTACTGGTTTTCGCCCTCGCGGTAACGGGGCACGCCGCCCCAGCCCGCGACGCGCAGCCCGGCGGCAGTAACGACCCGGCCATGCGCGTTGATGACGCCCTGCGGCAGCTTGCGGCCCTCGCCCTCGTTGATGTACTCGTCGTTGTGGTTGCCGGGCACGTAGACCACCGGCACCGGCAGCGTGGACGCCAGAAATTCCAGAAAGTACCCCGGAATATCTCCGGCTGACAAGACCAGGTCAATCTCAGGGAGGCCCTGCGGAAAACCGCTGCGGTAGACGAACGGGTGAACCATATCGGCCACCACCATCACCCGCAGTGGCGCGGCCCCGCCCGGCCCCGTGAGGGTGGGCAGATGGGAAACCGCGCTGGGAGTGGAAACCGTCGTCATGGTGAATGCTCCTGCCCGGATCACCGGAGCATGTCTGGGGCGACCCTGGGGCCACCGTTTTGCGTCAACCGCCGGGCGTATCTATTGGGTTGTCACTCAAGGGCTTTAGTCCCAGAAGTATAGACCCCGGCCCCTAAGCAACGTGGGAAATTGTCCAAGTTGTCCAGACGGTAAAGCGGTGACGGCTACGGTTTCGCCCGCCGCCGAAGCTCAGCCAGGCAGAAACGCGGCGCACCTGGCCTGCCCCACATCTGGGTCACTTCCGGTCCGGCCCGGTGCGGTCTGGTTCAGTGAAACTTGAGCCGCCGATGCGGATCAGGTCCAGGTTGGGCTTGCCGTCCTTGCCCGGCAGCGCGAAGGCGAACCGCTTTTCCGTGCGACCGTCCGGATACCTGAGTTCCAGGGTGTTGCCGACAAAGCGGTAAGCGCCGCTGCTGCCGTTCTGGCTGGTCGCGGTGACGCCGCCCGTGATCTCGCCCTGCGGTGTGCCGGTGGTGGTGGTGGTGGACATCACGCCGCCGCTGGAGCCGTAGACGAATTTGCCCGCGCCGGTAAAGCTGTAGCTGCTCTGAAACGAGCTGACGGTGGTGCTCATGGCGTTGCCGAAGCCGCTGCTGGCCTGGTATTTGGCATTCAGTTTCAGGCCACTCAGCGGCACGATGGCCTGGTAGCGCTGCCCGCCGATCTTGAGTTCGCCGCCGACTTGTTCCAGCTTCTCCGGCTTGTCGTTGCCAATCACGAGACTGCCGCCCTGCACACGGTAGACCTCGCAGATGGGCAGACCGTTGGGATACGTGCGCGAGCAGTCGGCGTCTGCCAGGTCGGTATCGGGCTCGTGGGTATACACGTAACCGGATTTGTCGAAAAAGTAAAACGACCAGCACAGCCCACCGCAGGAGCCGCCCACGTCCACGTTCCAGCCCGCCCAGCCGCCGCTCAGGCCGCCGCTGCCCCCCGGCGGGGCGGGCGCTCTGGCCGTGCCGTAGACGGGCAGCGGCTCGTCTTTGAAAATGGCCCGGCACCTCAGTTCGGGGCGGTAGATGCTGACCTCGCGCAGCCCGCCGTCCCTGGGCAGGTACGAGCCGATGGCCTCGTCGAGCCCGCCGCCGGTAAATTCCAGCTTGCCCCAGTCCTCGCTCTGGTCGCTGCGGATGTCGGTGGTGAAGCGCCCGGTCTGGCCGCCGTAGCGGTACGCGCCGCCCGGCAAAATCTCGATGGTGCCCGCTGCCTGGCCACTGCCTTTTTCCTTGACACAGGGATACGTGCCGGGCGCAGGCGTGCGGCGCCTGAACTGAGCCAGCATCAGGTTTTCCAGTCCGCCGCGCTGGTAGCACTCGAAGCTGAGACTGCGTTCCAGCACGCCCTCGCCGACGTTGTTCAGGCTCAGGCGCTGGCCGTGGTTCTCCAGGTTCAAGTAGCCGTAGCTGCCACCCAGCGGGCCACCGCGCCAGTCGGTCTTGGTCAGCGAGCCGTCCTGCTTGATGACGTAGCTGCCGCCCCCATACGGCGTGCGGTACTGGCCGCCCGGCAGTATCTGGAGAATCAGCTCAGGGCTGAGGCTGCCACTGGCCTGTTCCCGGTAGCAGCGAAACTCGTCGGGGATGGTGGCGCGTTCGGGGTCGCCGCCCGAAGCTCTGAACTGGGCGGCGTTCATGGGCTTTACGTCTGGCAGCGCCACCTTTTTACCCAGCAGCGAGCCGGAGGCGGTGGGCGCAGGACTGGTCTGGGCCGTGCCGGGCGTTGCAGTGGACTGGGGCGCAGCCGTGGAGTTCACCAGGGCGATCAGCACCGCCTGGCCGGACTTCAGGGCCGCGTCACTGGTCGTCACCAGCACGTACAGGGTCGCCTTCTTGCCATTCAGGGCCGCCATGTAGGTCCGGGTCTGCACCGCCTGGGCGGTCTTGATCTTGAGCGCCTTCAGAATCAGCGGCTGGCCCGACGCCGAGGTGATCTGCCGGGGGTCACTGTCTTCGGTGATCTGGCCGTCGCTCGACAGGGACTTGACGGTGGCCGCGAACCAGGTCTGAACGTCGCCAGACACCACCTGATCGGGAATCAGCAGGATCATACCCGCCGCTGCGCCGCCCGCCGGGGTGAGGGTGGCAACGGCCTCGCCCAGCTTGACCGTCCAGCCGGGCGGCGCGGTAAAACTCACGCTGCCGATCTTCTCGGCGGCCACCTGGGCAGTGAGCAGCAGCAGGAGCAGGGCAGTCAGGCGCTGGATCATAAAACCTCCGCAGGACGTGAGCGGTAGGGCAGCAAGGTGGGCTTTGAAGCATTGGGCAGAACGGACGCGCCTGCCCCCTCGGTCAGCCGCCTCAGTCAGCCCCCTCAGTCAGAAGCCCCCCTCAGTCAGAAAGAAGAGGCTTTTTTGACAGATGCTTTAAGGCTTGATCTTGAAGCCGCGTGCGAACGTCGCCATCGGCTCGGCCAGGCCAGCTTTATCTTCGAGCTGCGTGGTTCCGGTCAAGCTGTAGACTTTGCCGTTTGAAAAAGCAAAGTTTTGAATGAAATACAGCGTGAATTTCCCTTGCTTTCCGCTGAACATAAGCTCCTTACCCGGCTTGCCTGAGAGCGTGATGTCGCGTGAACCCAGCAGCTTGTACTCGGTGATGACCTGCTTCAGGGCGGCATTGGTCACGACGGTGTACCGGGCCAGGCTCATGTTTGCTGGAACAGGTCGCACCGCCACATTGATATTGGTGGAAAAGCCAGCCGTGGCGCTCGGAGCCGTGAAAGCCACCACCACGCCCGGAGGGTCAACCTGTTTCCAGCCCTTGGGCGCGGTGGCACTGAAGCCGTACTGGGCGCTGACGTACTCGGCCCCAGCCACTGACAACAGTGAGGCGGCGAGCAGGGCGGGCAGAAGTTTTGAATTCATGTCCAGAGATTAACGCCCGCCCCACCTGAATCAAGTGAGCCGGGCCGTGAACAGTCTGGCCGGGTCGGCTGAAGCATTGGTCATCATTTGCCAAAATAGCTGCCTCTCGTCAGCTCCATCATGCCCAACACTCTGCTGAATTCACTCCTCCCAGTCGGCCAATCCCAGTCGGTCAAAAAGAGAAGGCCTTTTCGATTGATGTTCTAGAATACCTGATACGGATTCCGGATGAACAGTGATGTTCTGTTCATCCCGACCAGCGGGAGTAGGAACAGAATACGGGTTCTGATCGGAGTTATATTTTTGGTGGGATTCCAAAAATATAACGGATTGGCCGGAATCCGTATGAGCACCGCTGACGCCCAAATCGCTGGCCGGAATCTACAGCACCGACACCGGCAGCGGCCCGGCAGGCGGCCTGATCGGCGGCGGGGTGGGCGTCTACAACTCGCTGGAGAGCGGCTACCGCTTCACCACCGACGGTCAGGTGAGCTGGAAGTACAGTTCGTCAAGCAGCACGCTGATCTCGCCCAGTTTGATCACCGGGGGCGGTGCCAGCGGCGGCAGCTCCAGCCGCCAGGACGGGGGCCAGGGCCGCTACACACTGGCGGGCAACTGGTTGACCCTCAGTTTCGAGGGTGGCCGGGTGCAGCGGCTGTTCGTGTATGCCCAGCCGCCGCAGTTCTACAAGGGCGACCCGACGCTGGGCGAGCGCCTGAACATCGGCGGCAACTGGCTCAGGCGGGTCGGCAAGCCGTGAGTGTTATTTGTTGACAGCGCTACTTGTTGACCGTAAACCCCTTGTCGGTCAGCGTGACCAGGCTGAGGTCCAACCCCATCTGCTTAGTGCCGCTCACCAGACCGCTGCCGAAGTCGTCGCGGCTGGCCTGGTCGTTCTTCCAGGCTTCGGCCAGCACGCCGTAGAGGGCGACTTGCAGCAGCAGGGTGTCGGACATCTCCTGCTTCTGGGCGTCGTTCAGGGCCGCGACGCTGGGAATAGCCAGCAGCAGCGGCTGAAACTGGTTGCGCAACCCGGAAATCTGTGCCCTGGTGGGGTCGTCGGTGCGGCTGCGCGTCATCAGCCAGGCGTAGCTCCAGTAGACCGCCCAGGTGTCGGCCAGGTTGGTGGTGCCCAGCCCGAACATGGTTTTGACCTGCTTGTCGATCTCGGCGAACACGTCGCTGGATTTGAACAGCTTGTTCCACTCCGCGCCGGATTCAGGGCTGCCCTCGGTGATGGTCGCCACGAAATTGTCGATCACCTTTTTTCGCACGGCGGGCGAGACCTTGAAATTCAGGGCAGCGGGTTTGATTACGGGCGCCGGGGTCTGCGTAACCGGAGCTGGAGTCTGCCCCTTGGTCGGGGTCGTCGGAGCCGGGCCGACCTGATTCATCAGCTTGAAGATCGAGCTCGACAGGCTCGACGCATTGCCGCCTACCGCCTGGGCCGAGGCGGGCGCGGCGCTCAGCAGCAGGGCGAGGATCAGGGCGCGGCTTGGGGCCGTGAAGCGGAATACCGTGCGGGTAGACATGCGTTCTCCAGTGATCTGGGCAGTGAACTGACCGCAGAGTAACCCAGTTCCCTGAGTCGGGTGTGGAGGAATGGTGCAGTCCCCCGCAGGTGGGAAGGGGGTGTTGTGCGCTTGTGGACGGGATTTACCTGATTCTTGATCTGGCTTTCCAAACAGCCCCTGAAAGGGAGGAACATTTCAACTGTCCTGACCTAACCGTACTTCGCCTGGTGCGCCTTTTTCAGCCGCACGTACTCCGGGTTGGCCGCCGCCTCGTCCCACCTGACGCGGAAGATGCGGGCCGATTCGGCTTTCACGGGGTCTTCCGGGCTGCGCGGCAACTCGGCGCGGCCATGTGCGCCGCTGACGCCTTTCAGGTCGCCGGGTACAGGGCCGTCGTACTTCTTGCCGCCCTTGTGGTTGGCGTATCTCCGCGAGCGGGTGTAGCCCATCTGAAGGAACTTGCGGGCCATGTCGGCGCCCACGAAATCGCCTGCGACCAGGTAGTCCAGAAACATCTGGTAAATCGTTTCGCTGCTCCCTTGCGCCGCCTCCGGGGTGGCGAAGCGCCAGTGGGGCAGCAGCTCTGACTTGTACGGCTGCACCCGCAGCACGCCCTGCTCGCCCACGCCGACCCGGTAGAGTTCGGGCCGGGCACGCAGATCGAGCGCGGCGTAATCGAGGCTGTAGTCAAATTTGCGGGGATCGCCCGGCGGCCTTCGGCGCAGCGCCTCCCGGTCCAGCGAGCGCTGGTGGGCGGCCTCATCCAGTTCGGGCATCATTCCCCCTCCGGCAACGCAAAAGGCGGAGGTCATTCCCCCGCCCTGAGTGCATCCGTCTTCAGTTGAGTTGCTCGTCGTCCATCATGGCCTGGAGCATCCAGCGAATCTTGTCGATGGTGGCCGCGTAGCCGTTGTACATGTCGGCGGTGGCGTGGTCCTCGGCGTCGTCCACCGCGCCGCTGTCGTCGCGGTAGCCCTTGCCGACGCGACTGAGGTCGTTCACCAGGTCGCTGACCTGGGCGCGGGCGTCGCGCACGGTCTCGATGGGCACCTTCACCACGCTGTAGCGCGAGAGGTCTTCCGGGGCGTTCTTGGGGCTGCCGCCCAGGGCCACCAGGCGCTCGGCCTGCTCGTCGATGCTGGGAAACACCTCCTCGATGAACTCGTCGTAGGCCAGGTGCAGGTCGCGGAAAAAGCGGCCCCGGATGTCCCAGTGGTACTTTTTGAACTTCAAATACAGGCTGATGCTGGTCGCCAGGTTGCGCTGCAAGGTCTCCGAGACGACGCCGAACTGCTCCTCGCTGAGATAATGGTGGTTGACGAGCTGATTGAACTCGCCCTTCTCGTGCGCGGCGTCGGTCTGCTTGCCCACCGACGCCTGAGCGGGCGCTGGGGCCTGGGGCAGCGGCGCGGCGCCCGCACTCACCCTGGCCTTACCCGGCGCTTTGGCCGCCGCTTTAACTGGAGCCGGAGTGACGTTGTTGTCGGCAGTTTTGGGGTTGTCGGCAGTTTTGGGGCTTTTTCTGGTCATGGTTTACCGTATCTCCGCCGCGCTCATGAGCAGATGACGCGGCGGTAAGCGCCCCTTTACTTGTGGAGCTTTGCTTCAGGCCAGGTGAGGATTTGATGTAGACGCTGGCTCAGACGGCGCGGAATACCAGGCGATTGTCCTCGACGTGCAACGTCGCCTCGCCCGAACCCGCCAGCTCGGCCAGGTGGGCGCTGACCACGCTGCGGTTCAGCACGAAGGCGCCGGGGGTGGTCATGGTGACCTTCAGCTCGGCGCAGACCCGTGCCAGCACGTCGTCCACACTGCCAGGCAGGGAACCGCGCACGGCGTCCGTCACGCGCCCGAAGGCGGCCAGGTTGGCGGCGACCAGTCCAGCCAGGTCGGAGGTGGCTTCACCGTGGCCCGGCACCACCGTCCAGACGCCCTCCAGCGCGAGCAGACCCTGGGCGCTGCGCTTCATGGCCCCACTGTCCAGGCAGAAGGTCAGCGGGTGCTTTGCCAGACTCTCCGGGCCGAACAGGGCGTCGGCGGCGTAGAGCACGTTTCCGAACCGCACGGCGTACATCTGCGAGGCGTGGCCGGGCACGGAGATCAGCTCGACATCTACGCAGCCCAGCACCGCCTTTCCGGCCTGGATGGGCTGCGCCGGACTGGCCGGAGCCAGCAGGAATTTGCCGCGCAGCTCGGCGGGCGGATGCGCCCCGTAGAGGTAGACCGGCTCCAGCAGCGGGTGCGCGATGATGGCGGCTTCCAGCGGCGGTGCGTAGATCGGCAGGCCCGCAAACGACTTGAGGATGGTGGCGTTGCCGCCGTGGTGGTCGGCGTGCGAGTGGGTATTCAGAATGGCGCTGGGCGTCAGCGACTGCGCCGCCAGGGCACGCAGCAGCTTGCGGGCGTGGGCGTCGTCCAGGCCGGTATCGACGATCAACACGCCACCGTCCTGAGCGTCGCCCTGGCACAGCACCAGCGAATTGACGGCGGCGGGAAACAGGAAGGCGCCGGGGCCGAGCGGCAGGAGGTCGGGCACAGGTGGAGTGTACCGGTGGCCGAAGTCGGCCTGATGACGGATGCTCTACTGTGAGCCATGCCTCGTTCAGTCGCGTTGTTGTCGGCGGTATGCCTGGGTTTCAGCGGCCTCTGCGCTGCTCAGGACGGGTTTGCCTATGATCCGAAACTGGCCGTGACCGTGACGGCGGCGAACGCTCAGAGCGTCCTCGTCCCCGGCCCCAAGGTGCAGACCGATCTGGACGAGGCTTTCAGATACGACTATGTGGCGACCAATCAGGTCTCACCCGACGGCAAGGCGACGGTGGTGCATTACCTCGGTTCAGCTTACAAGTACTGGAACGCGGCGGTGTTCCTGGTAGACGCCAATGGTCACCTGAGCGAGCTGAAAGACAGTGTGGTGAGGCGGGTCTTCTGGAGCGGAGACAGCCGTTACCTGGTCGGCATCGGAGACAACACCGTGCGCGTCTGGAACCTCTCCGGTGGACTCAGGAAGGTCAGTTTCGGCAACATTAACGCCTCAGCGTTCTCCGGCAGCACGCTGTGCATCGAGACCACCGACGACCACGCTATCGGCGGCGACTCCGACGTGAGCCGGGTGGTCGAACTGTACACGGTCCCGGCGCTCCGCAAAATCATCAGCAGTCCTGCCACACAGGTGCTGGGCTGCCGCACGGCCTCCCCAGCAAGTCCCTGAACCGTGATGGAGGCGCATTCTCCCTCCCAGTTTGTTAGCCTGTACCCCATGTCCCGCCTGGCCCTGCTCGCACCGCTGCTGCTGCTCACCGCCTGCTCGAACCCGCTGGCGAACGTGCAGACGTTTGCCTACGTGGGCGGCGACGTGCGCAGCGGGACCATCGGCTATGAGCGCTCACCCCCGGCGGGCGGCCCCTACAGCCCGCTGTGGCAGACCTGCGGCGTGTACGCGGCGCCGATCTATCCGGAGTACGCTGTTCACAGCCTGGCACGCGGCGCGGTGTGGGTGACCTACCGCCCCGATCTGAGCCCCGGTGAGCTGAGCAGCCTTCGGGGCACCGCCGAAGGCAACGCCCAGGTGCTGCTCTCACCGCAGCGCAGCCAGCTCGCCCCGGTGATGGTCAGCGCCTGGAACGCCCAACTGGCGCTGGACGGTGGCCGCGACGCACGCCTGAAACGCTTCCTGGGCCGCTATGCCGGGGCCGACACGGTGCCGGAGGCCGGGCAGCCCTGCGCGGGCGGCTTCGGCGGCACCCAGGACGCCCCGTGAACACGGACGCCCCATGAACAGGGACGCCCCGTGAACCCCCATGAACCCCCCATGAAAAAGGACGCCCCATGAGCGAGCCGGACCCGGTTGCGCTGAACCCGTCCGATCTGGCGCGAGCCCGCGAGCTGATCCGCGCCGCTGAGCGCGTGGCCGTGCTGACCGGCGCCGGAATCAGTGCCGAGAGCGGTATTCCCACCTTCAGAGAGGCGCAGACGGGCCACTGGGCACGCTTCCGGCCCGAAGACCTGGCCAGCCCCGCCGCCTACCGCCGCGACCCGGAGATGGTCTGGCAGTGGTACGCCGGACGCGCCCGCGACGTACAGGCCGCCGCGCCGAACCCCGGCCACACCGCCCTGGCCGAGCTGGAACGCCGCAAGGGCGAGGGCTTTTTGCTGGCGACCCAGAATGTGGACGGGCTGCACGCACGGGCGGGCAGTGAGCGCCTGATCGAGCTGCACGGCAATCTGGCCCAGGCCCGCTGCGAGCGCTGCGCCCACGTTCAGCCCTGGCCCGGCGAGGCCACCGCTCCCCCGCCCTGCCCGGTCTGCGGCGCAACGCTGCGGCCCAACGTGGTCTGGTTCGGTGAATACCTGCCCTCAGCCGCGCTGGAAGCCTCTCAGCTCGCCTTTGCCCAGGCCGATCTGGCGCTGGTGATCGGCACCAGCAGCCTGGTGGAACCGGCGGCCAGCCTGCCGCTGCTGACGCTCAGGGGCGGCGGCGCCGTCACCGAGATCAACCCGGACCAGACGCCGATCAGCGCCCTGGTGACGCTCAGACTCGCCGGGCGGGCCAGCCAGGTGCTGCCCGCACTGCTGGAGGATTACGTATGACCAGCCCGCTGACCCTCCGGCCCTACGCGCCCGCCGACCTGGCCGCCATCTACGACATCTGTCTGCGAACCGGCGACGCGGGAGAGGACGCCCGTGATCACTACCACGACCCCTGGGTGCTGGGCCACCGCTACGCCGGGCCGTACATCGCGCTGGAGCCGGGCTTCGCCTTCGTCGTGGACAACGGGCAGCGGGCGGTGGGCTACGTGCTGGGCGTGCCCGACAGCCTGCGCTTCGCCGCCGAGAGCGAGGAACGGTGGTTCTCGGTGTTGCGCCCGCTCTACCCGCGCCCGGACAGCACCGACAAGGGCCGCGACGCCGCCGCCCACCGGCTGATTCAGGCAGGCTACCGTGCGCCGCTGGGCGAGTGGCTGCCCCGCTATCCGGCCCACCTGCACATCGATCTGTTGCCCGAAGCCCAGGGCCAGGGCCTGGGCCGCGCCCTGATGGAGACCCTCTGGGCCGCGCTTCGCAGTGTCGGCGTGCCGGGCGTGCATCTGGGCGTGGGCACGCTCAACCCCAGCGCCCTGGCTTTTTACCGCCACCTGGGCTTCATTGAGCTGGAAAACTTCGAGGACCGGCTGTATACCCTGGGCTACGACCTGCGCTGAGTCTGGGCTGGACGTGATGCTGAGCTTTACGGCGAGCCTCGTCGTTCAACGGCGAGATCCTTCACTACGTTCAGGATGACAACCCTCGATTGATTGACGCACGGCACCATATTCACTCGCACTCGGCTTCACAGCTCGCTCAGATCGGACCTGAGCATCACCAGGCCGCGAGTGGCGTCGGCCAGCGCCAGGCGCCCGTCCGGCAGGGCTACGATGTCCATTGGCTTGCCGAAGGTGCGCTGCCGCGTTACGGTAAGACCCACCAGATCGATTTCGCTGACCCTACCGCCCCGGTCGGTCAGGTAGGCGTGGTCACCCATCAAGCTGAACTTGTCGGGGTGGCCGGGCACCGCCAGGGTCCGAGTGATCTGACCGCTGGCATTCAGCTCCAGAAGGCGGCCCTGCACATCCAGCACCAGCGTGCGGCCCTGCCAGCTCGCCAGGCCCACCGGAGCGCCGCCGACCTGGTAGCGCGCCAGCACCCGGCTGCCGTCCACTGAAAGGGCGACGACCTGCCCGCTGACGTGCTGGGTGGTCAGAATCCGGTTCGGTTGCGCCAGCACGGCGTCCATGTAGTCGGCCTGAGGGATGGTGGCAGGCTGGCCGATGGCCGTGACCACGCAACTTTCGCCCCTGAACAGCCGCATTTCCCCGCTCGCCGCCGACTTGACGAAGATGCCCTGATCATTAACCGCCAGCCCCGCCGCGCCGCCCGGCGCCGGATAGGTGCGCTCGACTTTGCCCTGATTTACATTGAGGACCACCAATCTCTCGTTGGCCGCGTCGAGCAGATAGGCTTTGCCACCGCTGTAGACGCCCTCGGTGTACCAGGCGGGCCGGGCCTGGGCCAGCTCGACACCGCGCAGTTGCCCGCTCGCCGTGCGGATCACCAGCGGATACCGGCTGTTCTCGCTGCGGGCCAGCACCAACGAGTCGCCCGCGCTGATCACCACGTCGGCCTGCCGGATGTCGGGGCCAGCGCTCAAGCGAGGCACAAACAGCCCCAGCGCGGCGGCCAGACCCAGCCCGGTAGCGATCCAGGCGCCCCAGCGGGAAGGCCGGGCACGGGACGGACGGCCAACACTGTTCAGAACCTGGTCCGGCAGCGGCTGAATGTCGACTGGCAGCTTGATCTGCTCTGCCTCCAGCGGCACCTGTCGGGCACGCTCCAGCAGGGCATTGCGAGCACTGGGGGCCATCTCAACCGGCTCGACGTACAGCAAGTCAGTCATGGTCGCCTGGAGATCCAAGGCCACCTGGGAGCACTCCGGGCAGCCGGGCAGATGAGCCTTCACGAAACGCACCGCCCTAGCGTCGGCGATACCCAGCAGCACGGCGCCCAGCTCCAGTTCACAGCGCTGGCAGTCGCTCAGGTTATCGCTGCTACCCGTCATCTTCACTTCACCTCCCCGCCGTGCAGTTGTGGAATGTCGTCCTCGAAATCCTCGCCCAGCAGACCGCGCAGCTTGTCGAGGGCGTACTTCAGTCGGCTCTTGACCGTGCCCACCGGCACCCCCATCGCCCCGGCAATGGCTTCGCGGGTTTCGCCCTGGTAGTACGCCCGCTCGACGGTTTCGCGCTGGGCGGGCTTGAGCTCTCGCAGTACCGCCTGGACGCGCTCAGCACGCTGCCGCTGCTCCGTGTGCTCCAGCAGGTCCACGCGGGGATCGGCCAGCGGCAGCGGCGCACCTTCCTCGTCGTCCAGCGGCAGGGTGTACCTGACGCCCCGGAGCCTGGAGATGGCCGCGTGGCGCACCACCGTCAGGATAAAGGTGGAAAAGGCCGCCCGGCGCGGGTCGAACAGCGTGGGTCTGGCCCAGACTTTCAGAAACGAGTCGTGGACGATCTCCTGGGCCAGCGCCGCCTCGCGCACAATCGAGAGGGCCAGGCCGTTGGCGGCGGCGCTGTAGCGGTCATACAACTCGCCGAGCGCCGCCTCGTCGCGCAGGGCGAAGCGGGCGATCAGTTCGGCGTCGCTGGGACCACCCTGCTCCTGGCTCGACATCGGGTTCAAGGTAGCATTCCGGATATTGGCGACAGGTTTTTGCCCCTCCCACTTACGTCTTCTGGTCCAGTTGACCGCCACCGGCATGCTCAGCATTCACGTCTCCTACTGACAGATACGCCGCTGCCAGGCAGGAAGTTCAGACGCGAGCACTCGACGAAACCCAGCTAGACAACTCTTGAACCAGCGAATGAACTCCTGGTGTAGACCCGGGCGTACTTCTCGGCAGAAAGGAGAACAGCCTATGAATACATCGTTGCAGCGCCCATTGGTGGCGTTGCTGGCCCTGACCCTACCTTTGGGCGCCAGCGCCGCCAGATACACCAGTATCCCCAACCCGGCGACGGGTGCCCACTTCAACTTTCGCGTCACGTTCATCCCGGTGCCCGGTCAGGTGAGTGCAGTCAATGCTCAGCTCGACCTCGATCCGGCCCATCCCGGCAAGGCCAGCGGCCTGGTGCAGGTGCCGCTCGGCGCGCTGGGCACCGGTATCGGGCTACGTGACCAACACGCCCGCAACTATCTCAAGGTGGCCGACTTTCCCGCCGCCACCTTCAAGCTGGCGCAACTCAGCGGGATCGGCAGCCTGCCGGTGGGCCAGAGCGTCAGCGGACAGGTCAGCGGCGTGTTCAGCCTGGCAGGGATCAGCCAGCCGCTGAGGGCGCCTATCACCGCCCTTCGCAGCGCGTCGGGCCAGATCGCGGTCATGACCACCTTCAACGTCACATTGAGAGATTTCGGCATCCGCATTCCCGGCGCCGACGCCCGCACCGACGTGCAGGTGAATTTTACGCTGGCACCGCAGTAACCGGCTTCCCTCGCGCACAATCCTCGCCTCTCATCCCTGCTCGACCAAGGAGAACACCATGAACGCACGCCATCTGTCCGCCCTGAGCCTGACCTGCCTGCTCGCCCTGACCGGCACGGTCGCCCTGGCCCAGAGCACCACGCCCTCCTCCGCCGACCCGGCCATGACGGATCACAAAGACGGCGCCATGAACGACGGAACGATGAAAGACGGCGCCATGATGGGCCTGCGCGGCGAGTTCAAATCGCTGGCGGCGCCCACCCAGGGCAAGGTGAGCTGGGAGAAGGTCGGCGCCAGGTACGTGCTGAGCATCACCGGCCTGAAAACCGAGGCCGCCCCGGACCTAAAAGTCTGGCTATATCAGGGCGACGTGCTGAAAGACAGCGCCAAGCTAAAAGTGCCGGGCAAGTACGTCTCTGTCGGCACCCTGAAAAAGTTCAGCGGCGACGCCAAATTCACCGTCAGCGCCCAGACCCTCGGTAAAAACATGGCCAAGTTCAACACCGTGGTGCTGTGGTGCGATCAGGTCAGCACCGCGTTTGCCAGTGCGCCGCTGAAGTAGACGAGCACCGAGCATACAGGCTGGAGTGCGTCTCAGCCGGAATCCATGAAGGCAGGGCAACATGCGGGGTATGCGTGTCGCCCTGCCTCTCTTTACGCTGCTGGCGTGTGGACCGCTGGCCTGTGCCCTCCCTTCACAAGTGCTGCTCACTGGTATGCGCCACGAGTATCAGCGCCTGAACAACTGCGGCCCGGTCACCATCGGCATGGCCATGAGCGTCTGGGGCGGCAACCAGACCCAGGCTGTCATTGCGCCTGTGCTCAAGCCCAACAAGAACGTGGGGCCGGGCGAGATGGCCAGTTACGCCAGCAAGCAGGGCTACGCGGTGCATTCCGGCGTGGCGGGCACGCCGTCGCTGCTGAGATCCCTGGTCGCCGCCGGGTTTCCGGTGATCATAGAAACCTGGTTCGTGACCGGCGAGGAGGGCGGCATGGGCCATTACCGCCTGGTGACCGGCTACGACGACAGAGCCGCTGAATTTCGTGCCCTGGACTCTTTCTACGGCCCCAAGGTGCGGATGCCGTATGCCCAACTGAGCAAGCTGTGGCGCGGCTTTGGCGGAACCTATCTGGTGGTGGTGCCCAAAAACAAGCTCGCGCAGTTGAACGCCTTGCTGGGCGAACGCTCAGTGCCGGGCAACGAGTGGCGCCTGGCCCTGCGGGCAGCTCAGAGCGAGACACAGACCCGCCCGCAGGACGCCTTCGCCTGGTTCAACCTCGGCACCGCCAAACTGCACGTCGGGGACGCCAGGGGTGCAGCCAGAGCCTATGACCGCGCCCGCGCCGCGCCGCTCGACCGTTCGCTGGACCCCTCTCCTGCGGAGCTTTACAAGTCGCGCCCGGCCCGCGTGGTCGGTGGTCTGCCCTGGCGGATGAGCTGGTACCAGTTCGGGATGCTGGAGACGTACTTACGGGTGGGCCGCCCCGCCGAGGTGGTTGAGATCGCCAACGCCGTACTGCGTGACGCCCCCGACCACGAGGAAGCCCTGTACTGGCGGGGCCGGGCACGCGCCGCGCTGGGACAGACGAGCGCAGCCCAGAGTGACTACCAGGCGGCGCTGAGGTTCAGACCGGGGTTTGATCGGGCGGCGCAGGCGCTCAGGCAGCTCTAACTTACGGCTTGCCGTACCGCTTCAGAAAGCTCTCCCGACTCAGGATGCTGAGTTGAGCCTCCGGGGCACGGGCGCGGCTGCCGTACACGCGCCGCAGCACCGTTGCCCAGATCGTCAGGCGCCAGCGGCTCGCACGCGGCAGCGGCAGCGTCCCGAAGCCCATGTGCTCCAGCAGCGGGCTCAGGGTGCTGGTGCAGCAGACCGCCTGTACGCCTTGCCAGTCGGGGCGGCGGGCAAGTTCACGCGCCAGCAGCGGCAATTCCCGGCTGACCGAGCGGCGCAGGGTGGCGAGTAAGCCGGTGTCCACCATCAGCGGGTTGTTGACGTGCAGTTCGAGCACCGGGGCGCCGCGCCTGACGAGAGTGCCGTCTGAGAGTGTGACGCCCCCGAAAGCAAACGGCACCCGCGCCAGCCGGTAGAGCGAGTCGGCCCGGCCCAGCAGCGGGCGAACCCCGCCCAGGTGGTCGAACAGGGTATCGAAGACGCCCGCCAGGCGCCGGGGCAGACCATATAAACCCAGCGGCGCGGCGCCGGTCAGTTCATCCAGACGAACGGCGCTGTAGCCCCGCGCCGACAGCTCGCGCAGCAGACCGGGCAGGGCAGCGGCGGTGATGCGGGCACCTGGCCCCGCGTCGTGCAGCAGGACTACGGCGCCGGGGTGGAGCCGGGCCAGCACCCGGTCCGTGATCTCGGCGGGCACCTGTCCGGCCAGCCAGTCGCGGGCGTCCACGTCCCAGTGGGCGCTGGTCAGATTGGCGCGGCGCTGACCGAGCAGGACCGCCAGCGTGTACGCCCCGTGCGGCGGGCGGTGAACCGTGGGGCGTCGTCCGGTCAGCGTTTCCAGCTCGGAGGCGCCGCGCACCACGTCCAGGTAGGCGTCCCAGGGGCTGCGCAGCCAGGCGTGACGGTGCCGGACGCCGTGCAGCTCGACCTGGTGGCCCGCCGAGCGCATTCGCCGGATCAGGTCGGGATGGGCTCCGGCTCTCGGCGTCAGCACGAAGAAGGTCGCCACCACGCCAGCGGCCTCCAGGGCGTCCAGCACGGCGGGGGTGGTGGCCGGGTCGGGGCCGTCGTCGAAGGTCAGGGCGACGCCGGGCCGCTTCCAGTGGCCGGAACGCACCACGCCCAGCCCCAAACGTTGCACCAGCAGATACGGCAGGCCGATGAAGGCGGCGAGGAGCACACCCGCGCCCTTCCACGTCCGCTTCAGACGCGCTCCAGAATGGCCTTCGCCGCCCGCTGGGCCGCGTCCGGTACGCCCAGCGCTCTGGCGGCGGCGCTCAGGCGGGCATGCTCGCCCTCGTCCAGCGCTCGCAAGACGGCGGGGCGCAGGCGGTGGAGTTCCCTGACCCAGATCGCCGCGCCCTTGTTCACCAGATACTGCGCGTTGTATTCCTCCTGGCCGGGAATCGGGTCGTAGATCACCAGCGGGACGCCTAAAGTGGTCGCCTCGGCCACGGTCAGGCCGCCCGCCTTGCCCACCACCAGATCCGCAGCCGCCAGCAGTTCGGGAAAATCGGTGGTGAAGCCCAGCCGGTGAACGGTGGCGCCGCCCTGCTGCTCTATGCCCACCCGGTCGGCCCCGGCCAGCACCAGCACCTGCACCCGCCGCCCCAACTGGCCCAGCGCGTTCACCACCTTCTCCAGACTGCGGTAGAGGCCCTGCCCGCCGCCGGAGATGAGCAGCAGCGGCAA
>NZ_JANYGJ010000119.1 GCF_025362455.1 Deinococcus sp. | reverse complement strand
ACTTCCTGCCAGGGACTGCTGCGGTGGTCGCCCACCTGCCAGGCCAGATGCTTGTCTCCGCTCTCTTCACCCTTGATCCAGTTGGCAATGCTGACGTGAACGGCGGCGTCGCCGCTCCAGACCTGGGTGCTCACCGCGTCGGTGATGGTGCCGCCGTGCTGGACCACGTAGTCGAGGCCGCCCACCCTGCTGTCGTTCTGGCGAATGGTATTGGTGCCGACCAGCCCGGCCCGCTGGCCGTCTTGGAGATGGTCGTGGGCCTTGCGAATCCAGTACACGCAGTAGTCGGCCAGGCCCGGCATTTCCGGGTAGGCGGCCCGCAACTTCCGCACGTACACAGGCGACATTTCCTGCTGCAACTTGTTCTTGCTCTGAAACGGTGGGTTGCCGATGATGGCGTCGGCGGCAGGCCAGGGCGTAAAGAGCGCGTCGGCGTGCAGAATGTTGTTGTCTAAATTATCGAGCGGCAGCGGCTGGTCAAAATCCAGGCCAACGCCGCCCAGCAGATCGTGGGTTTCCTGAATCGCCAGTTCCTTGGCGAGCGTCAGGGTCACTTTGGCCAGTTCAGCACCGAAACTGTCGAACTCGATGCCGTACATCTGCCGGATGCTGACGCTGCCTGCCGCCTGCCGGGCCGCGTCTTTGCTGACCTCGGCCAGTTTTTGCAGGGCACGGACTTCGAGGCGCCGCAACTCACGGTAGGCCACGTACAGAAAGTTGCCGCTTCCACAGGCCGGATCGAGCACCCGAAAGCGCCGTAAGGCAACCAGCCACTCACCCAGCTCACTGACTTTACTGGCGCCGTCCAACCGGGCTTGCCAGGGCCGGAGAATGGTCGGCAGCACCACCCGCATGATGTCGGCCTCCGAGGTGTAGTGAGCGCCCCTGGCATGCCGGTCCGCCTTGCCCATGCTGCTCTGAAACAGCACCCCGAAAATCTGTGGCTGAATCTTGGACCAGTCGTTGTCCAGCGCCGCCTTGTGCAGCAAGTAGAGCTCGTCGGCGTTGAGTTCGAGCGGGTCAACCGTACTGAACAGGCCGCCGTTGAAGTAGCGCACCCCCTGATAGCGCCCACCCCGCGCCGCCTGGGGGTCGTTCATCTGCCGGAACAGGCCGCCCAGAAGATCATAGGTGCTGCCTTTGCCCGCCTTGGCGTCTGCGGTCAGTTCGGTAAACAGGCTCTTGGGGAGCAGCCCGAAGTCCTCTGAGAACATCGCCATCACACTCTGGAGCATGAAGCGCTGCACCCGGTCCCGGTCTTCACCACGCTGAATGAGGCTGTTGAAGACCACGGATACCGCGTCTGCGGCCTCCCGCGTGACCTCGACCCGGTTATTTCCGAACAGGGGTGATCTTTCCTCCGGAAAAAGGAAGCCCAGCACGGGATAGCGCGTGGGCAAGTCTTCCAGCTTCACGCGGTCCATCGGCTCATCGAGCTGCGTATTGAAGTCATAGACCCACAACTCGTCAAAGTTGCAGACGATAACGTATCGGGGCCGGTCCGGCACGATACGCGTCCAGTATTCAAAGGCTTGCTGATAATGGTTGGCAAGTTTTTCACCGCGCTTCTTCATCTCAATGAGTAGGCGGGGTCGCCAGAGAAGATCGGCGAATTTCTTGCCGCCGCCCTGTTTGGCGACCCGGAATTCGAGTTCAGCGCCAGCTTCCTTGTAACCTGCGTGGCCGAACGCCTGAAAAAGTCGATCCAAAAACACCTGCGATTCGCCTTTCTCATCACCTTTGAGGGTGCGCCAGTACTCTACGAAAGCCCGCATCCGGGTCTCAACTTCAGGATTCTGTGTCACGGTTCAAGTTAGCGCATGGTCACGAGGAAGGCGGTATGATCTGCGGCCCGTCTTACAACACGCCGTCGTAGATCTCGTTCAGGCTCAGGTTGCGGTCCAGGCAGGGCAGGGGAATTTCACCGTTGCCGATCAGCTCCCGCATGGCCCAGAGGCCGTCAATCGATTTCTGGTAAGCATAGACGCGACGCTCAAGCTGCTCAATCATCAAATAGGTCTGGAGCGAGGGGATGGCCGTGTAGAGAGCATATTTACCGACACGATCATGGGCCGCTGTACTCTCCGAAAGCACCTCAACGATAAGGCAAGGTCGAGTTTTAAAATATCTGTTATTGTCTTCTTTATCGCATATCAGCACCATATCTGGATAAAAGTACGTCCCTTTAGAATCTATATATAAACGCATATCCGATTGATAGAGCTTGCAGCCCATTTTTCTGGCGTCCCGATGGAGTTCTGCGTTAAGATTGGCGCAAATCGAAATGTGCTCGTCACTCGCTCCCGCCTGCCCGTGCAGCGGGTACACGAAGCCGCCGACGTACTCACGCTTGACCGGACTCGTCGCCTCGGTCCGCAAATACTCCTCAACGCTCATCGTCTTGAAGGCGGGGTCGCTCATGCCTCCAGTTTACACTCACCGTCGCCCCCGCTTCCTCACCTTCTGGCCCGGCACGGTGGGCTGCTCGAAGTTCTTGCCCTGGAGCTTGGCCTCGATGCTGCGAATCTGGTCGCGCAGCGCGGCGGCTTTCTCGAAATCGAGGTCTTCGGACGCCTGCCACATGTCGAGTTCCAGGTCAGTGAGCTGGACCGTCAGGGTGTCGCGGTCACCCGACAGGTCGCCGCCTGCGGGCAACTCGGCCACTTCCTCACCGCGAATGACGTTGCGCACGCCCTTGACGATGGTGGTCGGGGTGATACCGTTCGCCTCGTTGAAGGCGCTCTGCTTCTCGCGGCGGCGGCGGGTCTCCTCCATCGCGGTGTGCATGGCGGGCGTGATGGTGTCGCCGTAGAGAATGACCTCCCCGCCGACGTTGCGGGCAGCCCGGCCAATCGTCTGGATCAGGGCGCGGTCACTGCGCAAAAAGCCGGGTTTATCGGCGTCCAGAATGGCGACCAGCGAGACTTCGGGCAGGTCCAGGCCCTCGCGCAAGAGGTTGATGCCGATGAGGACGTCATAGTGCCCCAACCTGAGATCGCGGATGATGACCTGGCGCTCCACCGAGTCGATGTCCGAGTGCAAATACCTGGCCCGCACGCCCTTTTCGAGCAGATACTCGGTCAGGTCCTCGGACATTCGCTTGGTCAGGGTGGTGACCAGCACGCGCTCACCGATCCCGGCCCGCTGGCGGATGCGGCCCAGCAAATCCTCGATCTGGCCCTGAATCGGGCGCACCGTCACGGGCGGGTCCACCAGGCCGGTGGGGCGGATGATCTGGTCGGCGGTGCTGTCACTGACCTCGCGCTCGAAGGGGCCGGGCGTGGCCGAGACGAACACCGTCTGGCCGGTTTTCGACAAAAACTCCTGGAAGTTCAGCGGGCGGTTGTCCACGGCGGAGGGCAGCCGGAAGCCGTAGTCCACCAGCGTCTGCTTGCGGGCCTTGTCGCCGTTGGCCATGCCGCCGATCTGCGGCACCGTCACGTGCGATTCGTCGATAAAGGTGATGAAGTTGTCGGGAAAGTAGTCGAGCATGGTGTAGGGCGTCTCGCCGGGGCGGCGCCCGTCGATGTGGCGCGAGTAGTTCTCGATGCCGGAGCAGTAGCCCAGCACCTTCATCATCTCCAGGTCGTAGAGCGTGCGCTCCTTGATGCGCTGGGCTTCGAGCAGCTTGCCCACCGAGTTGAAATATTCCAGCCGCTCGTCGAGTTCCTGCTGGATGGTGATAATCGCGCTCTCGACGTTGCTGGCGCTGGCGACATAGTGCTTGGCCGGATAGATCACGGTGGCGTCGAGGTCGGCCAGCTTGTCGCCCGTCACCGGATGGACGACCTGAATCTTCTCCACGTCGTCGCCGAACAGCTCGATGCGCAGCGGCTGCTCGTCGTAGGCGGGCCAGACGTCGATGATGTCGCCCTTGGCCCGGAAGCGCCCGGCACCCAGCTCGATGTCGTTGCGCTCGTACTGGAGCGTGACCAGCCGCGAGATGATCTCGTCGCGGCTGGCTTTACCGCCCACCTTCAAAATGATGTTCAGTGCCCGGTACTCGGCGGGGTCGCCCAGGCCGTAGATGCAGCTCACCGAGGCGACCACGATGGTGTCGCTGCGGGTCAGCAGGCTGCGGGTGGCCGAATGCCGCAAGCGCTCGATCTCCTGGTTGACCGAGGCGTCCTTCTCGATGAACAGATCCTTGCCGGGCACGTAGGCTTCGGGCTGGTAGTAGTCGTAGTACGAGATGAAGAACTCGACGGCAGCCGACGGAAAGAATTCGCGGAATTCGGCGGCGAGCTGGGCGGTCAGCACCTTGTTGGGCGCCATGATGAGGGCCGGGCGTCCGGTCTCCTCGATCACTTGCGCGACGCTATAGGTCTTGCCCGTGCCCGTGGCTCCGAGCAGGGTCTGGAACCTCAGCCCGCTGTCCAGGCCGTCTACGAGGCTACGAATGGCGGTTGGCTGGTCGCCTGCTGGCGTGTACTCGGACTCGACCTTGAGCATCCAGACAGTCTACCCTAAATTACGGCCTGAGCGTAAGAGGGCAGCAACATTGTGCGTTGAGCAACATAGTATCTCAACACAGTATCTGGAGCGGCACCGAAGATGAAGGCCAGCCCTGCCCAGGCTCAAGCTTTAGCCAAAAGGATGACGCAACTCAGGGTCCACGGTGCTCATACTCTGAGGTATGCAGAAGACCCCAGATGTGAGCGCCTCCATCCAGAACATGTTCGCCCAGAGCACGGCGGTGCTGGCGCAACCGAGCGTCGCCACCTTCGAGCGCTTCGAGAAACGCGGCACGACTCAGCAGGCGTACATCTACGTGCTGCTGGCCGCACTGGTCGCGGGCGCCGTGGCGGCGATCTTCGCTCCGTTCCACGGATACAGCTTCATTGGCCAGCTTCTGAGTGGTGTCCTTGGTACGCTGATTGGCTTTGGGGTATTTACCGGCGCGGTCTACGGCATTGGCAAGGCGCTGTTCAAGGGCACCGGCACCTACCCGGAAGTGGCTTATACCTTCGCTCTATTTTTTGTGCCACTGAGCGTTCTCGGCACGTTGCTCGGCATTATTCCGCTTTTGCAATACCTGTTCAACTTGCTGATCGCGGTGGTGATGGTCTACTTCGGTTTCCTGGCGGTGCAGTCGAGCATGAATGTCCGTACCAACGGCGAGGCGCTGGGGCTGGCGGTTCTCTCTGGCGTGGCCTACGCCGTAGTCTTCGGCATCATCCGCTGGCTGTTTTTGTAAACATCTGAGCCCAGATTCGCCATCCCAGATTTACCATCACCGCCGCCCCTCTCGTCTAGGCGGCGGTTTTACGTTTCTGCCACGTCCCGTTCGTCCAGAGTCCAGGCCAGCAGGGCATTGGGCAGGTTGGGAATCAGCAGCAGCGCTCCGGCCAGCAGCAGCAGCCCCAGCGAGTCGGTATCGAACAGCCGGGCCGAGGCGGGCAAAAAGCCCCAGTAGACCAGGCACAGCAGCACGGCCAGGCCGCCCAGAATGCGGTAGGCGTTCATCTGGGCGGCCACCAGCAGACGCCATTGCCGCTCGCTCAGGCGCGGGCAGGGCTGGCCTGAAGCGTGCTGGCCAGACCCCTGATGACCAGACCCCTGATGACCGGACGCCTGATGAAACTGGGCTTCGGGCAACAGGCTGCGGCGAGCACCCAGCAGGTAGACCAGGCCGCTCAGCAAACTCAGGACGCCCACCGCCAGCAGGCTCTGCCACAGCCAGGACGCCGCTCCCGGCGTGGCCCTGAGCAGCGCCGCCACCAGGATGATGAAGTACCCGACGAACACGTAGGCGACGCGCCGCCGCCGCACGGACCTGGACGGGAGCGACTGCACAAGGGCCAAACCATTCCCGGTCATGCTGGTTCCTCCCAGAACTGAACTCACGCAGAGCTGAACCCGTACCGAAACTCACACCGAACTGAACCCGTACCGAGTTGGGCTGGCGCGTCAGGATCGGACCGCCACTCTACCCCCGTTACATGAAGTTGTCGTCATGCGGCGGTCAGATTGAGCTTATAAAAGTAATCACAGACGCAATCTACTGGGGCTGTTCACCGTACACGCGCACTTCCACGTCCAGTCGGCCCTGGGCGCCGCCGTAGAAGGTGCCGCGCACCGGGGAGACGTCCGGGTAATCGCGGCCATGCCCAATCTTGATGTGTTTTTCACCGGCCAGCACGTCGTTGGTGGGATCGAAGCCGGTCCAGCCCACGCCGGGGATCAGCGCCTCGACCCAGGCGTGGGTGGCGTCGGCACCGACCATCTCACCGCCGGAATACAGGTAGCCGCTGACGTACC
Organism: Deinococcus sp.; assembly: GCF_025362455.1. Taxonomy (GTDB): domain Bacteria; phylum Deinococcota; class Deinococci; order Deinococcales; family Deinococcaceae; genus Deinococcus. The sequence goes on along the minus strand of NZ_JANYGJ010000119.1, from coordinate 7,895 downwards.
GGGCCGGAATGCCCAGCGTGCGGCAGACCCCCAGCATGGCGTGGGTGAAATCCTGGCAGACGCCCTGCTGGAGCGTCGAGAACTCCAGAATGGTGGTGCGCACGCTGGTGGCGCCCGGCTTGTAGGTGAACTGCCGGTGGAATTGGCTGGTCAGCGCACGCAAAAAGCCCGGCAGATCATCGTCGGGGCCGGGCCGGGCCACGCCGAAGATCTCTGGCCACCGACCCTGGGGCACGCGGGGGCTGGCCACCAGAAATTCAGTGACCGGGCCGAACTCGCAGACCGTAGCGCGCAGGTCGCCCAGGGCGCTGAGCGGCGCGGGCGGCAGCAGCAGCGGGGGTTTGGTGATGACCAGGGCCTGGGCCTCGATGCGCAGCACGGTATGGCGCTCGTGGACATGCACGTGATGCACGATGGACCCGAAGTAGTCGCGGTGGGTGGTGACGCTGCTGGCTTCGGGCTCGACCAGCAGGTGAAAACTCCTGAGCTGCTGGCGTTCGCTGGCCTCCGGATGCAGGCGCACCTCGTTGAAAGAATCCCAGGCGGGTTCTTTGTAGACGTACTCGGTGACATGACGAATCTCGGCGCGCATACCTTCTGCACTGAGGATACGGGAAATGGCAGGCGGGAATGGGGGGGCGGTGCTGGCCGGGCGTTCACCTTGGAGCAGAGCGAACGCAAGCCGACCTGATTCACGTGTTGCGGCAGCGTGGTGGCGTCACCCAGTGGCGGCTTGCCGTAATTCAAAGCGTCTGACAAAGTAAGAATCTTGCCGTCGCACCAAGAGATCCTTCACTACGTTCGGGATGACGAACCTCTTTGCGGTAAGAGCTGTTTTTGGCGAAAACGAGCACTCTTTTTACAGACATCACGTACACCGGCAGCTCACAGACTCAACCCTCACGTCGTGAAATACGCCGCGTAGATGGCCGAGCCAACCTCGTTGAAGTCGATCAGCAATTCGTCCAAGCCGGGCGACCCGCGTTCCAGAATGTCGTCCACGTCGGCGTGTTCCAGGCGGGCACGCAGCCAGCTCGCCTGACGCAGCAGCTCCGGATACGCCTGGGGGTGCAGGCGCTGAATCTGTACCAGCGCGTCGTGGAGGTTGGCGGCGGCGTAGCGCACGCTGCGGGGAAAGGCCTCATCGAGCAGCAGAAACTCGGCGATCACGCGGGGGTCGAGGCCGCTGTGAACGCGCTTGCGGTACGCCTCGTAGGCCGAGACGGTTTTCAGGACCGCCATCCAGCGGTGGTTGTCCACGGCGGCCTGGGCCGGACCCGTGCCCGCCGCGCCGTAGCGCACCTGGAGGAGCCGCAGCAGGTTGTCGCCGCGCTCCAGCAGTTGGCCGCTGCGCATGAACGACCAGCCCTCGTCGCGGGGCAAAGTGGCGAAGGCGATGCCGAAAAACATCTGGCTGAGGTCGCGGGCCGCCGAGCAGTACTCGAACAGGCCGTCGCGCAGCAGCACGTCGTCGGTCTGAAAGCACAGGTCCAGGTACGCCCGGTTGATGGTCTCCCACATCTCGGAGGGAATCCGGTCACGAAGGCCACGGGCGTTCTCGCGGGCACGCGACAGGCTCGACGCGATGCTCGACGAGTTGCGCCGGTCAAAGGCCAGCCAGCTCGCCACGCTGTGGGCGTCGGCGCGGCCAAAGTGATCGGCGAAGCCCCCCTTGGTGCCGGAAATGTCGAGCAGCGGCTTCCACTCCTCGCTGACCCGGCCACCCGTCTCCAGGGTGGCGTAGTAGTTGACGTTGAGCAGCCGGGCGGCGTTCTCGGCCCGCTCGACGTAGCGGCCCATCCAGTACAGCGATTCGGCGAGGCGCGAGAGCATTACAGGGTCTCCACTGGGGTCGAGGACCGCACCGTTCTAACTAGGCGACCAGAGGGCGAAGGCAGCATTACAGGGTCTCCACTGGGGTCGAGGACCGCACCGTTCTAACTGGGCGACCAGAGGGCGAAGGCAGCATTACAGGGTCTCCACTGGGGTCGAGGACCGCACCGTTCTAACTGGGCGACCAGAGGGCGAAGGCAGCATTATAGGGTCTCCACTGGGGTCGAGGACCGCACTGTTCTAACTGGGCGACCAGAGGGCGAAGGCAGCATTAGACGTCTCCCAGGGAATCGGGGTTCTCGATGCCGGGCGTGACGCTGGGGTCAGGCGGGTCCGTGCTGGCGGTGTCGATGCTGGCTGGGTCCACGTCCACCGCACCGACATCCACCGCACCGACATCCACCGCCTCTGTGCCTGCCTCCAGCATCTCTGTGTCTGTGCCGACTACATTCGCACTGCCCTGACCCGGACGAAGCCGAGCTGGGGCGCCGCCGGTCGACTCGCCTTCTTCCGGGTGCAGCGCTTCATCTCCTTGCAGCAGCTCCGGCAGCTCCGAGCCGCTCCCAAAGCGGTGGGCGGTCTGCTCCGCCGCGCCTGAGCCGGGATGAGTCTTCAGGTGGCCCGGCACCCGGTCCGGCGCCGCCTGTCCAATCGGGGTTTGGCCGATCAGGGCACCCTGCGACTGGGACTGCATCTGGCTGCCGCCGCCCGACTGACTCTGGCCTTGGCTCTGGCTCTGACTCTGACTCTGCGTCTGGCCATTCTGGAGCCAGCGCTGGGCTGGACCGCCGCCGCCCTGGCCGGGCGAAGGCCAGCTCAGCGGGGCGCCCAGCTCGCTGCCCTCGGCGCCCAGAAACTGACTCTGGATCTGCGAGGGGCGCGGGCCGTCGTGGTCTAGCACCCAGGTGTCCTTGCTGCCGCCGCCCTGCGAGGAGTTGACCACCAGCGAGCCGCGTGAGAGCGCCACCCGCGTCAGGCCGCCCGGCACGATGGTGACCTCCTCGCCGACCAGGATGTAGGGCCGCAAATCGATGTGGGCCGCCTCGAAGTCGCCGGAATCGGTGTAGAAGGTCGGGTGGCGCGAGAGCCCGATGACCGGCTGGGCAATATAGTTGCGCGGATTCTCGCGGACCCCCACCAGAAAGTCCGCCGTCTCCTGCTTGGTGGCCGCCGGGCCGATCAGCATGCCGTAACCGCCCGCCTCGCCCACCGCCTTGATGACCATTTCACTGGCGTGAGAGAGCATGTGCGCCAGGTGCCCCGCGTCCCAGCCGAGGAAGGTGGGCACGTTGCCGAGCAGGGGTTTTTCATTCAGGTAATACTCGATCATCTGCGGCACGTAGGCGTAGACCGCCTTGTCGTCGGCCACGCCCGCCCCGATGGCGTTGGCGACGGCGACGCGGCCCTGGCGGGTGGCGTCGATCAGCCCCGGCACGCCCAGCGCCGAGTCTCGCCGGAACACCAGCGGGTCGATGAAGTCGTCGTCGATGCGGCGGTAGATCACGTCCACCTGGGTGCGCCCGGCGGTGGTCCGCATCCAGACCCGGCCATTGTCGACGAACAGATCGCGGCCCTCGACCAGCTCCACGCCCATCTGCTGGGCCAGGTAGGCGTGCTCGAAATAAGCGCTGTTGTACATGCCGGGGGTCAGCAGCACCACGGTGGCCTCCGGAGCACGCGGGCTGAGCGACCGCAGCACGTTCAGCAGCGCGGTGGTGTAGTGCTGCACCGTTCGCACGCCCTGACCGTCGAACATGCCGGGATAGATGCGCGTCATGGCCGCGCGGTTGGCCAGCAGGTAGCTCACGCCGCTGGGCGAACGCAGATTGTCTTCCAGCACCAGGTACTGCCCCGCCTCGTCGCGGATCAGGTCGCTGCCGACGATGTGGGTGTAGACGCCCAGCGGGACTTTCAGGCCGTGGACCTCGCGCCGGAAATGAGTCGAGGTGTAGACCAGCTCGGCGGGAATGATGCCGTCGTTCAGAATCTGGGCGTCGCTGTAGATGTCGCGCAAAAAGGCGTTCAGCGCCTTCACCCGCTGGGTCAGCCCGGCTTCCAGTCCGGCCCACTCGCTCGCCGGAATGATGCGCGGCACGGGGTCGAAGGGGAAGGTCCGCTCGGTGCCCGCGCTGTCGCCGTAGACGGTAAAGGTGATGCCCTGGTTGCGAAAGGCCAGGTCGAGTAGCGCCCGGCGGCGCTCGAATTCCGGCACGCCCAGGCGCTCCAGGTAGTCCTGCACGCCCTGGTAGTGGGGCCGGACCTCGCCCTGCGCGGTAAACATCTCGTCGAAGAAAGTCTCACCTTGCCGGTACTTCTGCATGTCATCCCCACCCTGACGTTCGACGTGGAGTAAAGATAGCGCAGGGCCGCGCTGGGTGGGGGTTGGGCGAAGCGAGGGTGTGGGCAAGGCGGATTTAGGAAAAGTTTAGGAATAGAGGCAGCGAAGCAGGGCGGAGGCACTCTGGCCCCCGCCCTGATTGGTGAAGTGAGAAAGGCTATCAGCAGGCGCTGATTTTCACGCCAGAAATACTGTTCTGCTTGACGATGGCTCCGGCAGAATCGTACAGCTCGTAGCGAATGGTGATGTTGTCGCCTTGAGGTAATCCGCTGCAAGGTTCAAAAAGCCCCCATGAGTAAGTACCGCTTGATAAAGTGCCAGGGGCAAACGATTTGTCTCCAACAAATAATTTCCCATTCTTCACAGTATCAAGCTCAACTATCGACAGATTGTCTGCGCTGAAACTAACACGGCCAGTTCTACCAAACTTATCTTTAAGTTTAGCAAAGCTTTCTGTATTGTAAAAAGCTACGGTGGTAACTGGAATAGCGTCAGTACAAGCGGTTATTCCTACACAGAGGATGGCTACAATCGTTGCGATCTTTAGTTTGCAGATTCTGTCAGCGAACATACGTCATTGCCTTCTTGACGGCTTCATAGACATTAATTCTTCCAATGCTGTCTACTGCCGGGTCGCCCGTGCTTTTAAATGCCGTTGATTGCAGTATCTTCACCACATCTGCCCGGTTAAGGCTAAAATTTGCATCCCGCATTAGGGCAACGGCTCCAGCAACAAAAGGAGAAGCCGCAGAAGTGCCGTCAAATCTCTGATTACTAGTTAAATTTGTGCTGGCGCAGAAGAGTTGAGATGCTGTATAACAAGACGACGCATTTCCAGGCGTAAAGCTGGCAGTGAGATTTACCCCTGGAGCAAAGATTTGCACCATGGGACCCCAATTTGAATAGCTGGCTTTTTTGTCAAGCTCGTCTGTGGCTCCCACAGCAATCACAGAGGACCACGAAGCTGGGACAGGATATAGGAACCAAGGATAACGCACTGAATCCTGGTAGCGATTGTCGTTACCTGCCGCTGCGATGTTAATCACTCCAGCAGCCTCTGCCCTGAGAAGTGCGTCAGAAAGGTAAAATCCATAAGGATTTGGGACATTGCCGCCGCCAGGCATTAAGGTGCCGAATGACATATTGATAATGTCAACTCCAGATGCTACAGCTCTGTCTACAGCTCGCGCTGCATCATAAAAACTCAAAGCATTGCCAATTCCGCGACCTAACCGGTAGAGGTATGGCCAGGCACCAGGCGCTACGCCGCTTGAGCCGTATTGATTGTTACTTGCACCGAGTGCTACCTGAGCAACACTCATACCATGCCACAAACTGTTGTTGTAATCGGGATCACCGTCAAAACTGGTTACGTCGGTATCTCCATCTTGGTAGTCGTATTGTTGGCTAGCAATGTTTCCTTTGAACCAGGTGCTTGAGTTTTTTATCGGATTGAATCCGGTCAGCTCATAGTCATTAGGTTTGAAACCAGTGTCGATAATTCCAACGTCGGGGCGAAATCCAGTATAGCCAAGCTCTTCCCATGCCCGTATTACGCCTGTCTTCTTGAATTGCCAGTACCAGCTTGGAGAGTTTGGCGTGACCCGTCCTCCAGTGCTAAGCAACGCATCCTGATCGTTTCCAGTAGCGCCAGTAGGACGCATGACGTAATTCGTAGTTACTGCCAGCCCGAATTCGTCCTGAGCTGTCTGTGTTGCATAATAAAGGTTTGCCGTCTCCTGATCGGGAAACTCAATCTTGCCTTTCAACTCATCTTTGCTGAGCCTCTTGGCCATAGCGTCCATCGAAACGGCTGGCGTTGTGATCTGCACGAGCCGCCAGAGCCCTTGAGGCACTGGGCGTAACTTGTTTCCCTTCTCCGCACCGCTCAACACAGGCGTTGGAGACGTGCCATCATTCAGCACCACACCGTCATACTTCTTCAAAAACTTACCGAATGACTTTTCATCAGTCACTTTGACGATCACTTCTTTTTGGAAAAACTCGATGTTGCCCTGCTCGGTGCGCATCAACGTGTTGGCGTGCTGTCCGTGCTTCTCAAGCGCCTGGGCCTCCAATTTACGCTCACTGCCCAGCACCTGCGGGTTGATGGAAACTGAAACATCCTTGTAGGTCGCCTCAGCGCCAGGTACTACCTGCCCATCAACGGTGGAAGTTTGACTTCCGCAAGCGCCGAGCATCAGTGCCAGCGAAAGTAGAAGTGGTGCGGTGCGGTGCGGTAGTTTCATAAAACTCCTTCGACCAGTCACGCCGTGAATGCTGACACGCTGATCAGTTCCACACCTTCATGTTACCCGAAGTATTCAGGTTTGTATATCACACCATGACCGCGACATCTGGTGACAGGAACCCACGGAGCGCACGAAAAAGACGACTGGAAGCCGGTTTATGCTACTCACACCATTTTCGTTTCATCCGAATTATAAGACCAATTCGGCCTGTTTGAACCCGGTATAATAGTTTACCCGGCACCTCACGCCGTCGTCTTTGTACTCCCGTCTTTGTCTGGCAGCCTGACACTATGGTTCGGGTACGACAGCTCGATGCCCGCCGCGTCGAAGGCGAGCTTGATGCGGCGGTTGAACTCGCGCTGGAGCGCCCACTGGGTTTTGGGTTGCACCCGCAGCAGCGCCCGCAGCTCCACGCCCCGGCCCGCCAGGCTGCTGACACCCTGCAATTCGGGCGCGTCCAGCATACTGGCGTTCCATTCGGGGTCGGCGTAGAGGTCCGAGCAGACGCCCGCCAGCACGTCCAGGGCGCGGGCCAGGTCGGCTTCCGGGGTGATGTCCACGGCGGCCACCACCTGCGACCAGTCCTTGCTACTGACACTGACCGTCAGAATCTGGCCGTTGGGAATGATGTGGACCGTGCCGTCCAAGGCCCGCAACGCCGTGACGCGCAGGTTCAGTTGTTCCACACCGCCGCTGAGCAGGCCGTTGTTGACGCTGATGACGTCGCCGACGCCGTACTGGTCTTCGAGCAGAATGAAAAACCCGTTGAACACGTCTTTGATCAGGCTCTGGGCGCCGAAGCCCACCGCCAGCCCGAACACCGAGACGCCCGCCAGCAGGGTACTGGCATCGATGCCCACCACCTGCAACACGCTGACGGCCACCACCAGCACCACCGCCACGCGCAGGCCGCTCTCGACCACGCCGCGCAGGGTTCGTGTCCGTACCGAGCGGCGGCTGAACACGTCGCCGGGCACGATCCGGGCCGAGAGCGCAGCGATCAGGTTCCAGACGATCAGCGCCAGCGCCAGCGTGACGATCAATCGTCCGGCGCTGTTGCGAAACCAGGAGGTGATCTCGGCCCCCGCGCCCTGCAAAATCGGCAGCGGCAGCTCCAGCGCGGCCACGCCCACCGACAGCGCCCCGAACAGGCAGGCCAGCAGCCAGGCCCAGGCCAGGGCACGCAGCAAGCGGACCTGGGTGGGCAGCGCCAGCGCCAGCCGCCGCAGCAGGCGCCGCCCCAGCCACCAGACCGCGTAGCTGACAGCCAGCACGATGACCAGCTCGGTCCAGATGACCGGGCGGGCCAGTTGCCGGGCCAGCAGGTCGGGGATGGGCAACTCGGCCAGATCAGTGGCGGGCAGGTTGGGAAACAGCCGCAGCGGCACGTTGCCCCCGCTCAGCCCTGACTGGCGCTGGGCACTGCCGGGGTCGCCGAACCCTCTGCCGAACTTTGAGCCGAACCCCGCGCC
>NZ_JANYGJ010000113.1 GCF_025362455.1 Deinococcus sp. | reverse complement strand
AGCGGCTTGAGAATCCCCCACTCTTCATCTGTCGTATCGGTTGGATACAATTGCATCCTTTGATTCTACTCATATCGATGAGACAGTATTGCCCGACTTCTTACTTTCCAGACAGTCTCTTAGAGCAGATGTCATAAAAAGGGTCTTTTTATGACCGAGCGGAGCGAGTAGTTTTGACTGAGCAGGACGCAGAATGGAGGCGCGGGGAGGCTGTTTTCCCCGTGGCGTAATTCGGAGTACTGCTCTAAGTCAGCAACGTCAACGACTCCCAAATTGTCATGCTGAGCCACCGTCCCCGACCCGGCTACCACGGGCCTTTACCGCCGCGTCACGAGGCCATCCTGTCAACGGGCGATGTGGACTGATGCCGGGATCAATAATCTCGTATCACTTCCTCAGTCCAGCCTCAGCGCCCGCACTTTCAGATGCGTGGCGCCGGGGTAGTCCTCGCCCGCGCCGAAGCTGGCCGTGACGCTCACGGTTCGCCCGGCCTGCGCGGCGCCCAGCCGGAGCTGTGCCTCGAAGGCAGCGCCCGTCATGCCCGCGTGGTTGCACAGCGCCAGCACCTGCCCTCCCGGCGCGGCGACGGCGGCGGCCTGCGCCAGCAGCCGGGCGTAACCCTGCTCGCTGCGCCAGACACCGTGTTTGTTACGCGCGAAGCTCGGCGGGTCGAGGATCACCAGCTCGAACCGCTCGCCGCGTCTGGCCAGCCGGGTCAGCCAGTCGAACACGTCGCCGTACAGAAAGTCAGTGTCGGGGGCGTCCAGGCCGCTCAGGGCGTAGTTTTCCTGTCCCCAGGCCAGCACCTTGCGCGACAGGTCTACGTTCTTGACACTGAGCGCTCCGGCCAGCGCGGCGCTGAGGCCAAAGCCGCAGGTGTAGGCGAAGGTGTTGAGCACCCGGCCCCCCGGCGGCGTGTGAGTGCGGACCCACTGCCGCGCCGCTCTGGCGTCGGTGAAGATACCGATGCTCAGGTCGGCGCCGGGGCGGATCAGCAGCGGCACACCGGCTTCCAGCGCGGTCAGTTCGGGCCGGGCCTCGCCCCACAGCGGCCCCAGCGGCGCCAGGTACTCGCGCTCGGTGTTGGCGGCGTGGCTGGCCTCACGGGGGCGGCGTTTCAGATATACGCTCTCCAGTCCTATCACCCCGCAGGCGGCGCCCAGTGCGGCTTCCTGCTCGGCGCTCAGCCCGGCATACAAACTCAGGATGCCCACGCTTCCGGCCACGTCCAGCGCCAGGAGTCCGCCGGTTTCGGTGGTGTGCGCGGCGCGGTAAACGGTGGTGCCCTGGGCCGGAAGGTGAGCGCGGCGGGCGTGCAGCCGGGCCAGCAACCCGGCAGGGTCGGCGGGGAGGAGAGCAGAGGAAGCGTCCACGTTCGCCGGGCAGTCTAGAGCAGTACTCCGAATTACGCCACGGGAAAAACAGCCTCCCCGCGCCTCCATTCTGCGCCTTGCTCAGTCAACACTACTCGCTCCGCTCGGTCATAAAAAGGGTCTTTTTATGACATCTGCTCTAGAGCAGGAAGGTTGCGCGGTTCTGCCCCCAGACCAGACGAACCTGGATCAGACGAAGCGACCGGCAAGCCCCGCCGCCCGCCGACAATGATCTAGACTTGAGCCCTGATGCCCGTCCACGCCCCCGGAGGACTTACCCTGTGAAAAGCCTGATGACCACCGAACAGCTTCTGCAAGGTCTCAAGCACTACCGCCGGATTGCCCGCCAGGATCTGCTGCGCGCCCCCGAAACGCCCCACCCCGACGCCTTCCGGGTGCATGCCGAGGCGCGGCGCGGCGTGTACGGCGAACTCGAAGCCCACGCCGCCGTCAACGCCCCCGAAGACGTGATCCTGTACGCGCTGGGGCTGTACAAAGCGCTGCCGTTCGTCACCGGCACCCCCGAAGGCGAGCACGCCGAGACCAAGGGCCGCGAAAACGGTCTGGAGAACTTTTTCCTGATGATCGCCCTCGACCCGCGCACCCGCCGCGAGGCCCGCAGCCTGCGCCCCAAGCTCGGTTCACAGCCGGAAAACGGCGCTGCCCTGCAAACTGTCGCCGCTCTCGACGGTACTGCCAAGGGCACACCGCCCAAAGCGTGAGCTTGCCCGAACAGGTAGATACCGCCGCGCTCACCGGGCTGGCCGAACGCAACAGATTGTGTGTGGCCTGCGATCTGCGCCCCGGCTGCACCCAGGTGGTGGTCAGCGACGGCCATCCGCAGGCCCGGCTGGTCATCATCGGCGAGGGACCGGGCGGCGACGAGGACCGCCTCGGCAGGCCCTTCGTGGGCCGGGGCGGGCAACTGCTCGACAAGATTCTGGGCGCCGTGGGGCTGGGCCGGGATGAGGTCTACGTCACCAATATCGTCAAGTGTCGCCCGCCCGCCAACCGCACGCCGGAACCCCTGGAGATTCAGACCTGCACCGAGCTGTGGTTAGAGCCCCAACTGGCTCTGCTGCGCCCGGAGGTCATCATCTCGCTGGGTAACACGCCGACCCAGTACCTGCTGCAAACCCGTCAGGGCATCACCAAGCTGCGCGGCGTCTGGCACCGTTATGAGCAGCGTGAGCGCCTGTACGGCGCCTACCTGATGCCGATGTTTCACCCGGCCTACCTGCTGCGCAACGAGACCCGCGCCCCCGGCGGCCCCAAAAGCCTGACCTGGCAGGACATCAAGGAGGTCCGGGCCGTGCTCGACGGCGTGCGGGTGCCGGAGGGCCTGGGCGGGCTAAAGCCTGATCCGGGGCAGGAGACGCTGTTCTGAAGTGGGGGTGGACAGCCGTCCTTCGGTATGTGGCTGGGTCGGCGCACCTGTGGCGTCCTGAGAGAAGCCTCACTGGGCGGAACCGAAGCCGTGTCTGAGCAACTCGCGAGGTTCCAGCACCATCAGGCCCAGGGCCTCACGCAGTTTGAGCAGGTGCCGGTCTTTACTGATCAGAGCGTCCGCGCCGGAGGCCACGAGCAGATCCAGCAGATACCAGTCTTTGGGGTCTGGACATGACGGCCAGGCGCTTGCGGGCAACCGTGGGTAATACTCGCCCACCTGAAACAACTGGTTGGCGAACTGGAAACTCAGAGATGGGGTCAGCTTCCCGCCGCCCAGGACAAGTACCTGCGGATACGTCAGTACCCGAACCAGTTCCGAGAAATGGCCTTCTGCCAGGACCAGCACGACGTCAAAGCGCAGCGCGGCCTGCCAGAGGTCGTGCGCGGGACCATGTGGACTGGTCACCCCGCTGAGAAGCACCTGAATGTCGACCACCAGCCGAAGCGGCGGCGTCACTCAGCGGTCCAGCGCGTCTCTGAGTCTGGATTGGGCAAATCGGCGCTGCAAATCCTCGCGGCTGGGTTCAGGCGGCAATCCCTTCGTTTCCAGTGTGGGCTGCTGCTGTCTGGCCCAGGCGATGGCCTCGGTCAGTAAAACCTCGCGCTGACCCTCGGTGAGCGAGGCGAACACTTCCTGCAATTGTTCGGAGGCGGACGGTGCGGCAGACGGGTTCCGGCTAAGCTGGTTGGCACTGTGCTGGTCGGGGTCGAGCCGCCGGGTGATGACCTCCCGCGCGATGCGGTAGCGGGGACGGCCCTTGGGGGTGGTGCCCAGATGAATGGCGGGCAGATCGCCTTCTTTGATCTGCCGCCGCACAGTATCGTCGCTGACATGGAGGAGCTGAGCGGCCTGCTGAATGGTCAGAAGGGCACGGGGTTCGTGGCGGGTGGATGTCATGGGAGCACCTCTGAGTTATAGTACCGCAAATGCCGCAAATACCGTAAACTGGGCAACACAAGGCTGCGCTCTCGCCACCTCCCTGCGCCTTGCTACCATCCCCACATGGCTAATCCCGAATTTCTCGGTCTGGTTCACTCCTTGCAGGCCACCGCCGAGGCCGCGCTGGGCGACATCAACGCCGCCACCGCCAGCGCGGGCCGCGACGGCTTGCTGGCCGAGGGCCGCGCCCTGGAGACCGCCCAACGCTCGCTGAAGCTGCTCAGCATGCTCGCTGAGAAGACGCGGGGCAACCTCGACATGACCGAGGCCGAGGTGTTGGGGGGCGCCGTGAACGCCCTGCGTGCTCGCCTGAACAACTGACGTGCGGGCTGTCATTCAGCGCGTCAGCAGCGCCCGCTGCGAGGTTACGGGCGAGGTCACGGGCCAGGTCAGGGGTCAGATCGGGCCTGGGCTGGTCGTGCTGCTCGGTGTGGCGCCTACCGACACCCCGGCGACGGCTCAGGCACTGGCGGCGCGGCTGGTCAAGCTCAGGATTTTTAATGACGAGGCCGGAAAAATGAACCGCTCGCTGGCCGACACAGGCGGCGCGGTGCTGAGCATCTCCCAGTTCACCCTGTTTGCCGATACCAGCCGGGGCAACCGGCCCAGCTTCACGGGCGCCGCCCCGCCGGACCTGGCCCGCGCCGTCTACGCCGACTTCGGCGTGGCCTTGCGGGCGCTCGGCGTGGAGGTGGCCGAAGGGGTCTTCGGCGCCCATATGGTCATCAGCCTGGTGGGCGACGGCCCGGTGACGCTGACGCTGGAGCTGTAGTGGGTGTGCGAACCGCAGTCTGACGCCTGAGCGTAGCTGTGGACGCGTCTATGCACATATCGGCACATATCGAGGCACATATCGAGCGACCAAGAAACCCGGCTCCGCTGGACGGCGGCGCAGCGCACCTGTCCGGCCCGGCTGCACTCGGCCTGGCGACGTGGCACCGTTCAGCGCCGCGCATTACGTCCATCACCCTCAGCAGCGGTTTCGCAGGGCCGTATCTAGACCCCGCATGAGTGCCCCGACGCGCCCACCACCCGGCGGCGCTGGGGGATAGCGCCGCAGCACCTCAAGGGTGGCGGGTGAGGCGCGGCGGCGAGCGTGCTCCAGGTGCTCGGCGCCGACGGTAGGGTCATCTCCCGCGTCCAGTTCAGCCGCCCTGGCCGCGTGGGCGGCGGCGCCCAGAATGTGCTTGACCTGGTGCGCGTCGGCCAGCGGGTGCAGGTACGCCGCGCCTGCCGCGCTCATCGCCGCCCGCGCCGCCTGGCCCGCCGCCATGTCGCCGTCCTGTTCACTGTCCTGGGCCGCCCTGAGTGCCGCCCAGGCCCTGTCACGCAGGGCCTTGCCCCGTTTGCCCCCGCCCGCGAACGTCCAGGCGGCCTGGGCGGCGGCGCGGGGTCGCTCGTCCGCCGGGTACGTGCGCTCGAAGATCTCCAGTACAGCCTGGGCGCACTCGGCGGCGTAGCGGGTCACCGCACGCAAGTCACCCTGACTCAACTCGATCCGGTGGCGTTCCCTGGTCATAGCTTCCCTCCATACCGCCCTCACCCGGACCCGCTGGACCGCTTGCTCCGCCGCGACAGGCACTCCTCACCTTACCGCCTGGCACAATTTCAATTTCTCTTAAGGTTCGTCTCACGCTTCCGGGGGTGAGCCTCATCTGTGTTAGGTATGCTCCGGGCCATGAAGGCTATCACCGTTGCACTGTTTCTGCCGCTGCTCACCCTCGGCCTGGCGCACGCCTACACCGTCAAGAAGGGTGACACCCTCTACAGCCTGGCCCGCGCCAACAACCTCAAGGTCGAGGAGTTGCGCCGCCTGAACAACCTGGGCACCGAGAGCATCCGCATCGGCCAGGAGCTGAGGTTGAGTGCCAGGGAGCCGCTGCCGCTGACCGTCAGGACTCCGGTGCCGCCAGTGCCGCTCAAATATCCCGAATCGGAGGCGCCGGTCAAGCCTGTTTCGACTACTCAGCCGGTGTCTCCGGTCAAACCCCCTGCGCCCGTCAAAGCTCCGGTCACGTCCAACCCAGCTCAGCCTGCCAGACCCGCGTCCGGTGGCTTTACCCTGACGCCGCCCAGCGCCGAGCCCCTGCCGCCTGTCGCCGCGCCGCCCAGACCGAGCACATCCAATCCAGGCACGGCCAGTCCCGTCAAGCCCAGTCCCGTCAAGCCCACACTGCCTCAACCCAGCGCCACGGCGCCCCGACCCACCACCAAGCCCGTGCCCGCCGCTGCCATTCCTGTTCGCAGCGGCAGCAGCTTCGAGGTCGGCGGCGTCAGTGTGGCGCTGCCCACCGAACTGTCGATGGGCGACGCTTTTATCGTCAAGCTCAGCGGCAAGGCGGCGGCTCAGGCGACGGTGCGTTTTCCCAGCGAGATCGGTGAGGATGTTCGCCAGCCCAACGAGGTGCTCACCCCCTTCGGCGCGGCGGGCGTGTACGTGGCGCCGGGCCGGGTGGTGCTCGGCAAGAAGACCCCCGTGATCGTGGAGATTCGGGTGGCCCAGGAGGTCGTGCGGGCCATCGTTCCGCTGCGCAACCAGGCCAGAGGCGCGGTGGTGGCCCTCAAGCTGGCGCCCCTGGTGGCCAAGAAGCTGACCGATCCCGGCAAGGCCGCCGAGGACGAGATGGTCAACCAGGGCTACTTCGCACGCGGGGCGCCGCTGTGGACCCGGCCTTTCGTGGCCCCGCTGGACCGTCCCCCCCTGCGCGGCTCGTTCGGGCAGAGCCGCACCTACGTCGCGGGCGGGCCGGTGGCCTACCACTACGGTGCCGATTACCCCGCTGCGCTGGGTAGCCCCGTTCGCGCCGTCAACGACGGTAAGGTGCTGATCGCCGGACAGTTTCCGGTGCGCGGCGGCCTGGTGATGATCGACCACGGCGGCGGTGTCACCAGCCTGTATTTTCACCAGTCCAAGGTGCAAGTTCACGTCGGCGAGCAGGTCAGCCGGGGCCAGGTGATCGGCCAGGTCGGCACCACCGGCATCTCGGAAGGCCCGCACCTGCACCTGGAGATTCGGGTGCGCGGCGAGGCCACCCAGCCGGAGAACTGGATCAACCGCCTGTGGCCGTGAGCATCAAGCAGGGTCTGTCAGCCGGGCGGTGTCAACACAGTGGGGGTAGGGCTACCACCCCCCCCGTCCCAGCCGCTACCCTGGCCGGGTGCCCACCGCTGCTGTGATGCTCAACCACGCCGACCCGCTGACCCGTGAGGTGGCGCGTGGCTACGCGGGTGGCGGCTTCCTGATGGACAACGGTGACGGTCTGGAGTGGTATTCGAGTAAGCGCCGCGCCCTGGTGCCGCTGGGCGACGCGCTGCATATTCCGCGCAGCCTGGGCAAGCACCTGAGCCGCTTTACCGTGCGCCTGAACACCGATTTTCCCGGTGTGCTGGCCGGGTGCATGGCCCGCGAGGAAACCTGGATCAGCCCGGAGCTGGCCGGAATCTACCTGCACCTCAACAAGACCGGCCTGATGCACAGCTTCGAGACCTGGCAGGGCGGCAAGCTGGCCGGTGGCGTGCTGGGCCTGGCGCTGGGCGGGGCGTTCGTGGGCGAGTCGATGTTCCACGCGCTCACGCACGGCAGCAAGGTGGCGCTGGTCCGGCTCTCGCAGCACCTGGGCCGCCGGGAATTCACGCTGCTCGACGCCCAGCTTCAAAATCCCCACCTGAAGCGCTTCGGCACCTACGAGATCAGCCCTGCCGAGTACGCCGGGAAGCTGCGGCTGGCACTCAGCCGGGACGCGCATCTGGCGCCGCTGGAGGAGTAGGGGGGCTGGCGCCTGGCTTGTGGCGCGTGGCTTGTGGGAAGGGCGGGAAACATCGTGTTGGACGCTCTGTTCGTTCAGGTCGAGGCCAGTTGGTGTCAACCGGGTCGCTCGGTCTCAAGGGCTTCTGCGTCGAGTATGTCCAGCCCAGAGACCAGATATGAGTATGTCCAGCCCAGGTACTGTCCAGCCCAGATACCCAGCCCAGATACACCTAGCCCAGATACACAGACAACCTGCTGACTGCTTCGCCTGGGCGCTGTACCCTGCCGTATGACCGCTTCCGTGACGCCTACCGATCAGACCAGGACCGACCTGAGCGCTCCAGTGCTGCGCGTGCTGATCTGCGACGAGATGAACCCCGGCAACCTGAGCTTCCCCGGCTTCGAGCTTCAGTACGAGGGCAACCTGCCGCGTGCGGAGACCCTGCGCCGCCTGCCCGACTTCGACGCGCTGATTACCCGCAGCCGCACCAAGGTGGACCGCGAGCTGATCGACGCCGCCGGGCCGCGCCTGAAGGTGATCGGGCGCGGCGGCGTGGGCGTGGACAACATCGACCTGGACTACGCCTCGCTGCGTGGCCTGCTGGTGCTGAACGCCCCGGAGAGCAACAACGTCTCCGCCGCCGAGCTGGCGATCATGCACCTGATGGCCGCCGCCAGAGGGCTCACCCGCTCCGACGCCAAGACCCGCGCGGGCGACTGGGACCGTAAATACCTGGGCCTGGAACTCAAGGACCGGACCCTGGGCGTGATCGGGCTGGGCCGCATCGGCAGCATCGTGGCTGACCGGGCGCAGGGCCTGCGGATGCACGTGGTCGCCTACGATCCCTACGTGCCCGACAGCAAGTTCGAGCGGGCCGGGGTCAAACGCGCCGCCACGCTGGCCGAGCTGCTGGCGCAGGTGGACGCCGTGACGGTCCACACGCCGCTGACCGACGAGACGCGGGGCATGCTGGGCGAGGCCGAACTCGCGCAGCTCAGGCCCGGTTGTATCGCCGTCAACGCCGCACGCGGCGGCATCATCGACGAGCAGGCGCTGGTCAACGCGCTGAATTCCGGCCACCTGTTCGCGGCGGGCATCGACGTGTTCGTGGACGAGCCGCCGACCCCGGAGCACATCTTTTTGCACGCCCAGAACCTGGGCATCACCGCGCACCTGGGCGCCAATACGGTGGAAGCCCAGGAACGGGTCGGCGCCGAGATCGTGGGCCGGGTGCTGGCCGCGCTGCACGGCGACGTGAGCCGGGGCGCCGTGAACGCGCCCGCGCTGGACGCCAAGACGATGGAGGCGCTGGGCGGGTATCTGCAACTCGGTGAAAAGCTGGGCCGCATCCTGACGCAGCTCCTGCCCGGCGCCGACGACATCGAGGTGACCTTCCGGGGTGAGTTCCCCGCCGACCCGGCCCCGGTGCTGACTGCCGTGCTGGTCGGCTACCTGGCGGGCAGCACCGATGTGGCGCCCAATATGATCAACGCCCGCGCCCTGGCCAAAGAGCGCGGCCTGAACGTCGCCGTGCGCGAGCAGCAAGACAGCCCCGACTACCAGACCGAGGTGATCGTGAAGGTCACGGCGCCCGGCAAGTCCGAGGGGACGGTCCGCTCGCGCACGGTGGGCGGCACGGTGTTCGGCAAATCGCCGCGCCTGACCCGCCTGCGCGATTTCCGCGTCGAACTCGAACCCGAAGGCTACATCCTGATCGCCAGCAATGAGGACAAGCCCGGCGCGGTGGCCCAGCTCAGCACCCTGCTGGGCAGTTGGGGCGTCAACATCGCTGGAATGGCCCTGGGCCGCGCCCAGAAGGGTGGTCAGGCCCTGTTCACCCTCAGCCTGGACGACGCCCTGACCAGCGATCAGCTCGAAGCCGTGCGCTCCCTCGACGTCATCGAATCCGCTTATCTGGTGCGCGTCTAAGCAGCCCAGCGCTGATCTGGACGGGCGGCTTCCGGGTGGAGGCCGCCCGTCTAAGGTTGTGCTTCGCCACTTTCCGAAGCTTTGGGCAACCGACCCCTCTGCTGCGCAGCGAGCGGGCCTGATGGGTGCGGTCAAGCGTCCTCATGGGCGCTGCGCTGACCAGGAGGCCGTTTTGCTCAAGACGCCCTGCGAGTCCGTCTGCTGCGCAGCCACCTCCCCTCTCTTCGAGGTATGCCACTCAAAAGGGAGGCAAAGGATTCGCTCACTGGGCGCGTGTTTTCGGCTCCCTTTTGAGGGGGGCTCCCGCGCAGCGGGTGGGGGGTTGCACCGGGCGTCCCTTGAAATCCCCGCGACACTCACCGCCCTTCGCCCCTCCCACAAGCCACGAGCCACGGGCCGCCCTCTACACCCGGTCAAGCTTTTTTCCGGGTATTTCGACTCCAAAATCATTTATCATAGTTCTAACGCGCTGACTCGCCGGTCAGCACCCACTTGCGGCGGTTGGAGACACCCTTGATTTCCATGACATTGCTGGGGCTTGCCGGAATCCGGGCGGGGGAGCAGTCGGTACGCTTCCCGACCCGCCGCGCCCTGGCGCTGTGTGCGTATCTGGCGCTGGAGGGTGTGACCTCGCGCTCACGGCTGGTCTCGCTGATGTGGGAGGACCACACTGAGAGTTCGGCCCGCGTCAATCTGCGTCAGGAACTGAGCCGGGTGCGCCGCACGCCGATTGGGCCGCACCTGATCGTCGACGGCGAACACCTGCGCCTGGGCGACGAGGTGCAGACCGATGTGGCCTGCTTTCTGCGCTCGGCCCGCGAGCTGGACTACGCCGGGGCGCTGGGCTACTACGGCGGCCCGCTGCTGGGCGGCACCGAGTTCGACGACGCGCCCGAACTGGCGAGCTGGCTCGAAGAACAGCGCAACCATTTCCACGAGCGCTGGACCACCACCTTAGCGGCCCAGGCCCACGTCCGCGAGGAAGAGGGCGCGGTCCACGAGGCGCTCGAACTCTGGCAGCAACTGCTGCGCACCGACGAACTGCGCGAGAGCTGGCACGCCGAGGCCATGCGGCTGCACCTGCACCTGGGCGAGCGGGAAGCCGCCCTGCGCCAGTTTGCCCGCTGCACCGAGCTGCTGCGCACCGAGTTGGGCCTCTCGCCGCTGCCCGAAACCCTGCGCCTGGCCGAGCAGGCCCGCAGCCCACAGGCACCGGTCCGTGCGGCGTTCACTCCGGCCCTGCCCATTCCCGCGCCGCTGCCACCCGCGCTGGTGGGCCGCGAAGCACTCTGGGACGTGCTCAGAGGTCGGCCCCCGACGGTGCTGCTGCTGGGCGAGCCGGGCATCGGCAAGAGCACGCTGGCCCGCGCCGCCTGCGGCAACGTCAAGGTGCTGACCCTGACCGGCTACGAGGCGGCCCTGAACATCCCCTTTTCGCCCGCCACCGCCGCCCTGGAACG
>NZ_JANYGJ010000081.1 GCF_025362455.1 Deinococcus sp. | reverse complement strand
GTTGTCGGTGATCTTGAAATTGGGCGCCGCGCCGCCGGTGTTGCTGTAGACCAGGCAGTACTCCACCACGTCCTTGGGCAGCACACCCACGCTGCCGGTTCCGGCGATGAAGGCGGTGTTCTTGGTGACGTTGCGCCCCAGTTTGAGCAAAGTCACGACGGGCGGCTGGAGCGCCACCGAGTTGGTGAGCGTGCAGGTGATCACATCGCCCAGCACTGGGGTGAGGGTAAAGCTCTGGCCGCTGCCACTGGGCAGGGTCGTGGTAGCGCCCGTAGTGGCGTTGGTGCAGCTCACCGAGGTGGAGTAGACGCTCAGCGTGCTGGCGCTGCCTGCGGCCATCACTTCGGTCAGGGTGTAGGCGGTACCTGCGCTCAGGGTCTGC
The DNA here is from genome assembly GCF_025362455.1 of Deinococcus sp. GTDB lineage: Bacteria > Deinococcota > Deinococci > Deinococcales > Deinococcaceae > Deinococcus. The sequence goes on along the minus strand of NZ_JANYGJ010000081.1, from coordinate 2,256 downwards.
TGGGCCGTCGTCGCGGTGGTGCCGGTGCCGCTGGTGCTGCCACTGAAGGCGGCGGTAGCGCCGGTCTTGATCTGCACTGTGAACTGGTCGGCAGTGTTGGCCCGCCCGACAACTGTTTTATTGAGAATCAGACGGGGACTGACCGGCGCCCTGGTCACCGGGTTCACCGCCGTCTGGGTGGTGCTCACGCCGCCGCTGACCGTGGGGTAGTTGACGGACGCCACGTTGTTGATGCTGCCGGGTGCGCTGCCTGCCGGGTCGGTGTTGGCGTTGACCTTGACTTGAAATTTGACCACTGCCGCGTTCACGGCGGTGACGAGAATCACGCCTGAAGGCTGAGCTGCCGTGAAGACTTCCTTTCCAGCCACATAAGGCATCGCTCCGGCGACGTCCGCCACCGCCGTGCCGTTGAGGGTCGTGCTGCCCGCCACGTAACTCGTGCCCACCGGAATGCCGTCGGTCAGGGCCGCGTCGGTGGAGGGGAAATTGCCGGTGTTGGTCATGGTGATGGTGTATTCCAGCGTGTCGCCGGGGTCGGTGGTGATGGCCGGGCTGGTATTCTTGGTCACGTTCCTGACCGACTTCTGAACGTCGAGGATGGCATTGAGCAGCGGCGTGGCACAGGAGCCCAGGTCGTAGACTGGCGGGTTGGCGGTGCCTACCACAGTGCCCGTCAGGGTCGAGGCGGCCAGATCAACGGAAATCACACTGGCGCCGCCCGCTCCGGTGGTGATGAGCTTACCCGCCGCGTCGAAGGCCAGGCCCGTCGCGCCGTCCGGCCCGATGTTGCCGAAGTTCTTGGCCCGGCGCGTGGCCGGATCGATCGCGTACAGGTACGATTTGCCACTGCCGCCGACAGCGGCGTACCACTCCAGTCGCCCGTTGCCGTCGAAGGTCAGGTCGCCGTATTGCAGCGACGGCCCGATGGTGTCGCCGGTATCGAAAATCAGTGCGCCTACCGTGCTGGCCGCGCCCGATCCGCCAGCCACCGCTTTGCGGAGATTGTAGGTGCCGTCGAGGTAGTAGACGTTTCCGGCAGCGTCGGCGGCCTCACCCACGTTCAGGGTCGGCAGGGTCTGTCCAGGTGCGGTCTGCGCCGTGCCGTTGTAGCGAAACAGCGGCGGCGCAGCGAAAGTGCCGTCGTCGTAATACGCGCTTCCGTTGGCGCTGATGGCCAGGCCACCCACGATCTGCGGCGCGGTAAACACCGAGGTCAGGATCGAGCCGCTGAGTTCGTAAAGCTGATTGCGCGTGCCCGCCGCCCCGAACGAGCTGGCATACACCTTGCTGCACACCAGGTTGTAGGTAACGGCATCGGTGTCGGTGGCGTTGTTGTTGCTGGTGTCCGGGTCAGTGGTGCCGCTGGGCGCCGCCACGCTGGCCTTGTTCGCCACACTGCCTACCGAGGTGCCGGTCAGCGTGCCGCCCAGGCTGATCTCGTAGAAGCCGCCGTTGGCGATCAGGGGCAGCACTACACCCGTGCCTTGCAGATCGGTGAGCAGCGGCGCAGTGGTGCAGGTATTGCCCGCCGCCGCCGAACAGGTCAGGCTGCTGGCCGCGAATCCGAGCACGGCAGGGTCGGTCAGCACGGCGCCGGTCACGCTGCTGGGGCCGCCGTTGGTCACCCGGATGGTGTACGTCGAGGCGGCGGGCGCCACCGCCGAGGTCAGGCCGTCGCTCTTGGTGATGCTCAGGTTAGCAACCGGCGTGATAGTGGTAGCCTGCGACGAGCTGTTGTTGCCAGCGAACGCATCGGTGATGCCGCCCGGCGCCGTGATGCTGGCCGTGTTGGTGAGGCTGCCCGCCGTGGTAGCCGTCCCCGTGACCGTGATGGTCAGGTAACTGCCGCTGGTCGGCGCCGAGTTGGTCGCGCCCGCCGCGCCAGTGGTGGTGTTCACCGGCAGCAGGCCGCTGGCGAAGCTGATGGCGTTGCCGCTGCCACTAGCCGTTCCGCAGACAGCCAGGCCGCTGGCGGTGCAGGTCCAATTCACGCCCGTCAGGTTGCCGGGCACCGTGTCGGCTATGGTCGCGCCAGTGGTGGGTGTCGGCCCCTGGTTCCAGACCTTGAGGGTGTAGCTGACGGCGCCGCCTTGCAGCACGGTAGCGGTGCCGGTCTTGTTGATGCTCAGGTCGGCGGCCAGTGGCGCCGTAACCGTATCGGAGTCGCTGGCCGTGTTGTCGCTCAGGTCGCTGTCGGTGTTCTCGGCGGGCGCCGCGACGGTGGCGGTGTTGGTCACCGTGCTGGCCAAAGCCGCC